>NZ_JBSGJZ010000002.1:0-475055 GCF_053605825.1 Saccharopolyspora sp. NPDC003752 | reverse complement strand
GGTGGGTCCGGTGGTGGGGGTGTGGATTACAACGATGCGATCTTGTTGTTGATGCGGGATCTGCTGCCGAACGGGATTCTGGGGATCGCCCTGGCGGGGTTGCTGGCGTCGTTCATGGCGGGGATGGCGGCGAACCTGTCGTCGTTCAACACGGTGTTCACGTATGACATCTGGCAGTCCTATGTGGTGCGGGACAGGGCGGATGGTTATTACCTGAGCATGGGGCGTTGGGTGACGGTGGGGGCGACGCTGGCCGCGGTGGGTACGGCGTTCATCGCGGCGGGGTATTCGAACTTGATGGATTACCTGCAGCAGTTGTTCTCGTTCTTCAACGCGCCGTTGTTCGCGACGTTCATCCTGGGGATGTTCTGGAAGCGGATGACGCCGCATGCGGGGTGGGCGGGTCTGGTGCTGGGCACGGTGTCGGCGGTGGTGGTGTTCGGGTTGTCGGAGACCGGGGTGCTGGATCTGCCGGGGCAGGGTGCGAGTTTCGTGGGTGCGGGTGTGGCGTTCGTGGTGGACATCGTGGTGAGCGTGGTGGTGTCGTTGGTGACGCGGCCGAAGCCGGAGGCGGAGTTGGTGGGGTTGGTGTACGGGTTGACGCCGCGGGCGAGTTTGCAGGCGTCGACCAGTGGTGAGGACGCGGGGTGGTATCGCCGTCCGGGGTTGTTGGCGGGGATCGCGCTGGTCCTGATCATCGCCCTCAACATCATCTTCGGCTGAGGAGGAACCGACATGGCGAAGACCTCTGGCACCGCGGGTGCCTTCGACATCCGCACCGTGATCGCGCTGCTGTTCGGCATCTTCGGCGCGGTGCTGGTCGTCGTCGGCGCGACCGACGGCGCGGACGAGATCACCAAGTCCGGCGGCATCAACATCAACCTCTACTCGGGCATCGGCATGCTCGTGTTCGCCGCCGCGCTCGTGGTGTGGGCCCGGCTGCGGCCGATCGCCGTTCCCGCCGGGAGCGACGCACCGGAATCCTGATCCGGGACGAACGAGGGGGGCGCCACCGCTCGGCGTCCCCGTCGGCGGCGGCGAAATCCACTGGGAGTGACCAGGATTCCCGTCAGCTGGATGCGGGGACCTTCTCGTTGCTGCGGCGCTCGACCTGGGGATTGCTGCCCTGCTGGAGGAGGCGGACGGCGAACAGCGCGTACCAGGCACCGACGATGCCCAGGCTGATTCGTTGCCACACGCCGTGGTACTGGCCCGTCTGGGTGTCCATGTCGAACGCGGCGGCGGCCATGTAGAGGGTGGCGGGGATCAGGATCGCCGCCATGACGCTGACGACGGCCCAGGCCAGTTCGCCGGGCCGCCGGGCGGAGCGGTAGGCGGTGGTGAGGACGGCGGCCGTCAGCACGCCGAAGGTCGGGAACATGTTCAGGCCGTGCACCCAGCCGTGCAGGGTGGGTTCGGCGGTGCCCTGGCTGCCCACCGGATAGCCGACGTAGGGGTCGGTGACGAAGACTCCCTGGACGATCAGGCACAGGCCGAGGATGCCGGTGAGGACCGGGATCGCGGCCGAGCCCCGCCCGCCGGCGAGTGCGCGCCGCGCTCCCGCGGCGAAGGCGATCGTCAAGGCGCCGGTCGCGATGAAGTTGGCGATCTGTATCCATCCCTGGTCACCCAGGCTGAGCTCGCTGCCCCAGTGGTGCAGCGGATCGTAGCCGGAGCGCAGCACGCCCTGGACCAGGATGACGACGATGAAGAGCAGGGGGGCGAAACCACAGGCGAGCAGGGCTCGGGTGACCCGGTCGGGACGCGTGGGCATCGGTCTCCTTAACGGTGCTAAATCCTTAACAGCGCTAAGCTAGCTTTAGCGCTGTTAAGCTGTCAAGCCGTGGAGGATCTGAGCCATGCCAAGCGCGGCGGACTCGAACGCGACTCGGTGGTCGCGACGGCCCTGGACCTGCTCGACGAGGTCGGGCTGGACGGCCTGACCGTGCGCCGCCTGGCCACCGAGCTGGGCGTCAAGTCGCCCGCGCTGTACTGGCATTTCCGCGACAAGCAGGAGTTGCTGGACCTGATGTCCCAGCGGCTTCAGGCGGAGCAGGGGACGGCGGGACCACTCGACGGCGAGCCTTGGCCCGAGTGGATCGCCCGGCGGGCCCACGAGCGCCGCGGCCTCCTGCTGTCCCGCCGCGACGGTGCGCGGCTGGTTTCGGGCACCAGCCCGGGGCCTGCGGCGGCGCGGATGTTCGACGCGGAACTGGGAGTGCTCACCGAATTCGGGTTCAGCCCGGTCCAGGCGATGCGCGCGGTCATCGCCATCGGGCACTACATCACCGGGTTCGTCCTGGAGGAGCAGGCCGCGCAGGAGCGGCGGAACCGGGCGGAGTCGGGTGCGGACGAGCGCCGGGGGCGACGCGACCGCGAAGACGAGGCCGCTCCTCGGGAACGGTTGCCGGTCCTGGAGGCCGCGATCCGCGAGGGCGGCCCGCCGGAAGGCCCCGAGGCGTTCGAGCAGGGATTGCGGATGCTCATCGACGGAATGCGCGCGCTGACGCGGACGTCGTGAGACCGAAGCGCTGTGCGGGGCGCCCGGGTCATGGACGCCCCGCACAGCGGCTTCACGAGGTGGGGATCGCCACGACCATGTCGCGCAGTTCGTAGCCGCCGATCGCGTCGTTGAACGCGACGCGCGGCTCCTTCTTCATGTGCACGCCGGGGAGGGCGAACAGCTTCTTGAGGAAGACGTCGGTCTCCATGATCGCGATGTTCGCGCCGGGGCACTTGTGCGCACCGTCCCCGAAGGACAGTCCCGGCGCGGAGGCGTCGTTGAGGGGGCGGGCGGGGCACACGGCGAGCGGCTGGTCGCCCATCGCGCTCGGGTCGGTGTTCGTCGCGCTGACCTGGATGTCGATCACCTCGCCGGTCGGCACGGTGACCGTCTCGTCGTTCTCCGCCGGCAGCTCGACCGGTGCCGTGGTGCGCCGCCTGAGGTGGCCGACGACCGGTTCCAGGCGCAGCAGCTCGTGCAGGATCGCGAGCCGCTCGGGCTCCTCGGCGGCGCGGTAGCGGTCCAGCAGCGGCTCGTCGGTGAACAGGTGCCACGCGGCGAGGTTGACGAACTCGCGGGTGGTGACCATGCCGGCGGCGGCGAAGGTGATGCACTCGCCGAGGATCTCGGCCGACGAGCAGCCTTCGTCCAGCAGGTGCGAGATCAGGTCGTCGCGGCGCTGCTTGCGGCGCGCGCGGACGGCGGGCCGGACGTCGCCGAAGTAGATCCCGGACCAGTTGGTGGCCTGCCGCCAAATCCAGTAGAGCCCGTTGAGGCTGGTGAAGCCCGGTTCGCCGAATTCCTCCGGGAAGAACCGCTCCAGCCGGTGCTGGAGGCCGGGGCGGCTCTCGGTCAGCCCGATCACCGCGCACGCCACGTCGATGGCGAGGGTGAAGCTCAGGTCCGACAGCTGCGCCTGCCCGGCGCCGCGGAGCTTGTCGAGCTGGGCGTCCGCCACCCGCTCCATCAGCTCGCGGTAGCTCTCGTCCACCCGGCGCGGCGTGAAGTACTTGGCGGTCTGGCGCCGGTGCTCGCGGTGCTCCGGGCCGTCCCGGTACAGCACCGGGCGCCGGATCTTGGCGGGCATCTTCTCGACCGTCTCCACCCCGAGGCCGGCCTGGACGGTGTCGGTGCTGCGCAGCGCGGCGCGTGCCGCGGCGTGGCCCCGGATCGTCCAGACGCCGTCGGAACCGCGGCTGACCGGGCAGCCGCCCTCGGGTTCGCCTCGATCGATCTTGCGTGCGTTCGTCCCGTCGGTCGACATCGGTGGACCGGTCCTTTCCGCAGCCGGGTGGTCGAACATGATCCACTTCTTGTAGCAGCCCCGGGTCGCCCGGCGCACCGGTCGGTGTCGGTTCGTAGCGGAAACTTCACCGGCGGCACTGGGTGACCGGATCGCTTCCGTAGGTCGCGGTAGGGTGCGGCACTCGGGGTGTTCGGCGCCGTTGTGACTCACCCAATAGGATGACGGCCGATGTCGGTCTTGAGGAGTTACGCACCGTGAAGTGGCAGTTCGGCCCTTACCGGGTGGATGGCTTGATCGCGCGGGGTGGGATGGGCGAGATCCTCCGCGCGTACGACACCCGTCACGACCGCGTGGTCGCCCTCAAGCTCCTGGCCGAGAACCTCGCCGCCGACGAGGAGTTCCGCGAGCGGTTCAAGCGGGAGGCGCACGCGGCCGGCCGGCTGCGGGAGCCGCACGTCATCCCGATCCACGCCTACGGCGAGATCGACGGCCGGCTCTACCTCGACATGCGCCTGGTGGAGGGCAGCGACGTCGGGTCGCTGCTCGCCGCGCACGGCCCGATGCGCCCGGCGGACGCGGTGGCGGTGCTGGAGCAGGTCGCGGAGGCGCTGGACGCCGCGCACCAGGAAGGCCTGGTGCATCGCGACGTCAAGCCGTCCAACATCCTGGTCAGCCACAGCGGGTTCGCCTACCTCGTCGACTTCGGCATCGCCGCGTCGCTGCGCGCCTCCGCGACGCTGACCTCCACCGGCTACACCGTCGGCACGCTCGCCTACATGGCGCCGGAGCGGTTCGACGACGGCCCGGTCGACCACCGGGTGGACGTGTACTCGCTGGCCTGCGTGCTGTACCAGTGCCTGACCGGCGCGAAGCCGTTCGCCGGGGACACCGCGGCGTCGCTGATCAACGCGCACCTCAACCACGCGCCGCCGGCGCCGACCGGCGTCCGCAATGATCTCCCGCGCGAGTTCGACCAGATCGTCACGCGCGGCATGGCGAAGAACCCGGCCGACCGGTTCGGCAGCGCGGGCGAGCTGGCGAGGGCGGCCCGGCAGGCGCTGACCAGCGTCACGGCGATCCCGCCGCAGTTCGCCGCGCTGCCCGCGGCGCCGAAGCGAAAGGGCGGCGCGCGCTGGGTGTACGCCCTGGCCGGGGTCGGCGTGGTCGCGGCCGTGGCCGGGGTGGCGGCCTTCGCGACCACGATGAACAACGAGCCGGGCCAGGCGATTCCGGTCGGCGACCCGTCGCCGCTGCTGCCGGAGACGAGCGCGGTGCAGACCTCGGTGCCGCCGACGTCCAGCGCGCCGCCGCCCCCGCCGCCGTCTTCCGCGCCCGCCCCGCCGCCGGCGCAGGACACCGCGACGCAGGCACCGGACACCCAGGAGCCGGCGGAGGATCCGGAGACGCCGCCGGCGACACCGGCGCAGACGAAGTGGTGCCAGTCGGTCAGCTACGAGGGCGCGGAGCGCGGCACCGGCTGTTTCGAAGCGGTCGGCGACCACCTCTTCGCGCACGACACCAGCAAAGACGGCATGTGGGTCAAGACGCTGTCGGAGACCGACTACGGCCGCAAGGACGAGTGCAAGGACGACAACAGCGCGGAAGGCCCGCCGGTCGACTGCAACCTGGACCTGAGCGAGAAGGGCGAGGTCCGCTTCAAGGTCGAGCTCTGGGACGGCAAGACCAAGCTCAGCGAGACCGCCTGGTCGAAGTTCGTCCCGATCGGCCAGTGATCGCGGATCAGACTGCGGGCCACAGCTCGGCCGCGGCGAAGCACGCCGGGTGGCCGCTCGGGGCGTGACCGGCTCACAGCCGCGGGTCGACGGGCTCGGATTCCAGGGCCAGCACGGCGAAAACGCACTCGTGCACCCGCCACAGCGGCTCGCCCCTCGCGACCCGCTCCAGGCCCTCCAGGCCGAGCGCGTACTCGCGGGTGGCGAGGCCGCGCTTGCGGCCGAGGGACCGCTGGCGGAGGCGCTCCAGGTTCGCCGCCTCGGTGTAGTCGGGCCCGTAGATGATCCGCAGGTACTCGCGCCCGCGCACCTTCACGCCCGGCTGCGCCAGGCCGCGCTGACCCCTGGTGACGTTCGCCGCCGGCTTGACCACCATGCCTTCGCCGCCGTCGCCGGTCAGCTCCTCCCACCACGCGACGCCCGCCGCCGTCGAATCCGGGTCGATGGTGTCCACGGCGAGCCTGCGGGTCGTGGCGAACAGCTCCGGGTCGGCGCCGACGAGCCGGTCCGCCACCGAAAGGTGCCAGCCGTGCTCGCGGTCGTGGAAGGTCCGGCCCTCGGCGGCCAGCACCTGGAACGGCGCGAGCCGCACACCGGTCAGCCCCTCGGTCGGCCAGCAGTACCGCCGGTACGCCTCGCGGTACGCGTCGGCATTCGCCGCCCGCGCAACGGTTTTGGCGTGCAGTTCGGCGACGTCCACGCCGCGTTGCGACGCGGCGGCCAGGATCTCCACGGCGCTGGGCAGCGCCGCCGACGCCGCAGCACCGACCGCGGCGTACTGGTCCATGATCAGGCCGCGCGCCTTCGCGCTCCAGGGCATGAGCTCGGCGTCCAGAAGCAGCCAGTCCGTCGACAGCTCCTCCCACAACCCGGCCGAAGCAGCGGCCGCGCGCACGCGGCCGAGCAGTTCCTCGGTCTGGTCCGGCGCGAAGAACGGCCGTCCGGTGCGGGTGTGCACCGCGCCCGGACCGTCGATGCCGAGCCTGGACGCGCCCGTCGAAGAATCCCGGCACACCAGCACGATCGCTCGCGAGCCCATGTGCTTCTCCTCGCACAGCACGTCCTGCACACCGGCCGCGCGGTAGCCCGCGAAGGCTTCTTCGGGGTGCTCCAGCACGTCGGGGCGGTTCGAGGTGGCCACCGGCGCCATGGTCGGCGGCAGGTACAGCAGCCACCGCGGGTCGATCGCGAAGCGGCTCATCACCTCCAGGGCCGCGGCCGCCCGCTCGGGCTGGACGGCGATCCGCCCGTGGTGCCGGGTTTCCACCGAACGGCGGCCCGCGACGTCGTCGAGGTTGAGCACGTGCGGCTCCCGCCGCGACACCGAATCCGCCGCCGGGGGCAGCTCCTCGGGCGGCAGCAGCGGGCGTTTCGGCTCGTACCAGACGTGGTGCGCCCGAACCGAGACGACCTCGCGCTCCGGATAGCGCAGCGCCGTGAGCTTGCCGCCGAAGACGCAGCCGGTGTCCAGGCACATCGTGCCGTTGACCCACTCCGCCTCGGGCATCGGAGTGTGGCCGTAGAGCACCATCGCCTTGCCCCGGTAGTCGTTGGCCCACGGGTAGCGCACCGGCAGCCCGAACTCGTCGATCTCGCCGGTGGTCTCGCCGAACAGCGCGAAGCTGCGCACGGTTCCCGACGCGCGGCCGTGGAAGTGCTCGGGCAGCCCGGCGTGGGCCACCACGAGCTTGCCGCCGTCGAGCACGTAGTGCGCGACCAGGCCGTCGCAGAACTCCTCCGCCTGCTTGCGGAACTCCGGTGGCTCGGCCGCGAGCTGCGCCAGCGACTCGGCGAGGCCGTGCGCGATCTTGACGTTGCGGCCGCGCAACGCGCGGACGAACTTCTGCTCGTGGTTGCCGCACACCACCAGCGCGGTCCCGGCCCCGGCCATCCCCATCACCAGGCGGAGCACGCCGGGCGTGTCCGGGCCGCGATCGACCAGGTCGCCGACGAACACCGCGCGCCGGCCTTCCGGGTGCGCGGCGCCGATGGCGCGCCGCTCGTCGTCGCGCTCGATGGCGTAGCCGAGGGATTCGAGCAGTTCCTCCAGCTCGGCCCGGCAGCCGTGCACGTCGCCGATCACGTCGAACGGCCCGGTCTCGGCGCGCTTGTCGTTGAGCAGCGGCTCGACCTCGATGGTGGCCGCCGCCACCTCCTCGACGCTGCGCAGCACGTGCACGCGCCGGAAACCCTCCCGCTGCAACGACTTCAGCGACCGGCAGAGCTCGGCACGGTGCCGGCGGACGACCGGCGCGCCGAAATCCCGGTCGGGGCGGGCCGCGTTGCGCTCCAGGCACACCGACTCGGGCATGTCGAGCACGATGGCGACCGGCAGCACGTGGTGCTTCCGCGCCAGCTCGATCAACGTGGACCGGGAGCCGCGCTGGACGTTGGTGGCGTCGATGACCGTGATCCGCCCGGCCGCCAGCCGCTTGCCCGCGACGTAGTGCAGCGCGTCGAAGGCGTCCGCGCTCGCCGACTGGTCGGATTCGTCGTCGGCGACGAGACCGCGGAAGTAGTCGCTGGAGAGCACCTGCGTCGGCGCGAAGTGGGTGCGCGCGAAGGTGGACTTCCCCGAGCCGGAGGCGCCGATCAGCACCACCAGCGCCATGTCCGGAATGGACAGTCGCATCACGCCACCGCCGTCCTGGTGAACACCGCCAGCTGCGTCGGCGCCCCGACCTGCGGATCCTCCGGCCCGACGGGCAGGTGCTCGACCGCGTAGCCGTGCCGGCCGGCCACGCCGCCGGCCCACTGCCGGAACTGCGACCGCGTCCACTCGAAGCGGTGGTCGGCATGCCGGAAAGCACCGGCGGGCAGGTTCTCGAAGCGCACGTTGTACTCCACGTTCGGGGTGGTGACGACGACCGTGCCGGGCCGGGCGGCGGCGAACACCGTGTGCTCCAGCGCGGTCAGCCGGGGTGGGTCGACGTGCTCGATGACCTCCATCAGCACCGCCGCGTCGAATCCGGCGAGGGAGGTGTCCACGTAGGTCAGCGCGGACTGGCGCAGCGCGAGCCGCTCGCGCCGGCGCTCCGGCAGCCGCTCGAAGCGGCGCGCGGCGACCTCCAGCGCGCGGGCCGACAAGTCCACGCCGACGATCTCGGTGAACGACGGCTCCTGGATCAGGTCGTGCAGCAGGGCGCCGCCACCGCAACCGAGGTCGAGCACGCGCCGCGCCCCGCTCGCCTTGAGCGCGGCCAGCACGCTTCCGCGGCGCTGCACGGCGAGCGGAACGTCCTTTTCGGACGTTGCGGTCACCGCCGGCTCGGCCATCGCGTCGTCCAGCTCGTCCTCGCCGGACTCCGCCAGCTGCGCCAAGGCCGAGCGCACGTAGGACTTGCGGTGCGCCAGGTACCGGTTGCTGATCAGCTCCCGCTCGGGGTGGTCGGCCAGCCAGCCGTCACCGGCACGCAGCAGCTTGTCCACCTCGTCCGAGCCGACCCAGTAGTGCTTGCCGTTGTCCAACACCGGAATCAGCACGTAGAGGTGCTTGAGCGCGGCGGAGACGCGCAGGTCGCCGGACAGCCGCAGGTCCACGTAACTGGAGTCGCCCCAGCCCGGAACATGCGGATCCAGCGGGACCGGCGCGGCCTCGACCCGCCAGCCCAGCGGCTCGAACAGCCGCGCGGCCAGCTCGGCACCACCCCGGCACGGCAACGCGGGAACCCGGACCCGCAGCGGAATCGGTGTCTCCGCCAGCTCAGGTCGCGCATCGCAACGCCCGTTCAGCGCCGTCCGGAACACCGAACCCAGCGCCACGGCGAGCAGCGAGCCCGCGGCGTAGGGCCGGTCGTTGACGTACTGGGCCAGCGCGAAGGCGTCGTTCTTCTTGCCGCGCACCAGGTTCACCGGATCGACGTCCAGCAGCAGCGCGGCGGTGCACTCGTCCTCGGCGGCGACCGGGTAGAAGACGTGCGCCGTTCCGCCGGCCACCGCGAAGGTCTGCGCCTTCTGCGGATGCTTGTGCAGCAGGTACCCGAGATCGGTGGCCGGTCGGTGCGTGGTGGTGAGGGTGACGAGCACGGCCACAGTGTGCCCCAACGCCGGGCACTGGCGAACCTCCTTTTTCAGGTGGCAGACCGGGTACGCAGACGGACGTACGGCAGGAGTCGATTGCGGCCCGATGTGCCGGCGGGAGAGCCCGGCCAGAGTTGGTCCCGCGGCGCCCGGACCGCCGCGGGACCAACGGGAGGCGATCGTGTCGAACCGGCCTGCATCGACCAAGCGCGGCTCGCGCCGGCTTTCGCCGCGCGCCTACAAGTTGTGGAGCACGGTGCACCTCGTCGTCGCGTCCGCGTGGCTGGGGGTCACGGCGGCCAAGCTGGTGCTCGGCCTGGCCGCCGTGCTGACCGGTGCTCCGCCCCGCGCGCAGAGCCTGTACCTGGCGGTGGACGCGGTCGACGTGGCGTTCCCGCCGCTGGCGATCGCCACGCTGCTGTCCGGCGTGGTGCTCTCGCTGGGCACCAGGTGGGGCCTGCTGCGGCACTACTGGGTGGTGACGAAGCTGGTGCTGACCGTCGCGGTGATCGTGACCGCGGTGCAGCTGGAAGACCGGTACGTGCGTCGCGCCGTACCGGCCCTGGAGTGGCGGGACGGGGGCACGTTCTTCGGCGCCCAGCCGTGGTCGGCCGGACTGCTGCTCGCCTTGCCGGTCGTCCACCTGATCATGCTGGTGGCGGCGACGGTGCTGTCCATCTACAAGCCGTGGGGCAGAACGCGAAGGCCCGCTGTGCGCGTCGAAGCCTCCCGTATGACACGAATATAAAACCCTGTCAGCGGTGCTTGGTAAGTTCTCGCGAACTCGTTCGGAGACTTGCGGAGGTACATCGCATGACCAATGGGGCGCCCCCGGATATCGAAATGAAGCCGTGGCGCGAGCGGTCTAACACGATCGGGATCCTGCCGGGGAAGGCCAACGAGCAGACCGAACCGCTCCGTCGCGTCATCTCCCAACTGCCGCTTCCGAGTGGCAGCCGGATCGAGCTCCTGTCGGCCCAGGGCGAACCCAAGTCGCTTGCGTGCGACAGCCTCTGCAGGAACCAGCTCACCCGAGGTGCCTTGGTCATGCGGGGCGCGGACTTCGAGTGGGTCGCGACCAACGCGGCGCGGCACTGGTTCGAGTCCGACGACAGCGCTTTCCTCGCCCGACATCTGCATGCGAATGTCAAGCTTTTCGGCGAACTCCTCGCGGCGGTGGACGACGAAACCAGAACCGCCGACCTGCTTCAGCTGGCCGGGGGCTATGGGCTGAATTGGGAGAGCCCCGACCAGATCTTTCGACGGCTCGGGTGGTTGCAGAGCCTCGGTCTGGTGGAACGCTGGGGCTTCAGCCGCTTGGTGGTGACCGAACAAGGCCGCGATTTCTTGTCGTCGATCGAGCTGTGCCAACCAGAAGAAGCGCTGGGACAGGGGTCCAACGGCAACGAGGAGCCGGCAGAGATGATCGAAGCGAGCGCGAGCGTGGCCGAGGCGATCGCGGACCTCGACTCCCGGAAGCTCGCCGAGCGCAAGGTCCTGATCGGCTACATCCCGCGCGGGCAGAAGGTCTCCGGCCGCCCCACCGGTTCCGGCCAGGCGGGGGTCCTGGAAGCCATGCGGAACTTCGTCGAGTTGCTGGGAAACGGAGCTTCCACCGACGAGCTCTTCCGGCGAGCCAACGAGCAACTCGGGCTGAAGAAGAGCTCTTTCACGCAAAGCATGCACACGTTCCGGAACATGCGGCTAATCGACATGGTCTCCTTCAACCGCTACGCGCTCACCCGCGAAGGGGAGACGCTGTTGCAGGCCGGGAGCGAAGTCGATCTCGTCCGTTTCCTGCACACCCGCTACCGGTTCGTGGGTGAGCTCCTCGCGTGCCTGGAATCGACCACACCCGTCGCGAAACTCGTGGCGGTCGCGAACGAGCAGTTCGGTTGCCACCAGATCGATGGTACCGAGATCCGCAGGCGCCTCAGCCTGATGGCCGACGCGGGCCTGGTCGAACGCGTCGATTGGACCCGCTACCGGTCGACCCCGACCGGCCGGTTGCTCGCGGAAGAACTGCTGCTGGAATCGCCGACCACGGCGAACTCCGCTCCGCAGCAGGAGTCACCGGTCGATGGGCCGGTCCACGGCGCGCTGGACCAGACGAGTGCCGATCTGCGGCGCTGTTCCAGGCTTGGCGACGCGACCAGCAGTGACTTCGAACAGGCGGTGGCGAGGGCCTTCGAACTCTTCGGCTTCCGTTCCGAACACCTCGGTGGCAGCGGACGAACCGACGTTCTCGTGACCGTGGAGTTGTCGGCCGCGGACAGTTTCCGCTCCATCGTCGACGCCAAGGCTTCGGCTACCGGCTTGATCGGCGACAACTCGATCAAGTTCGACGCGCTCAAGGATCACCAGCGGAAGCACCGCGCGGATTTCGGCATGGTCGTCGGCCCCGACTTCTCGAACCGGGTCAAGGAATGGGCGGCCAACAACAAGTTCACGCTCTTGACCGTGGACGAGCTGATCGGGCTTCTCGAACGCCACCAGAAGACTCCGCTGACGCTGCCCGAGCTGAAGGGCCTGTTCGAGCACTCCGACTCCGATCTCGCGGAAGTCGAGGAGCAGTACGACGCCGCCGAAGACTCCGTCAAGATCCTTACCCGGCTCGTCGACATGCTCTACCAAGAGGCGAACGAAGAGGACCCGGTTGCCGAGGGTTTCATCAGTGCGGAGAACCTCCACTACGTACTGAGGAAGGAGCTGACGCCCCGGCCGTCGCGAACGGCCATCGAGGATGCCCTGCAGTTCCTGGCCAGTCCACTGGTCAAGGCGGTCGTCCAGCGCCAGGACAAGTACAAGCTGGTCGACGCACCGTCGAACATCATGCGGCGGCTGTGCGGCTTGGGATCGGGTCTCGACGGACTCTCCGTGGACGATGGAGCCGACTAGCCGGGCGCGCTAGTCGGCGAGGCCGGACTGGTAGGCGAAGACGACGAGCTGGGCGCGATCGCGCGCGCCCAGCTTGATCATCGCCCGGCTGACGTGCGTTCGGGCCGTCGCCGGGCTGACCACCAGGCGCTCCGCGATCTCCTCGTTGTTCAGGCCCTCCGCGACGAGGCCGAGCACCTCGCGCTCCCGCTCGGTGAGCGTGTGCAGCTGCGGGTGCGGGCGGCGCGACTTCGGTGCCATCGA
Organism: Saccharopolyspora sp. NPDC003752; assembly: GCF_053605825.1. Taxonomy (NCBI): domain Bacteria; kingdom Bacillati; phylum Actinomycetota; class Actinomycetes; order Pseudonocardiales; family Pseudonocardiaceae; genus Saccharopolyspora; species Saccharopolyspora sp. NPDC003752. The sequence goes on along the minus strand of NZ_JBSGJZ010000002.1, from coordinate 462,412 downwards.
CACGAACTCCCGGACCAGCTTCCGCGTCGCCGACGGCGCGAGCAGCGCCTCACCGCCGGCCACCAGCCGGATCGCCCGGAGCAGGTCGACCGGCTTGGTGTCCTTCAGCAGGAACCCGCTGGCCCCGCCGCGCAGCGCGGCGAAGACGTACTCGTCGACCTCGAAGGTGGTCAGCACGATCACCTTGGTGTCCGGCAACTCCGGGTCCGCGGTGATCCGCCGGGTCGCCTCCAGCCCGTCGACGCCGGCCATCCGCACGTCCATCAGGACCACGTCCGGCCGGTGCTCGCGCGCCGCGGCCACCGCCGCCAGCCCGTCCGCGGCCTCGCCGACGCAGGTCAGGTCGTCCTCGTTGTCGAGGAGGGTGCGCAGTCCGATGCGGACCAGGTCCTGGTCGTCGACGATCAGCACGGTGATCATGGATGTCCTTCGGTGGGCAGGCGGGCGTGCACTTCGAACCGGCCGTCGCCGGTGGGACCCGCGGTGAACTCGCCGCCCAGCGCCGCGACCCGCTGCCGCATGCCGGGAACGCCGAGCCCACCGCCGTCGCCCGGGGATCCGGTGAGCGGGTTGGTGACCGTGATGACCAGCGCGTCGGCCGCGTAGTCGAGCGTGACCGACGCGCGCTTGTCGCCGCTGTGGCGCAGCACGTTGGTCAGCGACTCCTGCAGGATCCGGTAGCCGGTCAGGTCGACGGGGGCGGGCAGGTCGCGCGGCTCGCCGGTGGTGGTGAGCTGGACCTGGACGCCGGCCTCGCGCATCCGCTTCCGCAGGTCGTCGAGCCTGGCCAGGCCCGGCGCCGGGCCCTGCGCGGCGGTTCGGCGCACCACGGCCAGGGTCGCGCGCAGCTCCTCCAGCGCATCGCTGCTCGTGCGGCTGATCGCCTCCAGTGCGACTTCGGCCTGCTCCGGCTTCTTCGGCAGCACGTGCAGCGCGACATCCGCCTGCATCTTGATCGCGGCCAGCCCGTGGCCGACGACGTCGTGCACCTCCTGCGCGATCCGCAGCCGTTCGTCGTCGACGCGCTGGCGCAGCGCCTCGGCCCTGGCCCGGGCCGCCGCCTCGCGCTGCAGCCGGACCGCGAGCCCCACCGCGAACGGCACCACGACCCACGCCGAACCCGGGATCACGCCGAACAGGCCGGGCAGTGTCGCGCCGCTGGTGAAGATGTGGACCAGCAGCATGAGCAGGGCGGCGAGCGCGGTCGGCACCGAGGTCGCCGGCGGGCGGTGCCTGGCGACCGAGTAGACGGCGATCAGCAGCGCCAGCAGGATCGGGCCGTAGGTGTAGCCCAGCACCAGGTACGTCGAGGTGAGCCCGGCGGCGACGAGCAGCGTCACGACCGGCCGGCGCCGCCGCAGCACCAGGACCAGCCCGGTGGCGGCCACCAGACCCACGCCGATGGCGTCGACCGGTCGGTGCGCGGTCGCGGTCCAGCGGTCGGCGCCGAGCGTGCCGACGATGCCGACCAACGTGACGAGGGCGGCGAGGACCGCGTCCCCGATCAGCGATTTGATCCCGCGCATGCTCGCAGTTTCCGCGATGTCCGAGCCGCGCGGGTCGTCCCAGGAGCGCACCTCCGCCTACTCCCCCCGACGTAGCAGGAGCTCGGGGAGGCGTTGCAGCCACGCCCGAGGCCCGGGAGTCTCGCACTTCAGCGCGGCGACCGCCGCGGCGCGCTCGATCCTGGCCGGGATGCCCGAGCCGGGCTCGCAGGCGAAGAAGCAGTAGGCGCCGTGGAAGACATCGCCAGCGCCGAGCGTGTCGACCGCCTGGATGCGCGGTGACGGCACCGCACCGTTGTCGCCGTCGTGCCACCAGCGCATCGGGCCGCCGCCGTGAGTGGTGATCACGGTCGGCACGCCCTGACCGACGAGGGCTCGGGCCGTCGCATCGGTGGTCGGGGCGCCCGGCACCCGGAAGTCGGCCGAGGCGATGACCGCCTCCGCGCGCGGCAGGAGCGGCCGCATGGCCGGTTTCCAGCGCCCGGCGTCTACCACGATCGGCGCCGATGCCGCGTCGGCGGCCGCCTCGGCGAGCACCGGGTGGTGGCCGTCGAGCAGGACGATGTCGGCCGACCCGACGAGTTCGGCCAGGTCCGGCGCCCGGTGCACCTGCAGCGCGGTGGTGTCGATGCCGACGACCGAACGCTCGCCGGTGCCTCGGGTGACCGCGACGGCGGACACCGGGGCGTCCGCGGTCCGGTCCTCGGCCGCGTCGACGACGGTGACCGAGCAGGCCGCCAGATCGGCCCGGATGACCGCCGCGACCGGGCTGCGGCCGATCGCGGTGACCAGCACCGCCTCGCCGCCCAACCCGGCGAACGTCACCGCCGCGTTCGCCGCCGGTCCACCGGCCGCGACGAACTGGGCGGCCGCGGTGGCCTTCTGGTCGGCGGCCGGGCGCGCGTCGACGTGGTGCACGACGTCCAGGGTGGTCAGGCCGACGAACACGCCGCGCGGTGGGGCAGCCACGCCGCCAGTGTAGGAGGTGATTTCTTCAATGGGCTTGGGTGGCGGTGCGGGTGGCGGAACCTCAGACGCCGCCTCGCTGTGGGATCCCCGACTTGTGTATGTCCAATACGCGGCATCGGGGCTGTCCTCGCGAGGACGACGTCTGAGAACCCGCGGCGGTGCGAGCTGAGTCCCCCACCGCATGCGGCTGACGCCGCATTTCGAAATGACCCGTAAGGAATCCGGCACCGCTTCCGTCCTCAATGGGCCGATCCGGTGGCCACCGGGGAAAGACTTGTCCGGCCATGGTCGCGTTCCTACGATGCCGTTGTTGATCGGTCGGAAAGAGCTTTGAACGCACGCCCTCGACGTGGAGGCATCATGTTCAAACGGGGCCTGACGATCGCGGCCGCACTGCTGGCGCTGACCGCAGCAGGGTGTTCGGCCGAACGCGAATGGGGCGGTGGATCGGCGAGCCCGGCGGGCACGGCCAAGATCGGCCTGATCACCAAGACCGACACCAACCCGTACTTCGTGCAGCTCCGCGAGTCCGCGAAGGCCGCCGCGCAGGCGCGGGGCGCCGAATTCATCGCGCTGGCAGGGCAGTTCGACGGCGACAACGACGGCCAGGTGCGGGCTATCGAGAACTTCGTGCAGCAGGGCGTGAACACGATCCTGATCACGCCGAACTCCTCGACCGGCGTGCTGGACGCCATCGCCCGCGCCCGCCAGGCGGGCATCCTGGTCATCGCCCTGGACACCGCGACGGAACCCGTCGACGCGGTCGACGCGACCTTCGCCACCGACAACTTCGAGGCCGGGCGGCAGCAAGGCACCTACGCCAAGGCCGCGCTCGGCGCGACGCCGCCGAAGCTGCTGATGATCGACGGCACCGCCGGATCGTCCGTCAACACCCTCCGCCACGACGGATTCCTGGCGGGCATCGGCCTGTCCGAAGGCGCGCCGGAGATCCTCGGCACCCAGAACGCCAACGGCGACCAGAACCTCGCCCAGCAGGGCGCGGAGAACCTGTTGGCCCGCGCCAGCGACATCAACGTCGTCTACACGATGAACGAGCCGACGGCGCGCGGCGCGCATGCGGCGCTGCAGGCGCGCGGGCTGGCGGGCCCGGTGGTGATGGCGTCGATCGACGGCGGCTGCGAGGGCGTGGCGAACGTGGCCGCCGGGCAGATCCGGGCGACCGTGATGCAGTTCCCGGGCAAGATGGCGGAACTGGGCGTCGACGCCGCGGTGGAGTACGCCAAGACGAAGCAGAAGCCCAGCGGCTTCCACGACACCGGCTCCGTGGTGATCACCGACCACCCGATGCCGGGCGTGCGCAGCGAGGCGGTCGCCTGGGGCGAGCAGAACTGCTGGGGCGACAAGTGACGACGCTCCGCGCGCCGGACACCGGCGAGCGGCCGGGCGTGCGGGAGTTCCTCCTGCGCGCGCCCGCGGTCGGGCCCGCGCTGGCGCTGCTCGTCGCCATCGCGGTGTTCTCGGCGTTCACCGACACGTTCCTGAACCCGGACAACCTGTCGCTGGTGGTGCAGCAGTCGCTGGTGATCGCCACCCTCGCGCTCGGCCAGACGCTGATCATCCTCACCGGCGGCATCGACCTGGCCAACGCCTCGGCCGCGGTGCTGGCCACCCTGATCATGGCCAAGCTGGCGCTGGGCGGTGCGCCCGGATTCGTTGCCCTGCTGCTGGGAATCGCGGCCACCGCGGCCATCGGCGCCGTGGTCGGAACGCTGGTGACGCAGGTGCGGCTGCCACCGTTCATCGTCACCCTGGGCATGCTCACGATGCTCACCGCGGTGGCGAAGCTGGTCGCCGACGGCGAGGCGGTGCCGACCGGCGACGCGCTGCTGACCTGGCTCGGCACCCGACGCTACCTCTTCGGCGGCATCGAGATCACCTACGGCATGACGCTGGCGCTGCTGCTGTACCTGGGGGTCTGGTACGCGCTGACCAGGACCGCCTGGGGCAAGCACGTCTACGCCGTCGGCAACGCGCCGGAATCGGCCCGGCTCGCCGGGATCAAGGTCAACCGCACGCTGCTGTCGGTGTACGTGGTGGCCGGGGTGATCTTCGGGCTGGCCGCCTGGCAGGCGCTCGGCCGGGTGCCCAACGCCGACCCGAACGCCTACCAGCTGGGCAACCTCGACTCGATCACCGCGGTGGTGCTCGGCGGCACGAGCCTCTTCGGCGGCCGGGGATCGGTGCTGGGCACGCTGATGGGGGCGCTGATCGTCGCGGTCCTGCGCTCCGGGCTGACGCAGCTGGGCGTCGACGCGCTCTACCAGGACGTCGCCACCGGGGCCCTGGTGATCGCGGCGGTCGTGGTGGACCGGGTGACGAGGAGGAACGGCTGATGGTGCCCACGCTCTCCGCTCGCGGCCTGGTCAAGCGCTACGGCCGGGTGACCGCCATCGACGGCGCGGACTTCGAGGTCCGGCCCGGCGAGGTGCTGGCCGTCGTCGGCGACAACGGCGCGGGCAAGTCGAGCCTGATCAAGGCGTTGTCGGGGGCGCTGATCCCGGACGCGGGCGAGATCCGCGTGGACGGCGAGGTGGTGCACTTCCGCGGGCCGCTGGACGCCCGCCGCTACGGCATCGAGACGGTGTACCAGGACCTGGCGCTGGCCCCGGCGCAGGACATCGCGTCCAACATGTTCCTGGCGCGGGAGAAGCGGCACCCGGGGCTGCTCGGGAAGCTGTTCCGGAAGGTCGACCAGGGCTGGATGCGGGCCGAGGCGCAACGGGTGCTGGACGAGCTGGGCATCGCGGTGAAGTCGATCGCGCAGCCGGTGGAAACGCTGTCGGGCGGGCAGCGGCAGGGCGTCGCGGTGGCCCGGGCGGCGGCCTTCGGCACCAAGGCGGTGATCATGGACGAGCCGACGGCGGCGCTCGGCGTGGCGGAATCGGGGAAGGTGCTGGCGCTGATCGACCGGATCCGGCAGCGCGGCCTGCCGGTGGTCCTGATCAGCCACAACATGCCGCACGTCTTCGAGATCGCGGACCGGATCCACGTGCACCGGCTCGGCCGCCGGGTAGGCGTGGTGACGCCCCGGGAGCACAGCATGAGCCAGGTGGTGGGGCTGATCACCGGAGCACTGGTGCTGCGGGAGGACGGCGGCCTGGAGGAGGTCTCGTCCGCGGTGCGCACGGGCCTGGGGGAGTAGCGGCGCGCGGGTGCCCCGACACACCGGGTGGGAGTGCGACCAACCGGGCGGCGGTGTACAACGAGAGCGTCACGCGGACAACGGCGTGCCTCCCGGTGCGCCTGCGCAGCTGCCCGCCTGTTATCAGGAGGTCGTGCTGTGAGAATTGTGTGCATCGGAGCCGGCCCCGCCGGTCTGTACTTCGCCATTTCGGCCAAGATGAGGGACGCCGGGCACGACATCACCGTGATCGAACGGGACCCGCCGGGAGCCACCTACGGCTGGGGCGTCGTGTACTGGGAGAACCTGCTGGACACCCTGTACCGCAACGACCGGGAGAGCGCGGAGCGGATCCGCGCCGCCTCGACGCTGTGGCAGGAGCAGGTCGTCGCCATGCGCGGCCGGGACAAGGCATACCTCGGGGGATACGGCTACAGCGTGAACCGCGCGCCGCTGCTGGAGATACTCGCCGAACGGGCGGTCCAGCTGGGCGTGGACGTCCGCTACGAGCACGCCGCGGATGACCTGTCGGAGTTCGCCGACGCCGACCTGATCGTGGTCGCCGACGGCGCGAACAGCCGCACCCGCCAGCGCCACGCCGAGGAGTTCGGCACCCAGGTCGACCACGGCCGCAACCCCTACATCTGGCTGGGCACGGACCGGGTCTTCGACATGTTCACCTTCGACTTCGAAGAGACACCCGAGGGCTGGATCTGGTTCCACGCCTACCCCTCCAGCGCCGGCATCAGCACCTTCATCGTCGAATGCCAGGACACCACCTGGCGACGACTGGGCCTGGACCAGATGGGCCCGGAGGACACCGTCGCGCTGCTGGAGCGGATCTTCGCGGGCCCGCTGCAGGGCGGCTCGCTGATCAGCCAGTCCCGCGGGAAACCCGCGGCGTGGCAGCGGTTCACCCAGGTCTACAACCAGACCTGGCTGCACGGGAACATGGTGCTGATCGGCGATGCCGCGCACACCACGCACTTCACCATCGGCTCCGGGACCCGGCTGGCGATGCTGGACGCGATCGTGCTCGCGCAGTACCTGTTCGACCACGGCGACACGACCGCCGCGTTGAAGGAGTTCGACGAGGAGGGCCACGCCCAGCTGCGCCTGGCGCAGACCGCCGCGCGCACCAGCATGGCGTGGTTCGAGAACATCGACCGCTACACCGATCGCGGCGCGGTGGACTTCACCTTCGCGATGGCCGGCCGCCACAGCGTGCAGCCGCCGTGGCGGTACCAGCAGCACCTGGTCAACCAGAACCTGTTGGTGCGCAAGGGGAAGCGGCTCGCCGGCGTCGGGCAGCGCTGGTTGCGCGCCCGGCGCCGCGGCGAGTCCTGGCGCTAGTTGTTGGGCAGTCGGCCGTCCGGCCGGGCCGGTGCTTCCGGCTCGGCCGGAGTCTCCGGGTGGTGCAGCCGGTAGAGGTGGGCGTAGCCGTTGTTGTTGGCCAGCAGCTCGTGGTGGGTGCCGGCCTCGGTGATCGTCCCCCGGTCGAGGTAGATGATCTGCTGGGCGTCGCGCACCGTGAGCAGGTTGTGCGAGATCACGATGGTGGTGCGACCGGCCATCAGGCGCCGCAGCGGCGCGAGGATCCGCCGCGAGGCTTCGGCGTCCAGGCTCGTGGTGGGCTCGTCCAGCAGCAGGATCGGGGCATCGCGGATCATCGCGCGGGCGATCGCGATGCGCTGCCGCTGGCCGCCGGAGAGCAGCCGGCCGCGCTGCCCGACGCGGGTGTCGTAACCCTCCGGCAGCCGCTGGATGAACTCGTGCGCGTCGGCCGCTTCGGCCGCTTCGACGAGCCGTTCGCGGCTGGCGTCCGGGCGCCCGGCCAGGATGTTGTCCGCGATGGTGCCGTCCAGCAGCAGCGTTTCCTGCAGCACGATGGCGATGTTGGCGCGCAACGCGGCGATGTCCACGGCCCGCACGTCGGTGCCGTCCAGCAGGATCCGGCCGTGGGTGGGGTCGTAGAACCGCAGCAGCAGCTTGGTGAGGGTCGACTTGCCCGCGCCGCTGGCGCCGACCACGGCGGTGGTCTGGCCGGGCAGTGCGCAGAAGCTCACCCCGTGCAGCACGTCGTCGGCGGTGTCGGGGTAGCGGAAGGTGACCCGGTCGACCTCCAGGCGGCCGGTGACCCGCCGCGGCAGCGGGATCGGGTGCGCCGGGTTCTGCACCAGCGGGCGCTGGTCGAGCAGGTCGATGATGCGCTCGGCGCTGGCGGCGGCGGAGAAGACGGTGTTGGACAGCTGGCCGAGGCTGCGGACCGGTGTGTAGAGCTGGGACAGGTAGACCAGGAACACCAGCAGGCCGCCGAGGGTGATCCGGTCCGCCGACAGCTCGTAGATGCCGACACCGAGGATCGCCATCACGCCGATGACCTCCAGCACGTCGACGAGCGGGGAGAACAGCGCGCCGACCCGCACGGACGCCAGCGCGGCGGCGACGTTGCCGCGGCTCTGCCTGGCGAAGCGGTCGATCTCCGACTGCTCCCGCCCGTAGGCCTGGATCAGCGGCGCGTTGCCGAGGCTCTCCTCGGCGACGGTGGCGATCGAGCCGCTGCGGCCGCGGACCTCGCGGGAGGCCTCCCGGATCCGTCGCGCGAAGAACTTGGCGACGACCCAGAACAGCGGCGCCCCGACCAGGGACACCAGCGCCAGCAGCCAGTCGAGGTAGAACAGCACGCCGGCGAACAGCAGGACCTTCACCACCGAGGCGAAGGTCTGCGCGACGCCGGAGAGCACCAGACCCTCGATGGCGGCCACGTCACCGGTGAGCCGGGACAGCGTGTCGCCGATGCGCCTGCGGTCGAAGAACCCGACCGACAGCGTGTGCAGGTGGGCGAAGACCTTGGTGCGCAACTTGTTCAGGAAGTTCTCGCCGATCCACGTCGCCAGGTACTGCCCGCAGAAGTCCAGCGCGCCGGAGACCAGCGTGATCACCGCGTACGCCGCGGCGATGGCGGGGAAGAGGGAGAAATTGCGCGGGGTGAGCACGTCGTCGATGAGCACCTTGAACAGCCAGATCGCGGCGGCGTCCAGCAGCGGCGCCACCAGCACCAGCACCAGGCTGAGCAGCAGCCAGCCGCGGTACTGCCGCGCATCCGGCCAGAAGCGGCGGAAGACTTCTCGCAGCCGCACCGTCGGCGCGCGCTCGACGAGTCCTTCGGTGTCCCGGTCGGCCGGCCGGAACAGCCAGTTCACCAAGCCCGGCAAATCCTCACCCCCCATGCACGGGCGTAGCTCCCACCCCCGCGGGGTGGGAGCTACGCGATGACGAAACGGTCCAGTGGACGTCAGGGGTCACTAGCAGCCCCAGCCGCCCCACCAGCCGCCCCAGCCGCCCCAGCCCCAGCCGGAGCCCCAGCCGCCCCAGCCCCAGCCGGAGCCCCAACCGCCCCAGCCCCAGCCGCGGCCCCAGCCGCCTCCCCAGCCCCAGTTGCTGCGGAACCGGTCGAACCTGAACGAATCCTTGATCTGCATTCCCATCACCATTTCCGGAATCGATGCACGTCGCGTGCCGGATCGTGCGATCCGGCGCGCGCTTGCACGCAGCGCTTGGGAATTCCAGTCATCCGCATGCCATCCGGGCAGCTCGATCTGGGCCCTGGATCGAACGTACGCCCGATGGGAGCTTTGTGGCATGCGGACCGGCCGGAAATCTTTTCCCCCGCGCCGGGCCACTTCGCCGGTGAGTCGGTCTTCCCCAGTAGCCGATGTCAATTGGCACTGACCTCGGCCGGCTCTTTCCTCGATGTGACCGGTTCCCACCCTAAGCGGTCGCCCCGGGGAGGACAAGCCGACTTTCGCATTGGCCGGACGGATTTTTTCGTCTTTGCGGCGCTGCTTCCGCGGCGCCCGCAGGGATCCGGGTATTTGGTCCCTAGCTTTTTCCAAAGCCTGTTTCCGGTGTTGGGCAAGTGGGTATTGGGCGCGATCCTTTTATATTCCTGTCCGCTTCTTCAGGTGTCGGAAATGAATCATGGCGACGTTTTCACCCAACACGGATGACGGCAGGTTGATAAATATCTGACAATGCAGTTGGTGAATGAATTGTCGGCCGCCGCGCGGGGCCCGGCCGGTCAGCTGCCGGCGAAGAGGTGCTGGAGGAAGGTGGTCAGCGAGTTGACCATGGCGCTGATCGCCGAGACCAGCATGTCGAACCCGGACCGGACCACGTCCGCCGCCCCGATCGGGTCGCGCACCAGCAGCGAGCCGCAGACGACGACCAGGAGCACCACGATCACGATCACGGCCTTGCGATTCATGAGATCAGCCTCCTGTCCGGCCCCCGGCGCCGACGAGACCCTACCGGGCCCCCGCGCGCGGCCTCTCACCCGCGTGGGGGAAGCCGATCACATCCGACCGCCGATCACAACCGGCCGCGCCGATGCCGCCGGGGGATCGGCCTGGTCAGGCGGAGGCTGACGCGGGAGCTGACCTCGCGCAGCAACTCCACCCACTCGGTGGGGTCGTGCCGGTACTGCTCGGACAGCCAGCCGACGCTCACGCTCCCGTAGGGCTCATCGCGCAGGAAGACCGGCACCGCGAGGGTCGCCACGCCGAGGTCGTACTCGCCGACGGTGTAGGCCCAGCCATTCGCCCGGACCTCGGCGAACTGCGCCTCCAGTTCGGCCAGGTCGGTCACCGTGCGGTCGGTGAAGCGGGCGAGCGGCCGGTCGGTGAAGATCCGGGACCGCTGCTCGTCGGGCAGGAACGCGTAGAAGGACTTGCTCGTGGCGCCGGCGTGCGCCGGGTAGAGCTCGTTGGTCAGCGGGTAGTCCCGCAGCCTGCCGTCGGCGCCCTCCGCGACCACGACGCAGCGCATGTGCGCGCTGTCCGGCAGCGCCAGCAGGGCGCTGTGCCCGGTCGCCTCGGCGAGCTCGGCGAGCAGCGGCCGCACCAGGATGTCCAGGGCGCCGGCCTGGTCCCACATCCGGCCGAGGTGCAGCGCGGCCGGGCCGATCCGGTACCGGCGATTCGCGGTGTCCTGCACCAGGAAACCGCGGTGCGCGAGGGTCGCCAGCAGCCGCTGCGCGATCGAGGTGTGCAGGCCGAACTCGGTGGCGACCTCGGTGACACCCCATTCCGGCCTCGCCCGGTCGAAGGCCAGCAGCACCTGCAGGGCGCGGTCGGCGGTCTGCGGCAACCCCGGCGGCGTGCGCCGGTCCGTCTCGAAACCCGACATGGACCCATTCTGCGGCTGCCCCGCCAGGTGGGTGCCGCGGCGGTGTTCGCTGTGCGAGGCTCGGGAGAACGACGACGGAGTCGAGTTCCCTGGAGCATCGATGAGCAACCCGGAGTACCAGCACCTGCTGACCGAACAGGACGGTGCGACCGTCCGGATCACCATGAACCGCCCCGAGACCCGCAATTCGCTGTCGGCGGGGCACCTCGCCGAGCTGCGCCGGGCCTTCGAAGCGGCCGCCGAGACGAAGGCGACCGGGATCGTGCTGGCGGGCGCGGGCCCGGTGTTCAGCTCCGGGCACGACTTCGGCGACATGGCCGACCGGGACCTGGCCGGGATGCGCGAGCTGCTGCGCCTGTGCGAGTCGCTGATGCGCACCATCCACGCGGTCCCGCAGGTGGTGATCGCGCGGGTGCACGGCCCGGCGGTCGCGGCCGGCTGCCAATTGGTCGCGACCTGCGACTTGGCGGTGGCCGCCGAGTCGGCCGGGTTCGCGCTGCCCGGCGGCAAGGGCGGCTGGTTCTGCCACACCCCGGCGGTGCCGGTGGCCCGATCCATCGGCCGGAAGCGGCTGATGGAGATGGCGTTGACCGGCGACCTGGTCGACGCCGTGACCGCCGAGCGGTGGGGCCTGGTGAACCAGGTGGTGCCCGAAGCGGAGCTGGACGCGGCCGTCGAGGCGCTGCTGGCCCGGGCCACCCGCGGCAGCAGGCACGCCAAGGCGGTCGGCAAGCAGACCATCTACGCGCAGCTGGACCGGCCGGAGGCCGACGCGTACGCGATCGCCACCGAGGTGATGGCGGCGACGTCGCAGACCGCGGACGCGCGCGAGCGGATGCGGGCGTTCCTGGAGAAGCGCCCCCCGGCCTTCGGCGACTGAGGGGCTGTTCTGGCATGTGAAGCGGCGCCAGCCGCTTAGCCTCGACCGCCGTGACTTTCTGCTCTGGACCGATAAGCCCGGTCGTGCGAACGATGGTGGCCCGTCCGGAGTGCGTGAGGTCGTGGTGGTGGTGTTCGGTTCGATCATCGGGAAACGTCCGCGAGGAGCGCGCCGCAGGTTCGGCGACGGGTGGTTGCCGCGCCTGCCGCGCCGCGTCCGGCGGCTGCTGGCGCTGGGATGACACGCGTCTCGGCACCGTCGTACGACACCGTGTGCTCGGCGCTGTCCTTGGCGTGTCGGGCGCCTTCCGCGCACAACTGCCAACCGTGGCGGTGGCTGCTCGCCGAGCGATCGGTGCAGTTGTTCCTGGACCTGTCCCGGTTGCCCGAGGTGCTCGACCCGACGGGGCGCGCGCAGGTGATCAGCTGCGGTGCCGTGCTGCACCACGCGCGGGTCGCGTTCGCCGCGCTCGGCTGGCGGGCGCTGGTGCACCGGCTGCCGAACCCGGCCCAGCCGGGACACCTGGCGTCGATCCAGTTCAGCCCGCGCGATCGAGTGGCCCCGGAGCTGGTCGCGCTCGCCGGCGTGGCGGGGCAGCGGCGCACCGAGCGGCGGTCGTTCCGGTCGGAGCTCGTCGCCCCCGAGCTGCTGGCGGAGCTGCGCGCCGCCGCCGAGACGGAGCACGGCGTCCTGGTGCGGGCCGCCGAGCACCGTTCGGTCGTGCTGGAGTCGTTGCGGCAGGCCGGGCAGTTCCGGGAATCCGCCGCGTACCAGAGCGCGATCGCGGAGCTCGATGATCCCGAGCCGGTGCTCCCGGTGCTCGGCGATGAGGCCGTGTTCGCGGTGCTGGCCACCCGCGGCGACGGCGTCGACAGCTGGCTGGCGGTGGGGGAGGCGCTGAGCGCGGTCCTGCTGGCCGCGGCGCGCGACGGCTTGGTCGGCTGCCCGCTGAACCACCTCGGCGAGGTCGACGAGGAGCGCGATCGGGTCCGGGAGGCGGTCCTCGGCGGGGCCGGCCACCCCCAGCTGGTGCTGCGGCTGGGCTGGCCGGCGTCCGAGGCGCCACCACCGCCGACGCCGCGCCGGGTGCTGGCGGATTCGATGGAGTTGCTGCCCATCCGGCGCTGAAAATCCACAGTGGACCTATGCTTCGAGTGGAAGACGGCGATCTCTGCTGGGAGGCTTGGCGCGTGCAGGACAGCGGATCTCGAGCGGGCAAGGCCGATGCGCGGTCGGTGCGCCGGTGGCGGCGACGGCTCGCCGACGAGCGCGAGGAGGCCGAGGTCTACCGGGAACTGGCCGCCCGGCGCTCCGGTGAGGAGCGGGAGATCCTGCTGGGCCTCGCCGAGGCCGAGGCACGGCACGCCGCCCATTGGGAGGCGCTGCTCGGCGACGAGGTCGGGCCGGTGCGGCGCGGCCAGTTCCGGATGCGGCTGCTGGTGTTCCTGGCCCGGCGGTTCGGGTCGGTGTTCGTGCTCGCCCTGGCGCAGCGCGCGGAAAGCCGCTCGCCGTACGGCTCCGACCGCGACGCGCCGCCGGCGATGGCCGCCGACGAGCGGATCCACGAAGAAGTGGTGCGGGCGTTGGCCGCGCGCGGGCGCGCCCGCGTGTCGGGCACCTTCCGGGCGGCGGTGTTCGGCGCCAACGACGGCCTGGTCAGCAACCTGGCGCTGGTGCTGGGCGTCATCGGCGGGAACGTGCCGACCTCGACGGTGCTGCTCACCGGCCTGGCGGGGCTGCTGGCCGGCGCGCTGTCGATGGGGGCCGGCGAGTACATCTCGGTGCGCTCCCAGCGGGAGTTGCTGGCAGCGGCGGCACCGAATCCCGATGCCCGCGCCGTGGTGCCCTACCTCGACGTCGACGCGAACGAGCTGGCCCTGGTCTACCGGGCCCGGGGGATGTCCGCCGAGGAGGCCCAGCGCCGCGCGGACGCGCTGCTGCGCAATCCCAAACCGGCGGTGCCGCCGGCCGACAAGTCCACCGACGACCACGAGGTCGTCGGAACCGGCGCGAAGGCGGCGATCTCCAGCTTCGTCTTCTTCGCCTCCGGCGCGCTGGTCCCGGTGCTGCCGTTCGCGTTCGGCCTCTCCGGCGGCCTCGCCGTCCTGGTCGCCGCCGTGCTGGTGGGGCTCGCGCTGATGCTCACCGGCGCGACCGTCGGCGTGCTCTCCGGTGCGGCACCGCTGCCCCGCGCCCTGCGGCAGCTCGCCATCGGAGCGGGGGCAGCGGCGGTGACCTACCTGCTCGGGTTGGTCTTCGGCGCGACCGTCGGGTGAGCGGTCACCGGTCCAGCCGGGCCATCCCGGCGGGCGTGTAGCGCTCGCCGGCGGCGGCGCCGGGCGGGAACTTCGCGGACAGCTCCGCCACGACTGCCGGGTCCAGCCGCGTCGTGGCGGCGTGGATGTTGGCCTCCACCCGCTCGATCCGGCGGCTGCCCGGGATCGGCACCACGTCCTCGCCCTGGGCGAGCAGCCAGGCCAGCGCGAGCTGCGCCGGGGTGATCCCCAGGTCCGCGGCGCGCTCGCGCAGCGGCCGGGTCAGCTCGATGTTGTGGCGGAGGCTCTCCTCCTCGAAGCGCGGGTACCGCTTCTTGCGGACTTCGAAGTTCTCGACGTCCGAGATGTCGCTGAACGCGCCGGTCAGCACGCCGCGGCCCAGCGGCGAGTACGCGACGAGCGCGACGCCGAGGTCGCGCAGCGCGGGCAGCAGTTCGGCCTCCGGATCGCGGGTGAACAGCGAGTACTCCTGCTGCACCGCCGTGATCGGGTGCACCGCGTGGGCGCGGCGCAGCGTGCCGGCGCTGATCTCGGAGAGGCCGAGGTACCGCACCTTGCCCGCCTGCACCAGCTCGGCCAGCGCCCCGACGGTGTCTTCGATCGGCGTGGTCGGGTCGAGCCGGTGCAGGTAGTAGAGGTCGATGCGGTCCGTGCCCAGGCGGGTGAGGCTCGCCTCGACCGCCTGGCGGACGTACTCGGGGCGGCCGCCGCCGGTCTCCTTGTTCGAGCCGAACTTGGTGGCCAGCACGACCTCGTCGCGGCGCTTCGCCAGCAGGCCGCTGATCAGCTCCTCGTTGTGCCCTTCGCCGTAGACGTCGGCGGTGTCCAGGAAGTTGATGCCGAGGTCGACCAGCTGGTCGAGCAGCCGGGCCGACTCGGCGTCGTCGGCGGCGCCGTAGACCCCGGACAGGCCCATCGCGCCATAGCCGATGGCGCTCACCAGCGGGCCGCTGCGGCCCAGTTCGCGGCGGGGCAGGGACGGTTGCGACACGTGCGCTCCGATCGGTGTTGTCTCGATTTCCGGTCCACCACCAGCCTAGGCCCGCCGCGCCGCCCCGCTCACCATCCGGACTGACCACAAAGGACTGTCAAAGTCCGAATTCGGCGCGCTTGTCGGCGGGGACGAGGTCCTGGTAGTCCGGGTGCGTGCTGATCCAGCGGCGGACGAACGGGCAGTACGGCAGCACCGCGAGGCCCCGCTCCCGGACCTCCTCCAGCGCGGTGCGGACGAGGGCGCTGCCCAGGCCGCGGCCTTCGAACCGGGAGTCGATCTCGGTGTGCACGAACGCGATGGACTTGGGGCGCAGCCGGTATTCGGCGAAACCGGCCAGCTCGCCGTCGGCGCGGATCTCGAACCGCTTGGCGTCGGGGTTGTCCACGACCTCGGGCTTGGTCGGACTGGTCACGTTCTGCCTCCAGAGCGATTGGCATCGGTCCCGTCGATTGTGCACGCAGCCCGGGATGGGGGAGGCTGGCCGGGTGAGCAACGTGGAACACGATCCGGCCGAACTGCGCTGCGGTGGCGTGGCGACCGCCGCCGGGCGGGAATGCGAACTTCTCGAACCGCGCACCGTACCGCTGGGCGGCCCGCGGGCGATGATGGTGGGCCGGACCCTGCCGAATCGCGACCGGCGCATGGTGGGTGCCTGGTGCTTCGCCGACTTCTACGGTCCGGCCGACATCGCCGGGGCGCCGGGCATGCAGGTGCCGCCGCACCCGCACACCGGCCTGCAGACGGTGAGCTGGCTGCTCGACGGCGAGGTGCTGCACCGCGACAGCCTGGGCAGCGAGCAGCTGGTGCGGCCGGGCGAGCTCAACCTGATGACGGCCGGTTTCGGCATCTCGCACTCCGAGGAGTCGCCGGTCGGCCACGGCCCGGTCCTGCACGGCGTGCAGCTGTGGGTGGCGCTGCCCGGTGACCGGCGCGACGTCGCCCCGCACTTCGAGAACCACGCCGACCTGCCGGTGCTGTCCACGGCGGACGGTGCCGTGACGGTGCTGATGGGCGCGCTCGCCGGCGCCGAGTCGACCGCGCGGACCTACACGCCGCTGGTCGGCGCGGACCTGTCGATCGCGGCGGGCCGCACGCTGCGGCTACCGGTGGAGCCGGAGTTCGAGCACGCGGTGCTGGCGGTCTCCGACGGCGTCTCCGTCGACGACCGGCCGCTGGCCCGCGGCAACATGCTCTACCTCGGGCGCGGTCGGGACGAGCTCTCGGTGCGGGGCGACGGCCCGGCGCGGGCGATGCTGCTCGGCGGCGTCCCGTTCGAGGAGGAGATCGTCATGTGGTGGAACTTCGTCGGGCGTTCGCACGACGAGGTCGCCCAGGCCAGGGCGGAGTGGGAGCACGGCCGCGCCGCCGCCGACCCGGACGGCCGGTTCGGGGTCGTGCACGGCTACGGCGGCCCGGCGCTGCCCGCACCGGAACTGCCGAACGTCGAGTTGCGGGCCCGGGGCCGAACGCGCCGCCCGAGCTGAGCCGCGGAGTTCACCGCCGGTCCGGCCGGGCATCCACTTCGGCCGGACTGACGCGCGGAATCCACAGTGGACCGGACGCGGTCCGCGGCGGCCGGCGCGAGTCAACTGACGTTGTGCACGGTTCACGCCCCCGGTGTGGACACGTTGCCAACTTTCCTCGCGCTGCGCGCTGGCCGAGACTCGGGGCTTCGGACGCGAACGAGGAGACGTGGCATGACAGAACTGGCCGACCTCCCGGCCGTGGATCTGGTGGCGGCGTACCGGGCGGGCGATGCCTCGCCGGTCGAAGCCATCGACGCGGTGCTGGCACGCGTCGATTCCCGCGAGCCCAAGCTGTGCGCCCTCTACGCGCCGGATCCCGAAGGCGCCCGGGCCGCGGCCCGGGCGTCGGAACGGCGCTGGCACGCCGGCGAACCGGCCGGGCCGCTGGACGGGGTGCCGGTGACGGTCAAGGAGAACATCGCCACGAAGGGGACGCCGGTGCCGCAGGGCACCGCGGCCACCGAGCTGATCCCGGCCGCGGGCGACGCGCCCGCGCCCGCACGGCTGCGCGAGGGCGGTGCGGTGATCTTCGCCAAGACCACCATGCCCGACTACGGCATGCTCTCCTCGGGCGCGTCGAGCTTCCACCACCTGTCCCGCAACCCGTGGGATCTGACGCGAACGCCCGGCGGTTCCAGCGCCGGGGCGGGCGCGGCGGCCGCCGCGGGCTACGGGCCGCTGCACGTGGGCACCGACATCGGCGGCTCGGTGCGGCTGCCCGCCGGCTGGTGCGGGGTGGTCGGGCTCAAGCCCAGCTTCGGCCGCATCCCGGTCTCGCCGCCGTATCCCGGCCGGGTCATCGGCCCGCTGACCCGCACGGTCGCGGACGCCGCGCTGCTGACGTCGGTGCTGTCGGCCCCGGACGAGCGCGACCACACGGCGCTTCCCCCGGCCGACGTCGACTGGACGCGGCTGGACCGCGACGTGCGCGGCCTGCGCATCGCCCTGCTGCTCGACCACCGGGTGGGGCTGCCGGTCGAGCCCGCGGTCACCGCCGCCGTGACCGCCGCGGCGCAGCTGTTCGCCTCCGCAGGGGCGGCGGTGGAACCCATCGACCCGTTCCTGTCCCGCGAGATGCTCGACGGAATGGACCTGTTCTGGCGCTTCCGGTCGTTCACCGACATCTCGGCGCTGCCCGCCGAGCGCCGCGCCAAGATCCTGCCCGGCATCGCGCAGTGGGCGACCAGCGCCGAGGACGTCTCGGCGGCCGAGGTGTTCCACGGCTTCAGCCAGATGGACGCGATCTCGGTGGCGGCCAACCGGGTGGCCCGGGACTTCGACTACGTGCTGTCCCCGGTGGCGCCGATCGCGGCCTTCCCGGCGGAGCAGGCCTACCCGACGGGCGATCCGATGCGGGCGATGGAGCACATCGCGTTCACGCTGCCCTACAACATGTCCGGCCAGCCGGCGGTGTCGGTCAACTGCGGCTGGACCCCGGAGGGCCTGCCGATCGGCCTGCAGATCGCGGGCAAGCGCTTCGACGACCTGGGCACCCTCGCCCTGGCCAGGGCGTACGAGCAGCTCCGCCCCGCGCAGCGCCCCTGGCCGAGGCTCTGAGCCGGCGCGTTCACCAGGTGTGCGGGTCGTCGCCCCAGCGCTGCGGGATCCCGGCGGTGGCCAGGTCGATGGCTTCCTCGACGAGCTCGACCAGCCGCTCCAGGTCGCGGCGCGGGTCGGCGCACATCGTCTCCAGGCCGATGCGCAGGCCCGCGCAGACCATCCCGACGAGCACCCGGGGCCGCATGTCGTGGGCCTGGTCGACGCCCTGCCGCGCGGCGATCTCGGTGGTCAGCCGCTCTTCGCTGCCCGCCGCGCGGCGCAGGTTGCCGGCCAGCAGCGCCGGTGTCTTGTTGATCAGGTGCTGGACCTGGAGGAACCGGCGGACGCCGTCACCCGCAGCGGCCTCGTGGATCATCGCCAGCACCGCGTGCCGCAGGGCGAGCAGCGGCGGTTCGGCGGCGGGCCGGGTGGCGAGGGCTTCGAGCACCAGCTCGTCGAACTCGTCGCCCTTGGCCAGCGCGACGTCCTCCTTGCCCGCGAAGTAGCGGAAGAACGTGCGCGACGAGATCTCCACCTCGGCGGCGATCTCGTCGATGGTCGTCGCGTCGTAGCCCTTCGTGAGGAACAGGTCCAGGCCCGCGTCGATCAGCGCGGCCCGCGTGCGCTGCTTCTTGCGGGCGCGCAGGCCACCCTGGTCGGTCGGGGCACTCATGTCCGTCATTATGCCAGAGGACGACATAAGTCACGTAGCGACAATTGGCAGCGACTGACACTTTATGTATGGTCGGTGTCGACCGCACCGATGGAGGAGCAACGATGAGCAAGGGCCTGGAGATCCGCCTCGCGTCCCGCCCGAAGGGCTGGCCGACGCAGGAGAACTTCGACGTCGTCGAGGTCGAGCAGCCGCAGCCGGGCGAGGGCGAGCTGCTGGTCCGCAACGTCTGGATGAGCGTCGACCCGGCCATGCGGGGGCGGATGAACGAGGGCAGGTCGTACGTGCCGCCCTTCGAGGTGGGCAAGGCGATGCAGGGCGGCGCGGTCGGCGCGGTCGTCGCCGCCAACGCCGAGGGCTTCCAGCCCGGCGACTTCGTGCTGCACTACTTCGGCTGGCGGGATTACGCGACGTTCGACGCCAAGCACGCCGTGAAGGTCGACCCGCAGGTCGCGCCGTTGAGCGCCTACCTGTACGTGCTCGGCATGCCCGGCATGACCGCCTACGTCGGGCTCGCCGACATCGCCGCGCAGAAGGAAGGCGACGTGGTGTTCATCTCCGGCGCGGCCGGGGCGGTGGGCTCGCTGGCCGGGCAGATCGCCAAGCTGCGCGGCGCGTCCCGGGTGATCGGCAGCGCCGGGTCGGCCGAGAAGGTCCGCTACCTCGTCGACGAACTCGGCTTCGACGCCGCGTTCAACTACCACGACGGCCCGGTCGTCGAGCAGCTCAAGGCCGCCGCGCCCGACGGCATCGACGTCTACTTCGACAACGTCGGCGGCGAGCACCTGGAGGCCGCCATCGAGGTGCTCAACGACTTCGGCCGAGTGGCGGAGTGCGGCATGATCTCGCAGTACAACAACGCGGAGCCGAAGCCCGGCCCGAACAACCTGTTCAAGATCGTCTCCAAGCGCCTGAAGCTGCAGGGCTTCATCGTCATCGACCACGCGCACCGCAAGGACCAGTTCTTCGCCGAGGTCGGCGGCTGGCTGCGCGAGGGCAAGATCAGCTACCGGGAGACTGTCGTCGAGGGCCTGCGCAACGCGCCGGAGGCGTTCCTCGGCATGATGCGCGGCGAGAACACCGGCAAGATGCTGGTCAAGATCGCAAACGCCGGCTAGGTTCCCGCAGCTCTCTCCGACGACGACCGGCGGCCCGACGAGTCTCGGCCCCGGTCCAGACGATGTTCGCGGCCCCGCTCCGTGCATGCCATCCGAGGATGCGACTGCGCGGGGTGGGGCCGTTGGCTGAGCAGGTCGTGAGCCGCCAGGCGGTGGAGTGGCCGGCCGCACTGCGCGCGTGTCCGCTGTCCTTCTATCCGTGCTGAATCTCCCTCTCGGGAGGCTGCACACCGAAACCGCCTGTCGCATGGGCGGAGCGCTTGCCCTGCGGTCGCGCGATCTCGCTGAGCACCAATGCTTGATCCAGTTGCGTGGGCGCGGGTATCGCGCCCGGCTCAGTCCAGTTTTTCGAATGCTGCGACGGCTTCCCAGCGGGCGCCGAGTGCGTTGAGCAGTGTTGCGATGTTGGCGTCGCTGGCGATGTCGCTGTCGGAGAGCAGTGCCTCGTCCAGTTGCCGGGCCCGGTGGTGCACCTGGGTGAGCACCGCCTCGCCTTCCTCGGTGAGGGACAGGAGTTTGCGCCGGGCGTCGCGCGGGGATTCGATGCGCTGGATGAGACCTCGTCGCTCGAGCCTGCGGCACAAGTCGGCCATCGTCGAGGTGTCCAGCGCGGCGGCGCCGGCCAGCGAGCTCTGGTCGTTGCCCGGATAGGCGCGGACGGCGGAGAGCACCGCGAACTGCGGACCGGTCAGCACCGAGTCGACGTGGCGGTTCCAAGCGGCGAGGTAGGCCTGGTACAGCCGGCGGGCGCCGTAGCCGGGGGCGGCCAGCAGGTCGGCGGGTGGTGCCGGAGCGACGGCGGACGTATCTGCAACACGTCGGTCCGTGCGCGCTGGCTCCCCCATTGCGTTCCTCCCATGCAGCTCGGCACCCGGGTTAGGTGCCGATTAATAATACGTGCCCGGATGGTTGCACTGGTACAGGACTGGCGGCTCGCAGGTTCGGGTGCACACGGGTTCCGCGAAAACAACTCTTGCGTGCTCGGATAATCCGTGCTCGGATTACATGCGGAGGTGGTCAACGGTGGACCAGAACCTGTTCAACGACATCTGCTTGCAGCAACTGCGCCTGTCCGGCGTGCACGAGGGTGAGACGGTCGTCGTGCTCACCCGCGGCGGGGAGCGCGCGGAGTACGCGGACGCGTTCCTGTGGGCCGCTCAGCAGTTGGGAGCTGCGGCGTTCCACATGCGGTTGCCCTCGCCGGCGAGCGCCTCGGGGGCGTGGGCCGTGGGCGACTCCGGCCTCGGGAACATCCCCAAGGCCGTGGATGCCCTCAAGGGCGTCGACATGGTCGTGGACTGCACCTTCTTGCTGTTCAGCAAGGAGCAGTTCGCCATCCAGGACGCCGGAGTCCGGATCCTGACCGCCGTCGAGCCGCCGGAGCTGCTCGCCCGGTTGATGCCGACCGAGGAACTGCGCGAGCGGGTGGAGATCGGCGCCGAGCTGCTGGCCAAGGCGAGCACGATGCGGATCACCAGCCCGGCCGGTACCGACGTCACCTACCAGCTCGGCATGTACCCGACGTTGTCGGAGTACGGCTACACCGACACCCCAGGTCGATGGGACCACTGGCCGGCCGCGTTCGTGTTCACCGGCGGAGCCGACGACGGTGTCGACGGGAAGATCGTGCTCTCGCCGGGGGACGTGCTCCTGCCGTTCAACACCTACGTGCAGACCCCGGTGGAGATCACCGTCGAGAAGGGTTTCATCCGGGACATCCGCGGCGGCGCCGGGTCGTCCGGGCTGGACGCGGACCTGCTGCGCTCGTACATCGAGAGCTTCGACGACCCGCGCGGCTACGGCATGAGCCACGTCGGCTGGGGTCTCGACGAGCGTGCCCACTGGCACGGCCTGACCCAGTTCCCCGGCGGGATGGGCATGGAGCTGCGCAGCTTCTACGGCAACGTGATGTTCTCCATCGGGCCGAACAACGAGCTGGGCGGCCCGAACGACACCGCCTGCCACTTCGACATCCCGATGCGCGGCAACTCGCTGTACCTCGACGACGAGCTGATCGTCGACGCGGGCGAGCTGACCGTTGCCGAGATGCGCCCGGTCGGTCGGCGATGAGCGCGGGCGCGGCGGTGCGCGAGCACCACATCGGAATGATCGTGCCCAGCTCGAACCTCACCATGGAGACCGAGCTGCCGCGGATGCTGCGAGCTCGGGAGGAGGTCGATCCGGGGGACCGGTTCATCTTCCACTCCGCGCGGGCGCGGATGCAGCACGTGACCCCGGAACAACTGCGGGCGATGAACGCGCAGGCCGAACGAGCGGCGGCGGAACTGGCCGACGCTCGCCCGGCGGTCGTGGCCACCGCGTGCCTGGTGGCGATCATGGCGCAGGGGCCGGGCTACCACTGCACCGCGGAGGACGACATCACCCGCGCGCTGCGCGCCGAGGGCTCCGATGCCCCGGTCGTTTCCAGTGCCGGTGCACTGCTGTCCGGCATCGGCGCGTTGGGTGCGCGCAAGGTCGCGATCCTGACGCCGTACATGAAGCCGCTGACCAAGGCGGTGGCGGACTACATCGAGGACGCCGGGATCGAGGTGGTGGACGCGCTCTCGCTGGAGGTGCCGGACAACCTCGCCGTGGCGCGGCTGGATCCGGCCGATCTGCGCGAGCACTACCGCAAGCTCGACCTGTCCAACGCTGACGCGCTGGTCCTGTCGGCCTGCGTGCAGATGCCGTCCCTGCCCTCGATCCAGCCGGTCGAGGACGAGGTGGGGATCCCGGTGCTCTCGGCCGCGACCGCCACCACCTTCCGGATCCTGTCCGAACTCGGACTCGAACCCCGAGTGCCCGGTGCGGGCAAGCTGCTCAGCGGCGCGATCGCCACCCCGGGCGTGCCGACGCACGCGGTCTGAGCCTCCGGCGCGCGACGCTCGTGGCCGGGACCGCCCTCTGGCGGGGCGTCCCGGCTCCTCGGGCTGCGCTGCGCGTATTCACCCGATGCGAGCTCGTGCTCGCTCGTCCGCATCCTGATCGCCTGCGCCCTCTTCGCGCTGATCAGAAGCGCATCAAGCGGTAATCACCTGCGAACAAAACCTTTTCAAACAAGACCTTGCATATCCGGATAGTACGTGTTCGGATCACCTGAATCCGACGCGGGTTCCGGCGAGGACGAGGAGGCCAGCGTGGCTGCGAGCCAGTCGTTCGAAGTCGTTGTTGTCGGTGCCGGCCTGGGAGGCCTGTGCGCCGCGCTGTCGCTGCGGCAGCGCGGCCTGCGGGTCACCGTGGTCGAGGCGGCGGCGCAGTTGGGGGAGATCGGCGCGGGAATCCAGACCGCGCCCAACGCCAGCCGGATCCTGATCGGGCTGGGGCTTCGCGCTCAGCTCGAGCGCGTGCGCACCGAACCCCAGGACCAGGTCCGCCGTCGCTGGGCCGACGGGAGCATCATCGCCCAGCTGCCGCTCGGGCAGCGGGTGATCGACCAGTACGGGGCGCCCTACTGGCACTACCACCGCGCCGACCTGCACAGCGTCCTGCTGGAGGCGTGCTTGGAGCCGACCGGGCCCGGCCCGGTGGTCGAGGTCGCCACCTCGGCGCAGGTGGTCGATCTCGATCGCACCGATCCGGCGCGCCCGGCGGTGCTGACCGCTGATGGACGCCGGTTCGCCGGGGATCTCGTGATCGGGGCGGACGGCATCCGGTCCGCGGTGCGGGACCTGGCGGGATTCGACGACACCCTGGAGTTCTCCGGGGAGATGGCCTACCGCGCGCTGATCCCCGGCGACCTGGTGGCCGCCGACCCGGCGACCCGGTTCCTCGTGGACCGCTTCCACTCCACGATCTGGTACGGCCCGGACAAGCACCTGGTGCACTACATGATCCGCGGCGGTCAGTACCTCAACATCGTCGCGATCGTCCCGTGCACCGAGGAGATCGCCCGGGACTGGAGCGGCCCGGCGACCGCGGCGCAGCTCGCCGCGGAGTACGAGGACTGGGACGACCGCGTTCCGGCCGTGCTGGCCAAGGCGAAGGACGAGGACGTGTCGGTGTGGGCGATGTATCGCCGGCGCCGCGACCCGGTCTGGGTCGACGGGCGGGTCGCCCTGCTCGGCGATGCCTGCCACGCGATGCTGCCCTACCAGGCGCAGGGCGCTTCCCAGGCGATGGAGGACGCCGCCGTGCTCGCGGAGGAGCTCGGCCGGGTGACTCGCGACGGGATCGAGGCGGCCCTGGTCCGCTACGTCGATCGACGGGCGAAGCACGCGGGCATGGTCCAGGATGCGTCCCTGCAGAACATGAGCTTCTACCACCTGCCCGATGGCCCGGAGCAGCGTGAACGCGACGACAAGCTGCGTCGCTTCGATGGTGAGTCCGACGTGTCCTACGACTGGCTGTGGAACGGCAGCCCGCTCACGGACCCGGACACCGAATCCATCCACTACCAGTTCGCACGCTGACGCGTGACGCCGCTACAGCGCAACGGAGTGACTCATGCGTACCGGAGACCAAGTCGTCCAGGACCTGCCCTGGCGATGGAACGTGCAAGGCAAGATCTTCCTGATCGGCGGGCTGGGCTACATGTTCGATGCCTGGGACGTCGCGCTGAACGGCTTCCTCACCCCGCTGGTGGGGACCGAGTTCGGGCTGTCACCGGGCCAGAAGGGGTTGGTGGCCACCGCCAACCTGATCGGCATGGCGGTCGGTGCGGTCGCCTGGGGGACGGTGGCCGACCGCATCGGCCGCAAGCGGGCGTTCAGCATCACGCTGCTGCTCTTCGCGCTGTTCTCCGCAGTCGGGGCGCTGTCGCCGAACCTTGAGATCTTCCTGCTCCTGCGCTTCCTCGCCGGCGTCGGTCTCGGTGGGTGCATTCCGGTCGACTACGCGATCGTCAGCGAGTTCTCACCCCGCCGACAACGGGGACGGGTGCTTTCGGCGATGGACGGCTGGTGGCCGGTGGGGACCACGCTGGCAGGCGTCTCGGCGACGTTGCTGGTCCCGGTGCACGGGAACTGGCGCTGGATGCTGGTGCTGATGATCCTGCCGGCGCTTCTGCTGATCTGGGTGCGACGCGGTGTTCCGGAGTCTCCGCTGTACCTGGTCCGCAAGGGCCGTGAGGAAGAAGCTCGCGCGGTCATCGACGATCTCGTCCGGCGCACCGGAGCGCAGCCGGAGCCCTACGTGATTCCGGCGGCGGTCGCGGAGGACACCCGCGGTGGGGCACTGGCGGCAGCGTTCGACCAGCTTCGCCGGGTGTGGGCCTTCAACCCGCGGATCACCGCGATGTCGTGGACGTTGTTCACCAGCGTGATGCTGGTGTACTACGCCGCGCTGAGCTGGATGCCGTCGATCCTGAAGGCGGAGGGCTTCGGCGAGATCGCGGCCTTCGCTTCGACCGCGCTGATGAACGCGGTGGGCATCGTCGGCGTCGCACTGGCGGTGCTCGTCGTGGACAGGGTGGGCCGCAAGCGGGTCATCGCGACCGCGGGGCCGATCATGTCGGTGATGCTGGTGGTGTTCTCGTTGCTGCTGGGGACGCCTGCGTTGGCAGTCGTGGCGATCGGCGCCTTCGGTCTGTTCGCCCTGGTGGTCATCCCGGTCATGT
This sequence comes from Saccharopolyspora sp. NPDC003752, assembly GCF_053605825.1. Lineage (NCBI taxonomy): Bacteria > Bacillati > Actinomycetota > Actinomycetes > Pseudonocardiales > Pseudonocardiaceae > Saccharopolyspora > Saccharopolyspora sp. NPDC003752. Next base: position 437,049 of record NZ_JBSGJZ010000002.1, on the reverse strand, counting down.
ACGCCTACGTCTCCGAGCTCTACCCGACGGAGCTGCGCGCCTCGGGCTTCGGCTGGGCGTCGTCGTCGAGCCGCGCCGTCACCGGCTTCGCCCCGCTGCTGTTCGGCAGCGTGCTGTGGCCGGTGCTGGGCCTGCCGTTGACCTTCACGGTGCTCGGTGTGCTCGTGGTGGCCGCGGTCGTGTTCATGATGGTCGCCGCGCCGGAGACCCGAGGTCGCGAACTCGACCGCATCACCGATCTCGGTGCCGAGCCGACGGTCGTGAAAGCCGCTGCCACTACGGAGACTTCGGCGCGCTGACGGCGAAACCCGTTCCAGGCATCCAACAACGAGGAGGTTGACCGCGTGAAGCCCGCTGCGTTCAGCTACCACCGGGCGCATGACGTCGCCGATGCCGTCGGCTTGCTCGGCGAACTCGCCGCAGCGGGCGAGGAGGCGAAGCTCATCGCCGGCGGCCAGAGCCTGATACCGATGATGAACTTCCGGCTCGCCCGGCCGACGGTCCTGGTCGACATGGGACTGCTGCGCCGCGATCCGGCGATGAGCTCGATCCGGCGCGACGGCCCGGAACTCCGGGTCGGGGCGTTGAGCACCCATCGTGCGGTCGAGATCGCCGGCCGCACCTTGGGGCCGGAGTTCGACGTGATCTCCCGGGCCATGCGGTGGGTGGGCCACCTGCCGATCCGCTCGCGCGGCACCGTCGCGGGCAGCATCGTGCACGGCGACGCCACCGCCGAGTGGTGCCTGCTCGCCCTGCTGCTCGACGCCGTGATCGTCGCCGAAGGCCCGAACGGGCAACGGGAGATCCCGGCCGCGGAGATGTTCTACGGGTTCTACGCCACGGCCGTCGAACCCGACGAGGTCGTCGTGGAAGTGCGCTTCACGCGCCCGGCGCCGCGAGCCGCGCTCACCGAGTTCGCCCGCCGCCACGGGGATTTCGCGACCGTCGACGCAGCGGTCGTGCTCGACGCGGACCCCGTCGCCGAAGCGGGTCCGCTGACCGGAGGCCGGGTGGTGCTCGGCGGCGTGGCCCCGGCGCCCATCCGGGTACCCGAGGCCGAGGCCGTGCTGGCCGGTGGTGTCCCCGGGCCGGATCTGTTCACCGCGTGCGGGGAGGCTGCCGCTGCGGCCATCGATCCACCCGACGACGCAGCGGGTACCGGCGCCTATCGCCGTCGGCTCACCCGGACGCTCGTCGCCCAGGCCCTGCACGAGGCGTGGGAGAAAGGAGAGACCCGATGACCGGGCGCGATACCGGTGTCCGACACGGATCTCCGCAGCCCGACGGGAAGCGCTGGGTCGGGGCCGCCGTCCCCCGGCGCGAAGACCCCCGCCTGCTGCGCGGTCGGGGGCGGTTCATCGACGACGTCCAGCTGAGCGGGATGCTGCACGCGGGTTTCGTCCGCTCCACCGTCGCGCACGGCCGGATCCTCGGCATCGACCTCTCCGCGGTCCGCGAGGTCGAGGGCGTCGTCGCCGCCTACACCGCTGAGGACCTCGACCTCGGCGACATCGTGGCGCTGCTCGATCGCCCGCCGGAGGAGTTCGCGCCCACCGCGATGCCCATCCTCGCCAAGGAGAAGGTGCGCTTCGTCGGCGAACCGGTGGCCGTGGTCATCGCTCGCGACCCCTACAGCGTGGAAGACGGCATCGAAGCCGCGGTGGCGACCTACGAACCCCTCGGCGCGGTCGTCTCGGAGGAGACCGCGTTCGCCGCGGACGCACCGCTCGTGCACGAGGAAGCGCCCGGGAACGTCCTCCTCGACGTGTCGATGTTCGACACACCCGGTGTCGACACCGCGTTCGAGGCCGCCGAATCCGGACCGGGGTGCGTGGTCGAGGTCGTCACGCGCAGTGGGCGGCAGAACGCGCTGCCGCTGGAAACGCGCGGTGTGGTCGCCTCCTGGGACGACCGCGACGACCAGCTGCTGGTGCAGACCTGCACGCAGGTCCCGCACCAGGTGCGCACGGTGCTGGCCCGCTCGCTGCGCGTCCCGGAGCGCACCGTGCGGGTCACCGTCCCCGACATGGGCGGCGGATTCGGCCAGAAGTGCGTGGTCGGCCGCGAGGAGATCGCGGTCGCGGCGGCGGCCCGGAAGCTGGACCGCCCGGTGAAGTGGATCGAGGACCGCAGGGAGGCGCTGACCGCCGCATTCCTGGCCCGAGAGCAGCGCTACCGCACCCGCGCGGCGTTCGACGCCGAGGGCAGGATCACCGCCTTGGACGTCGACGTCGTCTGCGACATGGGCGCCTACTCCTGCTACCCGTTCACGGCCGGCATCGAACCGCTGATGGCCTCCGCCGAGATGCCGGGCGTCTACCAGGTGCCCGCCTACCGGGTCCGCGGCCGCGCCATCACCAGCAACAAGGCGCCGACCGCGCCCTACCGCGGGGTCAGCCGTCCGCAGTACGTCATGGCGATGGAACGCGTCATGGAGCGCGCCGCGCGTGAACTCGGCATCGACCCGGTCGAGGTCCGCCGGCGCAACGTGATCACCGAATTCCCCTACACCGGCGTCAACGACGTCACCTACGATCCTGGCACCTACCGGGAATCGCTCGACCTCGCCGAGGCCACCCTCCGCGATGAGGGCTGGTACGGGTTCCGGGAGCGGGCCGCCGCCGAGGGGCGGCACATCGGCATCGGCTACTGCTGCTTCTCGGAGCGGACCGGCTACGGTTCCGACGCTTTCGCCAAGCGCAAGATGCAGGTGGTCCCCGGTTTCGACGTCTCCGAGATCCGGATGGACACCACGGGGTCGGTGGTGGTCACCAGCGGCACGATGAACCACGGGCAGTCGCATGAGACGACCCTCGCCCAGATCGTGGCCGACCGGCTGGGACTGGACCTGGACGAGGTCAAGCTGCGGCAGGGCGACACCGAGCGCATCGCCTACGGATGGGGAACCTTCGCCTCGCGGTCGGTGACGATCGGCGGGTCGGCCGTGTCCGTCGCGGCCGGACGGCTCGGCGAGCTGCTGTGCACCATCGCCGCGCACCTGCTCAAGACGCGCCCGGACAACGTCCGATTGGACGGCGATGGGGGAGTCGTCCAGATCGACGACCCCGCGCAGCGAGTGTCCTTCGAGGACATCGCGGACGTGGCCTATCTGCGCAGCCACCTGTTGCCCAAGGGCGTCGAACCGACGTTGACGGCGACCGCGAGCTTCGACGTCGCCGGTGACGGCACGTTCTCCAACGCCACCCACGCGGTGGTCGTCGAGGCCGATCCGGGCACCGGCCGGATCAAGATCCTGCGCTACGCCTGCGTGGAGGACTGCGGAGTGCTGATCCACCCGCAGGTCGTCGATGGCCAGTGCCGCGGCGGGATCGCCCAGGGCATCGCCGGAGCGCTGTTCGAGGAGGTCACCTACGCCGACAACGGCGAGCCCTCGGCCGCCAGCTTCATCGACTATCTCGTGCCGACCGCGACGGAGATCCCGGACATCACCGTCACCCACCTCGAAACACCTTGTGCCTTCACCGAAAGCGGCGCCAAGGGTGCCGGAGAGGGCGGCACCATCGGTGCGCCGGCCGCCGTGCTGAACGCGATCAACGACGCACTGCGCCACACCGGAGTCGAACTCGACACCACGCCCGTGCACCCGCAGACCGTGCTGGCCGCGCTGGACGCGGCCATTTCCCCGCAGTTGTCCAGCCGAGAGGAGGCGACCACCCCGTCATGAGCGAGCGACACCTGATCGGGCTGAACGTCAACGGTGCGACGCACGAGGCCCTCGTCGAACCGCGGAAGACCCTGCTCGACGCCCTGCGCCACGACCTCGGTCTCACCGGCACCCACGTCGGATGCGAGCACGGGGTGTGCGGGGCCTGCACAGTCCTCGTCGACGGCGAACCGGTGCGGGCCTGCCTGATGTTCGCCGTACAAGCCGAGAACAGCGACATCCGCACGGTCGAGTCGCTCGGCGAGGACGGGGAGCTCTCCGATCTGCAGCGGTCCTTCCGCGACCACCACGGACTGCAGTGCGGGTTCTGCACTCCCGGATTCCTCATGCTCGCCGAGGGTTTCCTCGCGCAGCAGCCGGACGCCGACCGCGAGGAGATCCGCGAAGCGGTCTCGGCCAACCTGTGCCGCTGCACGGGTTACCAGACGATCGTCGACGCGATCGCCGCGACCGCTGAGCGCCGCCGGTCCACTTCGGACACCGAACCTGCTTGCCCGGCCGGCATCCCTGCCGAGAAAGAAGCGACACCGTGATCCTGGAAAACCAACTCGAAGTCCCGGCCGACCCGGATGCCGTGTTCACCCTGATCAACGACGTCGAGCGGGTGGCGGGCTGCCTGCCCGGCGCGACCCTCGACGGGCGGGACGGCGACACCTACCGCGGCCGCGTCAAGTTCAAGGTCGGCCCGATCAGCGCCGCCTACTCCGGCACGGTGAGGTTCAGCGAGGTCGCTGCCGCTGATCGCCGGCTGCGACTGCTCGCGCGGGGAGCGGACAGCCACGGCAACGGCGACGCCGAGGCCGATGTCACCCTGACCGTGCTCGAAGCTCCCGGGGGAGCGACGCTCAACCTGCGCACCGACCTGTCCGTGCGCGGAAAGCTCGCCCAGTTCGGCAAAGGCGCCATCAGCACCGTGTCCAACCGGCTGCTCGACCAGTTCGCCCGCAACCTCGCCGTTCAACTGCAGCAGGGGCCGAGCGCCGCAGCCCCGGAACCGGCCCTCGGAACCCCGGGCAGCAACGGCGTCGCGCCCGCTCCGGCCGCGAGCCCCGCCGCGAACGACAGCCTCGACGGGCTGGCGATGCTGCTTCCGCCCGAGACCCGGCGATACGCCGCGCTGGCGGCCGCCGCAGCGCTCGGGTTCTTCCAGGGCTGGCTGCTCGGCCGGATCCGCACCCAGGACAAACTGATCAAGGAGTTGCAGCGTGCCCGTCGATGACCACCGATCCGCCGGCCTGCACGGGGCCGAGACCGATGCCACCTACGACCGGGCCGGGTTCGGCGCCGCTGTTCCCCGCGGCAGCCGCCCGGCACTGGTCGTGGTCGACCTGACCCGCGGATTCACCGAACCCGGCTTCGCCTCCGGATCCGACCTCACCCGGGAGGTGACCGCGGCGGCCGTCCTCGCGACCACGGCCCGGCAACACGACGTGCCGGTGATCCACACCGCGATCAGCTACACGCCCGCCGAGGCCGACGGCGACTCCATCGCCTGGCTCCGCAAAGCTCCGGGCATGCGAGCCCTGCGGGAAGGAAGCGAAGAGGTCGCTCTCGATCCCCGGCTCGAGCAGCAGGCCTGCGACCACCTCGTCCTGAAGAAGGGCGCCTCCGCATTCCACGGAACCGGCCTGGCCACCCTGCTGACCAGCCTGGGCACCGACACGCTGCTCGTCTGCGGCGCCACCACCTCCGGCTGCGTCCGCGCCACCGCGGTCGATGCCGTGCAGTGCGGCTTCAACACCCTCGTCGTGCGAGAAGCCTGCGGTGACCGAGCGCAAGGCCCGCACGATGCCGCCTTGTTCGACCTGCAAGCCAAGTACGCCGATGTCATCGGCCTCTACGACGCCCTGGCCTACCTCGACAACACCGCCGCACCCCTCGCACCGGCGGCCGGGTAGCGCGCCGAACGCTGAGCCGACTCGCCGACACGGAAAGGCCACTCGTGACCACGTCCCTCCCGTCGATCCCGACCGAAGCACCGACCGCCCGCACCATGAGCCAACCGGCGTTGGCCGATCTCGGCGCCGTCCCCGCGGTGAGCCGTTGGGTGCGTTCGGGAGAACTCCGGCTGCACCTGCTCGACTACGGCCCGGCCGACGGCGTGCCGGTGCTGATCCTTCCCGGCATCACCAGCCCCGCCATCACGATGGACTTCGTGGCGCGAGAACTGACCGACCTCGTGCGCCCACTCGTGCTCGACATCCGAGGCCGCGGACTCTCCGACAACCCGCCCGAACCCATCGCGGCGAACGGTGCGGTTGCACTGCACGGCTACGACCTCGCCGGCTACGCCGCGGACGTTGATGCGGTCGTGTCCGGGCTGCAGCTGGAAAGCCCCATCCTGCTCGGACATTCCATGGGTGCGCGGATCGCGGCGCTGGCCGCGACCACCGGCCATCACGAACTGCGAGGGACCGTTCTGGTCGACCCCCCGATGAGCGGCCCGGGCAGGGATCCTTACCCCACGACCCTCGAAGCCTTCCTCCGCCAACTCGACCAAGCCCGCGACGGCACCAACGCCGACGAGGTGGCGCAGTCCTGGCCGCGCTGGCCCCGCAGGGAACAGGAGCTGCGCGCCCGCTGGCTGTCCTCCTGCTCGCGGACCGCGATCGCGGCAACTCACGCCGGGTTCGAATCCGAGGACTTCTTCGCCCATTGGCCCAAAGTGCCCGCCCCCGCGGTTCTCCTCTACGGAGCCGACAGCCCGGTCGTCACCGCCGCCGGCGCGGAGGAAGCCGCCAAGGCCAATCCCTCCGCCGAACTCGTCGAAGTCCCCGGAGCCGGGCACATGGTCTTCTGGGACGAACCCAACGCCAGCCTCGCCGCAGTGCGCGCAGCACTGCGGAAGCTGAGCTGATCGCCTCACCGACGGCCTGGCCGCGCCACCGGCCACCCCTCGTACGACAACGCCAACGCCCCGCAACGGCCAGGGCGCTGGGTGCGGGGAGATCCCGCACCCAGCGTCTCCGCCGGCTCGTCCGCTACGTCCTCCTCAGCCGACCCGGGCGGACAGGGCCACTTCGACGGTGCTGTCGCTGCGCCGTCGTTGCGCGACCCAGTGCTCGACGGCCTGATGGCAGGCCCGGTCGAGGTGCCGGATAGTCGTCAGGTCCAGGTGAACGGGCTTGCCGGTCGGCAGCTTTTCGAGGTGGTCCAGCAACCGCGGCAGCCGCAGGAACGTCGCGTTGCCGGTCGTCAACTTGAGGGATGCCGGCTGCGCGGGTCGGCTACCATGCTGGCGTTGCAGCCCCCTGTGGAGGAGGTCTCACGTGGCCGAGGACAGTGCCACGGAAGGCGGACCCACTGCTCGGCGTCTTGTACTGGGTACCCAGCTGCGCAGGTTGCGCGAGGCGAGAGGGATCTCCCGGGAGGACGCTGGTTACGCCATCCGCGGTTCCGGATCGAAGATCAGCCGCCTCGAACTGGGCCGGGTCGGTTTCAAGGAGCGCGACGTCGCTGACCTGCTTGACCTCTACGGGGTGACCGACGAGGCGGAGCACGAGTCCTTTTTGAACCTGGTGCGCCGGTCCAACGAACCTGGTTGGTGGCACCGCTTCAACGATCTGATGCCGTTGTGGTTCCAGGACTACGTCGGCCTGGAGGAATCGGCCTCCCGAATCCAGACCTACGAGATCCAGTTCGTGCCCGGCCTGCTGCAGACCGAGAAGTACGCCCGCGCGGTCGCCACCCAGGGCCGCCCGGATTTCCCGGATGACGAGGTGGCCCGGCGAGTACGGCTGCGCATGCAGCGCCAGAAGCTGTTCACGCGGCCGAAGCCGCCGCGGCTGTGGGCGGTCATCGACGAATCGGTGCTGTACCGGCCGATCGGCGGCCCGGACGTGCTCCGGGAGCAGATCGAGCATCTGCTCGAGGCGACCACGATGTCCGCGGTCTCGCTGCAGATACTGCCATTTGACGTCGGCCGCTCCGGCGCGGAGGGCCCCTTCACGCTATTGCGCTTCGCCCAGCCGGAAATCCCCGACATCGTCTACCTGGAACATCTCTGCGGCGCCCTCTACCTCGACAAACCCGAGGACGTCGAGGTCCACAGCGCCGCTCTGCACCGCCTCACCTCCGACGCGCTCACTCCGGAAGACACCCGCGAGACCCTGAAAGCCGCGCTGAACCGCTCCTCCTAGCGGCGCTTGTCGCGCTGCACTGGTTGAAAATTCGGCTCTCGGTTGACTCCCGAAAGTGCGTACTGCAGTCGATCACTGGGCGGCTGTCAGCCCGCGCGCGACGGCGTTGTCCGTCGGAGAGGTCGAACTGGCGTACAGGTGATGATGCGGGGCAACGTCAGAGCGCTACCGGGCCTGCGGCGGTTCATCCGCAAGATCGGGCGCGACTCTGAACTCCAGTGCCATCCGCCCTTCCGTCACCGGAACGGAGCTGTGGAGCAGGAGCCCGCAGCCGGCGGCGAGCTCGGTCAACTCGTCGACCGTCCTTTCCCTGCCGCCGAAGCACATCAGCATGAACAGGTCCATGGCCGTGCCTACCCCGTGGCCCCGCACCGGCTCGATCACCACCACGGTGCCGTTCGGGGTGGCCGCCCGCCGGCACTCGGCCAGGATCCTTCGGGCGTGCTCGTCGTCCCAGTCGTGCAGGATGTCGGAGAGCAGGTAGGCGTCGGCTCCCGCGGGCAGTGGGTCGAAGAAGCTGCCGGCGACAGCGCTCGCCCGGTCCTCGAGTCCGAGGGCCGCGAACCTCCCGGCGGCAGCGGTCGCCGTGGATGCCAGGTCCAGGATCCGGCCCCTGACGCCGGGATGGGCGTGCAGGATCTCGATGAGCAACGGCCCGTCGCCGCCGCCCACGTCGACGATGTCGGGAAAGCGGTTCCAGTCGAAGCTCGTGGCGATCTGCGGCGCCTGCTCGCGGAACCGCCAGTTCATCTGGGCGTCGAACGTGCGCCGCAGCTTCGGATCGGCGTCGAGGTCCGCCCAGAAATCGCGCCCGTACCGGTGCGGATAGGCGGGCGCGCCGGTGGTGACCGTCTCGAGGAGATCGACGAAGGCGAGTTCGCCGCGACCACCCGCGCAAGTGATGTCGAGCAGGGGTTTGACCCCTTCCGGGGCGTCCTCGCCCATCTGGGCGCCGAGACTCGTGGGCCGATAGCGGCCGGAGTCCGCATCGAGATCGAATGCGCCGATCGTGACCAGGTGATCGAGGAGGCATCGCATCGCCTGCGTCGCGGTTCCGGTTCTGGCGGCGAGTTGCTCCGCCGTCGCGCCCTCACCCCCTGCGTGTTCGACCAGGCTCAGCGTCGCCCCCACCCGGATCGCCATGGGGGTGGCCAGGTCGGCCAGCGCCATGATCGACCGCTCTGCCTTTGGTTGGACCATTGTTCAAGCCTATCCACCCGTGCCGGCCAGGTTTGCGGGTCCAGGCCGGTCGAGATCGCCTGACCGCTAGCCGCGGCCCGCGACGAACGCCTCGATGCCGTCGAGGATCCGCTGCAGGCCGAATTCGAAGGCGTGCTCCGGGTTGTGCGCCGAGCCGTGGGCCTCGCCCGCGGCGGCGCCGACCCGGGTGGCCGTCGGGTAGCGCTGCGGGTCGACCAGCTGCCCGAGCAGCGGGGCGTGCGCCTGCCACCACTGCTCGTCGCTCATCCCGCTGCGCTGCTCGGCCTGCGCCATCTCCACCGACCGCCGGGCGGCGGCCTCGGCGTGCCCCAGCACCAGGCTCAGCAGGGAGTCCATCTCGACGTCGGCGAGCCCGAGCTCCGCGACCGCGCCCAGCTCGTAGTCGTACTTGGCGATCGCGTTCGGCCCGAGCACGGCGCGCCCGGCCGCGACCTGCAGCATCCACGGATGCCGGTGGTACATCGCCCAGTTCTCCCGCGCCACCTGCGCCAACCGGTCTCGCCAGGCGGGGCCGGGCTCGGGGCGGGCGGTCTCGCCGTAGGCGGTGTCGAGCATGACGTCGATCAGTTCGGCCTTGCCCGGCACGTAGGTGTACAGCGACATGGTGCCGACGCCGAGGTGGTCGGCGACCCGGCGCATGGACAGCGCGGCGAGCCCGTCGGTGTCGGCGATCTCGATCGCCGCCCGCACGATCCGGCCCACGCCCAGATCGGACCGCCCCTTGCGCCCGCTGGTCGGCCCGTCCTGCGTCCGCCACAGCAGCGCCAGGCTGCGTGCCGGATCTCCGCCGCCGCTGTACTCCGTCGCCATCGCGCCCTCTCCGTACTCCGTACGCCTCAGATCGTAGGAGAGCGGCCGGAGCCCGCCGCGCGGCGGTCACTCAGCGGGGTGCGACTGCAGCCAGTCCGCCCAGCTGATCTTGCCGCGGCGACCGCCGGGGCAGGTCATGTCGGTGGCGATCCGGCGCAGCCGCCGCGGCGCGGGCACGTTGATCACCCGGCGGTCGGTGCCGCGGACGCGCTGCCAGGTGCGCAGCGCGTCGCGGAGGGTGAGCACCTGCGGGCCGCCGAAGTCCTCCCGCCGCTGCCCGGCGCCATCGCGGATGCATTCGACCAGGTACTCGGCGAAGTCGCGGGTGTCGACCGGCTGCGTGGGCAGCGCGCCCGGCAGCGGCAGCACCGGGAGCCGGGCGGCGCGGTTGAGCATCCGGTCCAGCAGCCAGTGGAACTGGGTCGCCCGCACGATCGACCACGGCACGTCGGCGACGCTGACGAGCTCCTCGGCGGTGTGCTTCAGCCGCAGGTAGGGCATGGCCGGCCGATCCACGCCGACGATGGAGACGTAGAGGAAGTGCCGGACCTGGGCCGCCGCGGCGGCTTCGAGCAACCGGCTGGTGCCGTCGACGTCGACGTCGGGCGGGCTGCGCCAGAAGTCGACCGGGTGCATGAAACCGCGCTGGGCGACGGGGGAACACGTCGCCGCGTGCACCACGGTGTTTGCACCGGCCACCGCTTCGGCGACCCCGTTACCGGTGGCGAGGTCGCCCTGCACCCACTCCAGCTCGGGATCGGTGCCGGGCCGGCGCGTCAGGATCCGCACCCGGTGCGCGGGCTTGAGCAGGCGCACCAGCTCGCGCCCGAGGTGTCCGGTCCCGCCGGTGATCGCGACTGTGTCCATCTCGGCACCTCCGGATCAACTGTCCCACCGGGGTGCCGAGGTCGCGACGGCTACGGCTTCAGCAGCGGACCGGTGAGCCCGTCGACGATCCCGCCGATCGTGGGCAGCAGGCCCGGGCGTTCGGGCCCGGAGTTGCTCGGCGGCTCGGACTGCGACGGCGGGGCGGTCTCGCTCGGCGGCTCGGACGGCTGCGTGGTGGGCGCCGGTTCGTCGGACGGCTGCGTGGTCCGGGTCGGCTCCTCGGGCTGCGAGGTCGCCGCGGTACGGGTGGTCGCCTTCGGCGCCTTCGTTGTCTCCGGGGCTTCCTCGGTCTGCTGCTCGGCGACCGGTGTCTTGGCGGGAGCCGAGGCCGGGGTTTCGCTGGCGAGCAGCCGTGGTTCCGGCGTCGCGGGAGCCAGGTCCGGCGCCGTGGCCGTGACCTGCGGAGCGAGGAACTGCGCGGCGGGCTGGGCGGCGGCCGGCTGCGGGGCCGGCGCCGGGGCTGCCTGCGGCGCGTCGGTGCGGTGGTAGGCGCTGCTGACCGCGATCACGGTGAGGAACACCGCGACCGCGTAGCCGATCACCCGCGGGGGAGTGGCGTGCTGCCACGTCTTGGGCTCCACCCGCCGGTGGCGGCCCCGAGTGCGGGCTCGCGGCAACGACGAATTACCCACTTCTGCCACCCCACCTGTCCGGCCGATTGGTCTGTTCGCGGCGTCGCCTTCACCCAAACGAGTGATGGCGGCCGGTCGCACCCTACGTCACCGCCGGCTGGCGTGGCCAGCCCCCCTGGTCGGTGATTCGCAAGATCATCGCTGGTGGGAGGGCTGCAGGTGGTGGGGCCGGGAACGGGAACGGCCTCGCCGCGAGGCGAGGCCGGAGTCCACTCTGGACGATCAGCGGTGGCCGAGCAGGCGGATGTCCCGCCGCAACTGGGCCACCGCGTTCTTCAGGCCACGGCTCGGCGAACCCTTGCGGTCCAGCACGTCGGTGAACATGACGGCACCCAGGACAAGCACGAGCAACAAGGCGACAACGACGACGAACACGATCACTCACCCCTTCTGCCCATAACATCGATCAGGGGCGGCCTTCGTTACCGGTATCCCCCAGGTGTGTCGCGGGACGCATTTCCGGCCGGATGAGGTTGCCGTGCCCGGCCGGGCCTAGGATTGCCGCGTCCTCGGATCCGGCCGAATGGACGGCTGGTGACCGGAATCGCGAAGACTAGCCTGGAGAACATGGCGACCAATCGACCCAATCCGGCGCAGTGGGTCTGGTACGCCTTCGGCGGCAGGCTGCCGGACCGGTGCGCGGAGTGGGTGCTGCACGACGTCACCTGCTCGACCTGGGTGCTGCGGCACTTCGCCCGCGCCCTGACCCAGCTGGCGCCCTTCTGCCTCCTCGTGCTGATGCCCGGTCCGCTGTGGATCCGGCTCACCTCGATCCTGCTGGGTCTGCTGGTCGGGCTGTTCTACTCGGTCTGCTACATGGGCGAGACCGCCGAGCACCGGGCGATCAAGCACGGTTTCCCGCCCGGCGTCGCGCGTGAAACCCGGGAGCTGCGCCGAGACGTCAGCCGCGCGGCGAAGCACGGCGTCGGCTACCGCCCGTGGTGGGACTAGCGCCGGATGGACGAGCTCGACCCGGCGTTGCGCGACGCCGAAATCGCCGTGTACTGGACGGATCGCGCGGACGCGCCCGCCCCGCGCGAACCGCTGACCGGCGACGACCGCGCGGATCTCGTCGTGGTCGGCGGCGGATTCACCGGGCTGTGGGCGGCGATCCTGGCCAAGCGGCGGCGGCCGGACCTCGACGTGCTGCTGCTGGAAGCGCACCGGCTCGGGCACGGCGGCAGCGGCCGCAACGGCGGCTTCGTGTCGGAGTCGCTGACGCACGGGCTCGCCCACGGCCGCTTCTGCTGGCCGGCGGAGAACGACCGGTTGGTGCGCCTGGGGCGGGAGAACCTCCGAGCTATCGGCGAGTTCGTGCGGGACGAGGCGATCGACGCGGATTTCCGGCTGTGCGGCAAGACGAGCGTCGCGACCGAGCCCCACGAGGTCGAGGAGCTCAGCGACGAGGCCGAGCTGTACCGCGAGCACGGGATGGCGGCGCGGTTCCTGGGCGCCGGCGGCATTCGCGCGGACGTGAACTCGCCGACCTACCGGGCGGGCGTGCGCCTGCCGGACGCGGGCGGGCTCGTCGACCCGGCGAGGCTGACCTGGGGTCTCGCCGCGGCGGCGCAGCGGCTCGGGGTGCGCATCCACGAAGGCAGCCCCGTGCGCGCGCTGCGCCGCGACGCCGGGGTCCGGCTGAAGACTCCACAAGGGACGGTGCGGGCCGGCGGCGTCGTGCTCGCGACCAACGCGTTTCCCGCGCCGCTGCGCTCGATCCGCCGGTACGTGCTCCCGATCTGGGACTACGTCCTGGTCACCGAGCCGCTGTCGGCACCGCGGTGGGACTCGCTGGGGTGGCGGGAGCGGCAGGGCGTCACCGACGGCGCCAACCGCTTCCACTACTACCGCCCGACACCGGATGGCCGGATCCTGTGGGGCGGCTACGACGCGGTGTACTACTACGGCGGCCGCACCGATCCGGCCCTGGCCCGGCACGACGCCGCGCACCGCGCGCTGGCGCGGAACTTCTTCCGGACCTTCCCCCAGCTGGAGGGGCTGCGCTTCACCCACCGCTGGGGCGGGCCGATCGACTCCACGGTCCGGTTCACGCCGGTCATCGGCTGCGACCGCGGGGTCGCCCACGCGGTCGGCTACACGGGCCTGGGCGTGGCGGCGTCCCGCTTCGGCGCGCAGACCGCGCTGGACCTGCTGTGGGGAGAGGACACCGAACGCACCCGGCTGAGCATGGTGCGCGACCGTCCCATCCCGTTCCCGCCGGAACCCCTGCGCTGGCCGCTGGTCCAGTACACCCGCCGCGCCCTAGCCCGGGCCGACGAGAACGGCGGCCGCCGCGGCCGCTGGCTGCGCTTCCTCGACAGCCGCGGCATCGGCCTCGGCAGTTGACCGGCCGGTGCACGACACACCGGCGCTTCGCCTTCTCGGGGGAATTCGGGGACGCGGTCCGGGCCCGCTCCGCGGGCGTTCCTCCTAGCCGCGGCACGTGTCCCGGTTCCGCCGCGCCGAAATGGGAACACTGCGCAATCGCTTGATCATTGCGCGTCATGGCTACTGGTCATACCTTCGATGGACGGGCCGACCGGCTCGTCATGGTCGCCCTCCGAACGTCGTCCCAGAGGGCATCACCGACCGAAGGGGTGCAGCGCAACCATGCCCAACATCGTTCGTGCGGCGCTGGTCCAGGCGAAGTGGACCGGCGACACCGCCTCGATGGTCGACCAGCACGAGAAGCACGCCCGCGCCGCGGCCGGGCAGGGCGCCGGGATCATCGGCTTCCAGGAGGTCTTCAACGCCCCCTACTTCTGCCAGGTGCAGGAGGCGGAGCACTACCGCTGGGCCGAGGCGGTGCCCGACGGGCCGACCACGCAGCGGATGTGCGCGCTGGCGCGGGAACTCCGCATGGTCATCGTCGTGCCGGTCTACGAGGTCGACGGGCCCGGCTTCTACTACAACACCGCCGCCGTGATCGACGCCGACGGCACCTACCTCGGCAAGTACCGAAAGCACCACCTGCCGCACCTGCCCGGGTTCTGGGAGAAGTACTACTTCCGCCCCGGCAACCTCGGCTGGCCCGTCTTCGACACCGCCGTCGGCCGGATCGGCGTCTACATCTGCTACGACCGGCACTTCCCGGAGGGCTGGCGGGCGCTCGGGCTGGCCGGCGCGCAGCTGGTCTACAACCCGTCGGCGACCAGCCGCGGGCTCTCCTCCTACCTCTGGAAGCTCGAACAACCCGCCGCGGCGGTGGCCAACGAGTACTTCATCGCGGCGATCAACCGGGTCGGCATCGAGGAGTACGGCGACAACGACTTCTACGGCACCAGCTACTTCGTCGACCCGTACGGGCAGTTCGTCGGCGAGCCGGCCAGCGGCACCGACGAGGAACTCGTGGTGCGCGACCTGGACTTCGACCTGATCGACGAGGTCCGGCAGAAGTGGGCGTTCTACCGCGACCGCCGCCCGGACGCCTACCGACTGCTGACCGAGCCGTGAGAGGAGCGACGATGACGAGCACGCACGCAGAGCTGACCAAGCGGCACCGCGCGGTGCTGCCGGACTGGCTCGCGCTGTACTACGACGAGCCGATCGACGTAGAGCGCGGCGAGGGGCGGCACGTCTGGGACGCCGAGGGGAACCGGTACCTGGACTTCTTCGGCGGCATCCTCACCACGATGACCGCCCACGCGCTGCCCGAGGTGACCGCGGCGGTCGGCGAGCAGGCGGGCCGGATCCTGCACACCTCCACGCTGTACCTGAACCGGCCGATGATCGAGCTCGCCGAGCGGGTCGCGGAGCTCTCGGGCATCGACGACCCGCGGGTGTTCTTCACGACCAGCGGCACCGAGGCCAACGACACCGCGCTGCTGCTGGCCACCTGCTACCGCGCCTCCAACCAGGTGCTGGCACTGCGCAACAGCTACCACGGCCGGTCGTTCTCGGCGCTGGCGGTGACCGGCAACCGCGGCTGGTCGCCGACCAGCCTGTCGCCGGTGCAGACGGCGTACGTGCACGGCAGCCGCCGGCGCGGTACCCCGTTCGCCGGCCTGCCGGACGCGGAGTTCACCGCCGCGTGCGTGTCCGATCTGGAGGACGTGCTCGGGCAGCTGCACGGCAACGTCGCCTGCCTGATCGCCGAGCCCATCCAGGGCGTCGGCGGTTTCGCCACCCCGCCGGACGGCATGTTCGCCCGCTTCAAGGAGGTCCTCGACCGGCACGGCATCCTGTGGATCAGCGACGAGGTGCAGACCGGGTGGGGGAGGACGGGCGAGCACTTCTGGGGCTGGCAGGCGCACGACGCCAACGGCGCGCCGGACATCGTCACCTTCGCCAAGGGCATCGGCAACGGCCTGTCGGTCGGCGGCGTCATCGCCCGCGCCGAGATCATGAACAGCGTCCGGGCGAACTCGATCTCCACCTTCGGCGGCAGCCCCGTCACCGCGGCCGGTGCGCTGGCCAACCTCGACTACCTCCTCGCCCACGACCTGCAGGGCAACGCCGCGCGCGTCGGCGGCGTGCTGCGCGAACAGCTCGACGGAGCGCTCGGCCGGATCCCGGCCGTCGTCGACGTGCGCGGCAAGGGCCTGATGATCGGCGTGGAGCTGGCGCACGCCGACGGAACGCCCGCGCCGGAGATCGCCACCGAGGTGCTGGAAGAGGCCCGCCGGGGCGGCGTGCTCATCGGCAAGGGCGGCTTGGAGGGCAACGTCCTGCGCATCGCGCCGCCGCTGACCCTCACCGAGGCCGAGGCGCGCGAGGGCGGCCGGATCCTGCTGGCGGCACTGGAGAAGGCGGGGCGATCATGAGCAGGACGATCATCCGCGGTGGCCTGGTGATCACCGCGACCGAGGAGACCCGCGCGGACGTGCTCGTCGACGGCGAGCAGGTCGCCGCGATCGCCGCGCCCGCCGTCGCCGAGCAGTGGGTGTCCAATGCGGACACCGTGATCGACGCGTCCGGGCACTACGTCATCCCGGGCGGCGTCGACGGGCACACGCACATGCAGATGCCCTTCGGCGGGACGTTCGCGTCGGACACGTTCGAGACCGGTACCAGGGCCGCCGCGTGGGGCGGCACCACCACGATCGTCGACTTCGCGATCCAGCCGGTCGGCGGCTCGCCGCGCGAGGGCCTGGACGCCTGGCACGCCAAGGCCGACGGGCAGTGCGCGATCGACTACGGCTTCCACATGATCCTCTCCGACATCGGCGACGAGGCGCTGAAGGAGATGGACGCGCTGGTCGCCGAGGGGATCACCAGCTTCAAGATGTTCATGGCCTATCCCGGCGTGTTCTACAGCGATGACGGGCGGATCCTGCGCGCGATGCAGCAGGCCGCCGGCAACGGCGCGCTCGCGATGATGCACGCCGAGAACGGCATCGCCATCGACGTCCTCGTGCAGCAGGCGCTGGCCGCCGGGCGCACCGACCCGAGGTTCCACGGTCAGGTCCGACACCCGCTGCTGGAGGCGGAGGCGACGCACCGGGCGATCCAGCTGTCCAGAGTGGCCGGTGCCCCGCTCTACGTCGTGCACGTCTCGGCGTCCGAGGCCGTCGCCGAGATCACCCGGGCCCGCGACAACGGGCTGAACGTCTTCGGCGAGACCTGCCCGCAGTACCTGTTCCTCACGGTCGACGACCTGGCCCGGCCGGAGTTCGAGGGCGCGAAGTACGTCTGCTCGACCCCGCTGCGGCCTGCCGAGCACCAGGCGGACCTGTGGCGGGCGTTGCGCACCAACGACCTCTCGGTGGTGTCGACCGATCACTGCCCGTTCTGCTTCAAGGACCAGAAGGAGCTCGGCCGAGGCGACTTCTCCAAGATCCCCAACGGCATCCCGGGCGTGGAGAACCGCATCGACCTGCTGCACCAGGCCGTCGTGGAGGGGCGCATCGACCGCCGCCGGTGGATCGAACTGGCCTGCACCACCCCGGCCCGGATGTTCGGCCTGCACCCGCGCAAGGGCACGATCGCGCCCGGCGGAGACGCCGACATCGTGATCTACGACCCGCACGCCGAGCACGTGCTCTCGGCCGAGACGCACCACATGAACGTCGACTACAACGCCTACGAGGGCAAGCGGATCACCGGCCGGGTCCGCACGGTGCTGTCCCGCGGCGAGGTCGTCGTCGACGACGGCACCTACACGGGCCGGGCCGGGCACGGCCGGTTCCTGGCCCGAGACACCTGCCAGTACCTGATCTGAATCCCTTCGTTTTGAAGCGGCGCAGCCGCTTAGCCCACCTACGCAACTCGCACCGCCGCGGGTTCTCAGACGTCGTCTGGCGAGGACAGCCCCCGATGCCGCGCATTGGTCATACGCAAGTCGGGGCCCCACAGTCCAGGCGGCGTCTGAGGTTCAGCTACCCGCACCGCAAAGCAAATCAGATTCAAGAACAGGTTTTGGGGGAGAGATGGAATTCGGACTGGTTCTGCAGACCGACCCGCCCGCGTGGTCCGTGGTGGACCGGATGCGCCGGGCCGAGCGGCTCGGCTTCAGCCACGGCTGGACCTTCGACTCGTGCGTTCTGTGGCAGGAGCCGTTCGTCATCCACAGCCAGATCCTGGCCGCCACCGAACGGCTCGTGGTCGGCCCGATGGTGACCAACCCGGCCACCCGCGACTGGACGGTCACCGCATCGACCTTCGCCACGCTCAACGACATGTTCGGGCCGCGGACGGTGTGCGGCATCGGCCGCGGCGACTCGGCGGTGCGGGTCACCGGTGGGCGGCCGACCACGCTGGCGACGCTCGAACAGGCCATGCGCGTGATCAAGGAGCTGGCCGAGGGCCGCGAGGTGCAGCTGCACGGAACCCCGGTTCGGCTGCCGTGGGTGCGCGACGGCCGGCTGCCGATCTGGATGGGCGCCTACGGGCCGAAGGCCCTGGAGCTCGCCGGCCGGCAGGCGGACGGCTTCATCCTGCAGCTCGCCGACCCGTACCTGACGCGGTGGATGGTCGACCACGTCCGGGAGGCCGCCCGCGATGCCGGCCGCGACCCGGCGTCGATCACCGTGTGCGTGGCCGCTCCGGCCTACGTCGGCGACGACCTCGACCACGCCCGCGAGCAGTGCCGCTGGTTCGGCGGCATGGTCGGCAACCACGTCGCCGACCTCGTCGCCCGCTACGGCGACGCCGCGGAGGGGGTGCCCACCGCGCTCACCGACTACATCAGGGGCAGGAAGGGGTACGACTACTCGCACCACGGCCGCGCCGACAACCCGAGCACCGAATTCGTGCCGGACGAGATCGTGGACCGGTTCTGCCTGCTCGGGCCCGTCGAGGCGCACCTGGCCAAGCTGCGGGAACTGCGCGATGCCGGGGTCGACCAGTTCGCGATCTACGCCATGCACGACGCGCTCGACTCCACTGTGGACGCCTATGGTGATGCCGTCATCCCGGCCATGTCCTGACGCCTTGCGGGCCTGCGGCGGTGATCACACGGCCGCGGGTTTGTAGAGTTCCGCCGGAAAGTGGCAGCCCCGATCGGCGGGGTGGAACGAGGAGGCGCCATGCGGCAGGGACTCGGCGCGAAGCTGGGCGTCGGCTGGAAGCTGCACGGGGACGGCAGCACGCCGCGCCCCGGCGAGGCGGTGGCCCCGGACGAGCGGCTTTCCTGGGGACGAACCATCGGGCTCGGCGCCCAGCACGTGGTGGCCATGTTCGGCGCCACCTTCGTCTTCCCGGTGCTGATGGGCCTGGACCCGAACCTGGCGATCATGGTCTCGGGCGTGGCGACCATCCTGTTCCTGCTCATCGTGCAGGGCAAGATCCCCAGCTACCTGGGCAGCAGCGCGTCCTTCGTGGGCGTCGTGACGGTGATCCGGGCCGGCGGCGGGGACAGCTCGACGGTCACCGGCGCGATCCTGGTGCTCGGCCTGGTGCTGTCCGCGGTCGGCGTGGTCATCCACTTCGTCGGCCCGCAGGTGGTGCACAAGGTGCTGCCGCCCGCGGTCTCCGGCGCGGTGGTGATGCTGATCGGCTTCAACCTCGCCCCGGTGGTCGCCGAGTCGTACTGGCCGCAGGACCAGTGGATCGCGCTGATCACCATGATGGTGGTGCTCGGCTGCAGCGTGCTGCTGCGCGGATTCTGGTCCCGCATCGCGGTGCTGATCGGGCTGGTCGCCGGCTACGTCCTGTCGTGGCTGTTCGACCTCGGCTTCGGCCCGATCACCGCGCCCAACGCCAGCGGCGAGGTCAGCGCGCACCTCCGGCTCGACCTCAGCGGCGTCGCCGACGCCAGCTGGTTCGGCCTGCCGACGCTGCACGCGCCGTCGTTCGACGCGGCGGCGATCCTCGTGGTGCTGCCCGTGGTGATCGCGCTGATCGCGGAGAACACCGGCCACGTCAAGGCCGTCGAGGAGATGACCGGCACCAAGCTGGACGGCAGCCTCGGGCGGGCGATCTTCGCCGACGGCTTCGCCAGCACCCTCTCCAGCGCGGTCGGCGGCCCGCCCACGACCACCTACGCCGAGAACATCGGCGTCATGGCCGCCACCCGGGTGTACTCCACGGCGGCGTACTGGGTGGCCGCGTTCGTGGCGATCCTGTTCGGGTTGTGCCCCAAGTTCGGCGAGGTGATCGCCGCGACTCCCGGCGGCGTGCTCGGCGGCATCACCGTCGTGCTCTACGGCATGATCGGCCTGCTGGGCGCGAAGATCTGGACGGAGAACCGCGTCGACTTCGGCGACCCGGTCAACCTGATGCCGCTGGCCGCCGGGCTGGTGGCCGGCATCGGCGGCGTGTCGCTGCAGATCACGCCGCAGTTCAGCCTCAGCGGCATCGCGCTGGGCACCATCGTGACCCTGCTGGGCTACCACGTGCTGCGCTGGCTGGTGCCCGCCCGGGGGTGACCGGCTCCTCGCCGCTGATCGTCAGTGCGCCCGCGGCCGGCAGGTCGTAGGTTCGCAGACGACGACCGGCGTCGAGGAGGCCGCCATGCTGCGTCCCGTGCACTTCGAGATCCACGTGGGAGACGTGGATCGCGCCCGCGAGTTCTACTCGACCGTGTTCGGCTGGCGGTTCCAGCAGTGGGGCGACGAGCAGTACTGGCTGATCTTCACGGGCGAGGGTCCGGGCATCGACGGCGGCCTGCTGCCCCGCAAGGGCTCCGAGCCCTCCGACGAGACGCCGATCGCGGCGTTCGCGACGACCATGGAGGTGGCGGACGTCGACGCCATGCTGTCGATCGTGGAGTCCGCGGGCGGCCGGGTGGCGATGCCGCGGACCGCGCTGACCGGCATGGGCTGGGTGGCGTACTGCCGGGACACCGAGGGCAACATCTTCGGCATGTTCCAGGCCGACGACCTGGCGAGCTGACCGGGGCGGCGAGCCGTGCCGGTCAGACGGTCTGCTCGTCGGCCGCTGCTGCCGCGTTGTGCCGAACCAGGGCGATGTCGGCGATGGTCACCGGCCTGCCGGGCAGCGGCGTGCCGGGGCGGGCCTGCAAGCCGTCGAGCATCAGCGTCAGGTAGCGGGCCGATGCGTCCTGGCGGATGTCGTCCGGGGCGATGTGCACGCCCTGGAGCACGATCGAAAGGATTATGCCGAGGTCGCCGCCGCTGACGTCCCGCCGCATCGAACCGTTCGCCTGCGCGGCGCGCACCATCCCGTCGAGGATCTCCAGCAGTTCTTCGCGCGCCTGCTCGACCTCCGGATCGGCGGCCAGGATCGCCCTGGCCCGCTGGGACAGCATCGAGAACCGGACGACCGTGCGCAGGTTGGCCGCGCGCAGCAGGAAGTCGCAGAGCGCGCGCCACGGGTCGGATTCGTGGTCGCCGATCGCCCGGGCCTCGTCCAGGACCTGCTGGAACGCGTCCCGGCCGATGGCGCCGAGCAGCGATTCGCGGTCCGGGAAGCGGCGGTACAGGGTGCCGATCCCGACACCGGCGGCGCGGGCGATCTCCTCCATCGGGACCTCGGTGCCCTGCTCGGTGAAGACGGCCCGCGCCGCAGCGATGATCCGGTCCCGGTTGCGGCGGGCGTCGGCCCGCAGCCGTGGCGTGGCGTCGGTCGTCATGGTCCTCACTCACGTGCTGTGCGTCGGGTGGGCGGATTGTCGCATGTTCCGGGCCGAAAGTAGGTGGACGAAATTCTTCCGCTTCGCTATAACCGGAAGAGCGTCATCCATTTGTTCGCTCGGTGATCAGGGAGTCACGATGTCCGAACATGCCGTTGACCCGGCGGCCTACCCGAAAGTCCGCACCTGCCCGTTCGCGTCCGCACCCGAGTACGCCGAACTGCGCGCCGAAGCACCGATCGCCAAGGTCCCGATGGCGGGCGGCGGCACCGCCTGGCTGGTGACCCGGCACGAACACGTCCGCCAGGTGCTCGGCGATCCGCGGATGAGCTCCGACCGGCGCCGCCCCGGATTCCCGCAGCTCTCGGTCGGCCAGCGGGCCACCGTCGGCACCGTGGCTCCGTCGATGATCGGGATGGACGGGGAAGAGCACGCCGCCGCCCGCCGCTCGGTGCTAGGCGAGTTCACCGTGCGGCGGATCGAGGCGCTGCGACCGCGCATCCAGCAGATCGTCGACGACTGCATCGACGAGATGCTCGCCGCGCCCCGCCCGGTCGACCTGGTGCGGGCGCTGTCGCTGCCGGTGCCGTCGCTGGTCATCTGCGAGTTGCTGGGCGTGCCCTACGCCGACCACGACTTCTTCCAGGAGCGCACCAGCAAGATCCTGCGCAAGACCACCCCCGTCGAGCAGCGCATCGCCGCGGTCGAGGAGATCCAGGCGTACCTGGACGAGCTGGTGACGGCCAAGGAGCAGGAGGTCACCGACGACCTGCTCGGCAGGCAGATCCGCAAGCAGCGCGAAGCCGGCGAGGCCGACCACGAGGCGCTCGTGCGGATGGCGCTACTGCTGCTGATCGCCGGGCACGAGACGACCGCGAACATGATCTCGCTGGGCACCCTGGCGCTGCTGGAGAACCCCGACCAGCTGGCGGAGATCGTCGCCGACCCGGCCAAGACCCCGGCCGCCGTCGAGGAGCTGCTGCGCTACTTCACCATCGTCGAGGCGGCGACCTCGCGCACCGTGACGGAGGACGTCGAGATCGGCGGCGTGCTGATCCCGGAGGGGGAGGGCGTCGTCGCGCTGGGCAGCTCGGCCAACCGCGACCCCGAGGCCTTCGACCGGCCCGACGAGCTGGACCTCGCCCGCAACGCCCGCGGGCACGTCGCGTTCGGCTTCGGCCCGCACCAGTGTCTGGGGCAGAATCTGGCGCGGCTGGAGCTGCAGATCGTCTTCGACACGCTGTTCCGGCGGCTTCCCGGGCTGCGGCTGGCCGTCGCCGTGGACGACCTCCCGTTCAAGTCGGACGCGAACATCTACGGGATCTACGAGATGCCCGTGACCTGGTGAGAGGAGTGATCATGCGGATCGAGGCGGACCTGGACCGCTGCGTCGGGGCGGGCCAGTGCGTGCTGACCGAACCGGCGCTGTTCGACCAGAACGACGAGGACGGCCGGGTGGTGCTGCTGGCGGCCGAGGTGGACGACGGCGACGCAGGCCTGGTCGCGGCGGCCCGGGAGGCGGTGCACGTCTGCCCGTCGGGCGCGCTGTCGCTGACCGGCGACCGGTAGTCGCGACGTGAAGCGGCGCCACCTCCCCCTCTCCTGGAGATGGCGCCGCCGGCGTGGTTGAGCCGCCACAGCGCAGCTTGCTGGCTGTGGCGCTCCGGTTACAGGGCATTAGGTCCCTGGACAGGACCGATTAAGGTTTTCTTGATCTTTCCCGCACGAACTCGGTGATTTCCCGGGCGGCCGCGCGGCCGGCGCGGTTGGCCCCGATGGTGCTGGCCGACGGCCCGTAGCCGACGAGGTGCAGCCGGGGCTCGGCGACCGCGCGGGTCCCGGCGATCCGGATGCCGCCGCCCGGTTCGCGCAGGTGCAGCGGCGCGAGGTGGGCGATGACCGGCCGGAAGCCGGTGGCCCAGAGGATCACGTCCGCGCGCCGCGAGCGCCCGTCGGCCCATTCGACACCGTCGGCGGTGATCCGCTCGAACATCGGCAGCGGGTTCAGCACGCCCCGCTCGCGCGCGGCCTGCACGGCCGGGGTGTTCGGGAGCCCGGTCGCGCTGACGACGCTGCCCGGCGGCAGGCCGAGCCGGACGCGGCGCTCGACCTCGGCGACCGCGGCCCGCCCGTCGACCGGCGTGAACTCGGCGTCGGTGAACTCCGGCGGCCGCCGGGTCACCCAGGTCGTCTCGGCGACGTCGGCGATCTCCAGCAGGTGTTCCACCGCGGAGATCCCGCCGCCGACCACGATCACGCGCCGGCCGCGGAACTCCTCGGGTCCGCGGTAGTCGGCGGTGTGCAGCTGGCGGCCGGCGAACGAGCTCTGCCCGGGGTAGTGCGGCCAGAACGGGTTCTCCCAGGTTCCGGTGGCGTTGAGGACCGCTCGGGCGGCCCAGGTCCCCGCCGAGCTGTCCACCAGCAGCCGCTCGCCGCCGTCGCGCACCGCGTCGACCTTCACCGGCCGCAGCACCGGGAGTTCCTGCTCGTACTCGTACGTCCCGAAGTACTCCGGGACGACTTCGGCGGCGGGGCGGGCACCGTCGGTTTCGCGCAGCGGGCTGCCCGGCAGGTCGTGGATGCCGTGCACGCCGCCTAGGCGCAGCGACGGCCAGCGGTGCCGCCACGCGCCGCCGGGTCCGTCGCCGTGGTCGAGCACCACGTGGTCGATGCCGGCTCGCTGCAGGTGGTACGAGCCGGTCAGGCCCGCCTGGCCGGCCCCGATCACCACGACGTCGATGTCCTCCACACCCACCAGAACAGCCGCCGCGGCGGAATCTTCCCGCGCGCGAGGTGGTCTGTGCCACTGCCTGCGGAGTTGTTCCGATAGGCCAAGAGAGTGCGACGCAAGACACCCGTGGGGTGGCTTTAATTCCACCGAAACAACGCCCTACGATTGATTCCGAAAGCGGTGGTTCCCCAAACCTTCTTCCGTTCGTCCTGCCCTTTGCCGGGCGGTGCCTCGCGCGCGCGTGCGGAAGACGGGGAGGTTTGCAGAAGGGAGGCAAGAAGTGACAACGGTGTGGGTGGCCCTGGCGGCCGAGTCGGTTGTGCTGCTGGCGGTGGCGGGAGCGATGACCAAGTGGGCGTGGCGGCCTCGGCCGGGCACCCCGGACCAGGCGATCGAGCCCGTCGGCCCCGTGGCCGAGCGCATCGCCTGAGCAAGCGCGCAGCGGGTTCGCTCCCCTCGGTGGGAACGAGCCCGCATACCTCGGACCGGCCACGGCGGCGAATCCAATCGTCGCCCGGCCGGTTTTCGTTACCCAATTCCGGGTGCATTTTCGGATTGACTGCATCACGTTCATTCCGCGTTTAATCGGCACCGGTTGTTTGCAAAGGTAACTAGCGTCGCGGGTGCATCGGCGCGCGATGATCGACATGTGATGCCGCACATGCGGGGCGCGGCGGGTGCGGCGACCGATAGGGTGAGCCGAACGAGGTCAGCACGCCGATCGGGAAGGGCATCCGTGAGTCCAGTCGAACAGTCCAGCGGTCCACAGCCGGGTGGTCCGGTGCTGCCCCGTTCGGGCTCCGGATCGGTGCTGGCCAACTACCGGACGTTCATCGAACGCGCGGTCCGCAAGCCGAACCTGGTCGGCGCGGTCGCGCCCAGCTCACCGAACCTGGCCCGCGAGATGGCGGCCGTGGTGCCGACTTCTGGCAACCCGGTGGTCGTGGAGCTCGGGCCCGGCACCGGGGCGCTCAGCGGCGCGATCGCCGAGCGGTTGCCCGCGGGCGGCCGGCAGGTGGCGATCGAGCTGGACGCCGGGATGGTCGAGTACCTGGGCGCCGAACTGCCGTGGCTGGAGGTCATCCAGGGCGACGCGGCGCGGCTGGGCGAGCTGCTCGCCGACGCGGGCATCGACAAGGTGGACGCGGTGGTCAGCGGCCTGCCGTGGTCGATCTTCCCGGCGAAGCTGCAGCACGACATCCTGGGCCAGGTCGGCGCGGTCCTCGCGCCCGGCGGCGCCTTCACGACTTTCGCCTACGTGCACGCCCTGGGCATGGCCGGTGCGCAGCAGTTCCGCCGCCGCCTGGACCTGAGCTTCGACGAGGTGCTGACCTCGCGCACGGTGTGGCGCAACGTCCCGCCGGCCCGCATCTACGTCTGCCGCCGCCCCCGCCAACTTTGAGCGCGGTCCGTGAGTGTTTTGGGGTGCTATGGCGCCCCAAAACACTCACGGGCCACGCACTTTGGGGTGCTATCGATCTCCAGCAGGCGTCCAGCTGTATCTGCACGGCAGGTTGCCGCCTCTACATCCATGTGCCTCTTCACATCCGAGAACCAGACCTGGCCGAGTGGGAGCTGCTGAACCGCGGCCAGCACGCCGTCTTCACCCGCAAGCAGCTGAGAAGCTTCGGGATCAGCCACGACACGGTGCGGGCCAACATCAGGGCGAACCGCTGGCAACGCGTTCATCGCGGCGTCATCGCGGCGTCATCGCGCTGTTCAGCGGCCCGCTTCCGCGACGCGCCAGGATCAGTGCCGCACTGCTGTACGCCGGTCTTCCGGCGGTGCTCAGCCATCAGACCGCTGCGCAGGAATGGGGTTGGCTGCCGAAAGACGACGGCCCGATCCACGTCACGGTTCCCTACGGGACTTCGGCCATGCCGCAGGAAGGCGTGCTGGTCCACCGCAGCCGAGCATTCCGGCACATCGTCGTAGCCCACGAGCCACCCCGGACGTCGCGTGCGGACACCGTTGTCGACTTGGCCGCCGCCGAACTGAACGAGGCGGCTGCAGAGCGGACCTTGTTGACGGTGGCCGCGGCGAACCGTGTTCCGGCCGGCGAGATCCGGGCGAGGCTGGCCGCAAGGTCGGCCTACCGCTACGGGGCCGCTCTCGACCGGGCTGTGCGATTGCTCGACGAGGGGCTCACCTCGATGCTGGAAGCCCGGTACTTCCTCGACGTCGAGCGGGCGCACGGGATTCCCAGGGCGCGACGGCAGGTTCCCGCATCGGTGTTCGGCCGGAAGCTCTTGGAGGACTGCGGCTACGAGGACCTCGGGATTTCACTGATCATCCGGTTGGACGGCCGTGCTTACCACAGCGATGCCGAGACGGCCTTCCGGGACCGCAGGCGCGACAACGCCGCCGAGCTCAGCGGAACGGCTCGGCTGGTGTACGGCTGGCAAGACGTCGACCGCAGCCCGTGTTCGGTTGCGCGCGAGGTCGTGACGGTGCTTCGCAGGCAGGGGTGGCACGGGCCGACGCTGCGGTGCCGAAAGTGCTTGGGTCCGTGAGTGTTTTGGGGTGCTATGGCGCCCCAAAACACTCACGGGCCACGTCCGCGACGGGACTCATCGCTGCCCGGGGCGCCCCAACGGGAACGGGCCCGGTGCGCTTGTGGCGCACCGGGCCCGTTCGGTAGTGCCCGCCGGATCGGCAGGGGATCAGGAGCGGATCATCTTGCGCAGCACGTACTGCAGGATGCCGCCGTTGCGGTAGTAGTCCGCCTCACCGGGGGTGTCGATGCGGACCTTGGCGTCGAACTCCACAGTGGAGCCATCCGTCTTGGTCGCGGTCACCTTCACCGTCTGCGGCGTCTCGCCCTCGTTGAGCTTGGTGATGCCCGCGAAGTCGAAGGTCTCCGTGCCGTCCAGGCCCAGCGACTTGGCCGACTGGCCCTCCGGGAACTGCAGCGGGATGACGCCCATGCCGATCAGGTTCGAGCGGTGGATGCGCTCGAAGGACTCGGCGATGACGGCGCGGACGCCCAGCAGCCGGGTGCCCTTGGCCGCCCAGTCGCGCGACGAACCGGAGCCGTACTCCTTGCCGCCGAGCACCACCAGCGGGATGTCCTGGGCGGCGTAGTTCTGCGCGGCGTCGTAGATGAACGCCTGCGGGGCACCGTCCTGGGTGAAGTCCCGGGTGTAGCCGCCCTGCACGTCGTCCAACAGCAGGTTGCGCAGCCGGATGTTGGCGAAGGTGCCCCGGATCATCACCTCGTGGTTGCCGCGGCGGGAACCGTAGGAGTTGAAGTCCTTGCGGTCGATGCCGTGGTCGGTGAGGTACTTGCCCGCGGGCGAGTCCGGCTTGATCGCACCGGCCGGCGAGATGTGGTCGGTGGTGACCGAGTCGCCGAGCAGCGCGAGCACGCGGGCACCGGAGATGTCGGTGACCGGCGCCGGCTCCATCGCCATGCCCTCGAAGTACGGGGGCTTGCGCACGTAGGTGGAGTCCGCGGCCCACTCGAAGGTCTGACCCTCCGGGGTGGGCAGCGACCGCCACCGCTCGTCGCCCTTGAAGACGTCCTCGTAGGACTTGGTGAACATCTCGTTGGTGATCGCCGAGTCGATGGTGTCCTGGACTTCCTGCGGCGACGGCCAGATGTCGCGCAGGAAGACCGGCTTGCCCTCGGTGTCGGTGCCCAGCGGGTCGTTCTCGAAGTCGAAGTCCATCGAGCCCGCGAGCGCGTAGGCGATGACCAGCGGCGGCGAGGCCAGGTAGTTCATCTTGACGTCGGGGTTGATCCGGCCCTCGAAGTTCCGGTTGCCCGACAGGACCGAGACGACCGACAGGTCGTTGTCCTGCACGGCGGCGGAGATCTCCTCCGGCAGCGGGCCGGAGTTGCCGATGCAGGTGGTGCAGCCGTAGCCGACCAGGTGGAAGCCGAGCTTCTCCAGGTACGGCCAGAGCCCGGCCTTCTCGTAGTAGTCGGTGACGACCTGCGAACCCGGGGCCATCGAGGTCTTCACCCACGGCTTGCGGGTCAGGCCCTTGTCCACGGCGTTGCGGGCCAGCAGCGCCGCGCCCAGCATCACCGACGGGTTGGAGGTGTTGGTGCAGGAGGTGATCGAGGCGATCACCACGGCGCCGTGGTCCAGCTCGAACTCGCCGAGCTCGTCGGAGGACACCGTGACCGGCTTGGAGATCCGGCCGTGGGAGCCGTTGGCGGCCGAGACGACGGCCGGCGCGGACTCGTGGTGGGTGACCGCCGGGGCGTCGCTGGCGGGGAAGGACTCCTCGCCGGCCTCGTCCACGGCCCGGTCGTCGGCGGTCTCGACCTTGACGTAGTCGGTCAGCGCGGTGCGGAACGACTGCTTGGCCTCGGACACCACGATCCGGTCCTGCGGGCGCTTCGGGCCGGCGATGGACGGGACCACAGTGGACAGGTCGAGTTCCAGGTACTCGGAGAACTCCGGCTCGTGGCTCGGGTCGTGCCAGAGGCCCTGCTCCTTGGCGTAGGCCTCGACCAGGGCGACCTGCTCGGCGGAGCGGCCGGTGAGCTTGAGGTAGCGGACGGTCTCCTCGTCGATCGGGAAGATCGCCGCGGTGGAGCCGAACTCCGGGCTCATGTTGCCGATGGTGGCGCGGTTGGCCAGCGGCACCGAGGCCACGCCGGAGCCGTAGAACTCGACGAACTTGCCGACGACGCCGTGCTTGCGCAGCATCTCGGTGATCGTCAGCACCACGTCGGTGGCGGTGGCGCCGGCCGGGATCTCGCCGGTGAGCTTGAAGCCGACCACGCGCGGGATGAGCATCGACACGGGCTGGCCGAGCATCGCGGCCTCGGCCTCGATGCCGCCGACGCCCCAGCCCAGCACGCCCAGGCCGTTGACCATGGTGGTGTGCGAGTCGGTGCCGACGCAGCTGTCCGGGTAGGCCTGGCCGTTGCGGGACATCACGGTGCGGGCCAGGTGCTCGATGTTGACCTGGTGCACGATGCCGGTGCCCGGCGGGACGACCTTGAACTCGTCGAAGGCGCCCTGGCCCCAGCGCAGGAACTGGTAGCGCTCCTTGTTGCGGCCGTACTCGAACTCGACGTTGCGCTCGAAGGCGTCCGGCTTGCCGAACACGTCGATGATCACGGAGTGGTCGATCACCAGCTCGGCCGGGGCCAGCGGGTTGACCTTGGCGGTGTCGCCGCCGAGGTCGGCCACCGCCTCGCGCATGGTGGCCAGGTCGACCACGCAGGGCACGCCGGTGAAGTCCTGCATGATCACGCGGGCCGGCGTGAACTGGATCTCGGTGGCCGGCTCGGCCTTGGCGTCCCAGTTGGCGAGGGCCCGCACGTGGTCGGCGGTGATGTTCGCGCCGTCCTCGGTGCGCAGCAGGTTTTCCAGGAGGATCTTGAGGCTGTAGGGCAGCCGCTGCGCGCCGTCGACCGCGCTGAGCCGGAACACCTCGTAAGAGGCGTCACCGACGTTCAGCGTGCCGCGGGCGCCGAAGCTGTCCTTGCTCGCAGGTGCAGTCACGTTCAACTCCATCTCGCGACGGGCGCAAGTTCGGGAACGATTGCGAGTCTCGCGCACGTCGAGCGAGCATGCGCGGGGACCCGCTCTCTTCGCTGCTAACAGTACGCTTGTCCTGTATTCGCCCTCAACTAAGGGTCGGCAAACTCTCGATCACATGTACCACGGCGTGCAAAACCGCCGTTTTTCCGGACTTCCCAGAGATTGGGACGGAAGTACCGAAAGCCGTTGCGGGGGCGTCGGAGGGACGTGCTTCGATTGGCGCATGCGCAACCTGACCGACAACGCGAAGTCCGCCGGTGTGGCGGTCGCGATCGTTTCCGCGTTCTGCTTCGGCGGTTCCGGGCCGTTCGCCAAGCCGCTGATCACCGCGGGGTTCACCCCGCTGCAGGTGGCTTGGCTGCGGTTGGCCGGCGGCGCGCTGCTGATGCTGCCGTTCGTGATCCGCTACGCGCCCGCGGTGCGCCGGGCGCCGAAGCTGCTGGCCGGGTACGGGTTGTTCGCCATCGCCGGGGTGCAGGTCTTCTACTTCGCCTCGATCGCCCGGGTGCCGGTCGGGGTGGCGCTGCTGATCGAGTTCCTCGGCCCGGTGATGGTGCTGGGCTGGATCCGGTTCGTCCGCCGCAAGCCGGTGACCCGCTCGGCGGCCATCGGCGTGGCGATCGCGATGGTCGGCCTGGCCTGCGTGGTGGAGCTGTGGTCCGGGCTGAGCTTCGACCCGGTCGGCCTGCTGCTGGCGCTGGGCGCGGCGGGCTGCCAGGCCACCTACTTCCTGCTGTCCGACAGCGGGCCGGAGGTCAACCCGTTCGCCCTCGCCGGCTTCGGGCTGCTGCTCGGCGCCGCGGTCGTCACGCTGCTCGCGCAGCCGTGGGAGCTGGACTGGGCGCTGCTGCTCGGGCAGGTCGAGCTTGCCGGATACCAGTTCCCGGCGCTGTTCGCGGTCGGCTGGATCGTCGTGCTGAGCACGGTCCTGGCGTACCTGACCGGGATCGTCGCGGTGCGCCGCCTCTCGCCGCAGGTGGCCGGGGCGGTCGCGTTCCTGGAACCGGTGGTCGCCACGGTGCTGGCGTGGGCGCTGCTGGCCGAGGCGCTGGGCCCGATCCAGCTGGTCGGCGGGGCGCTGATCCTCGTCGGCGCCTTCGTCGCGCAGCGCGCGGCACCGGCGAAGACCCAGTCCGCCGAGCTGGCCGGGGTGTAGGTCAGGCGGTGCGGATGGCCGACTTCACCAGGTGGATCAACAGGGTCTCGATGAGCGCGATGGCCACGCCGGTCAGGACGGTGGTGAGGAACTGGGGCATCGGTCTGCTTTCTCCCGCGTTGCTGCGTTGTTACGAACCGACTGTGCGCCGAACGGGTTAGCCGTGGTTGCGCGGGAGATGAAGCGCAGGTGAATCGAGCCAGAACAGTGCAGGTCAGGGGCCGTTCTGCGACCACTTCTGCCACAGCAGCACCGCCAGCGTCGCCGCGATCGAGGTGCCGACCGCGATGAGCCAGTGGTGCGGCAGGAGCGGGCTGCTGCCGAAGAACTGGCTGACGCCGGGGACCTGCACCAGCCCGACGAGGACCAGCGCCGATCCCACGCCCGCGACGAGCACCAGCGGCGTGCGGCCGCGGACCGCGAGCGTCTGCGCCAGCTGCGCGGCGACCAGCGCGACCAGGCCGGTGGTGCGGGCCTGGGCCGCGGTGGACAGCGGCCTGGCCAGCATCCAGGCGAGCCCCGCAGCGCCGGCGGTGGCGGCCGCGCGGGCGGAGACGTCGCGCGCCAGCGCCGAGCCGAGCGAGGCCTCCGGGCCTTCTGCGAGCAGCTTCTCCGGGGTGGCCTGCGGTGGCGGCCGCACCGCGATCGCGATCGCCGGCATGATGTCGGTGAGCAGGTTGACCACCAGCAGTTGCCGGGCGTTGAGCGAGGCGCCGGCGCTGACCAGCCCGGTGCCCAGCGCGTAGCCGATCTCGCCGAGGTTCCCGCCGAGCAGGATCGACAGCGCGTCGCGCACCGAGGTCCACATCGCGCGCCCCTCCACGATGCCGTCCGTCAGCGTCTCGATGCGGTCGTCGGAGACCACGAGGTCGGCCGCCTGCCGGGCCGCCGGGGTGGCGCGGGACCCGAACGCGATGCCCACCTGCGCCAGGTTGATCGCCGGGACGTCGTTGGCGCCGTCACCGGTCATCGCCACGACCCGGCCGCCGGCTCGCAGCCGGCGCACGATGCGCGCCTTCTGCGCCGGGCTGACCCGGGCGAACACGGAGACCTTCGGCAGCTCGCCCGCGAGCTGTTCGTCGTCGAGCTGATCCAGCTCCGCGCCGGTCAGCACCCGCTTGTCGCCGAGCATGCCGAGTTCGGCGGCGATGGCCTCGGCGGTGCTGGGGTGATCGCCGGTGATCATGATGACGTCCACACCCGCCCCGCCGAGCTGCGCGACCGCGTCGGCGGCGGTCGGGTGCACCGGATCGGCCAGGCCCAGCAGTCCGACGAACTCGAGGCCGTCCACATCGGACTCGGTGAGATCGGTGCCCGCCTCGACGGCGCGTTCGGCCACGGCCAGCAACCGGTAGCCGCGCAGTGCCAGGCGCTCGATCTCCGCTTCCACGTCGGCGCGGGCCTCGGCGTCGAACGCCCCGCGATCTCGCCAGCCGGTGCATCGGTCGAGCACGACCTCGGGCGCCCCTTTCACCGACAGCAGATCGCGGGTCCGCACCGCGTGGAAGCCGCGCGAGGGCTCGAACGGCAACTCGGCCAGCACGGCCCCATCCGCCACGACGCCCGCCGCGCGGGCGCCGTCGAGCACCGCCCGGTCGGTGAGGTGCGGCAGCGGGTGCTCGTCGTGCTGGCGCGGCGTGGCCCGCACGCCGGCGGCCACGATCTCGCGGTGCCCGTCGTCGAGGTCCTCAGTGGACTGGCCGGTGCGGCCGTCGGACACCTGGCGCAGCGTGATCCGCCCCTGGGTGAGGGTTCCGGTCTTGTCGAAGCACAGCGCGTCGACCCGGCCCAGCGCCTCGATCATCGCCGGACTGCGCACCAGGACGCCGCGCTTGGACAGTCGGCGCGCCGAGGCGAGCTCGGCGAGGGTGGCGACGAACGGCAACCCCTCCGGAACCGCCGCCACGGCCAGGCCGACCGAGCGCGCGACGGTCTGGGCCAGCGGGATGCCGCGCACCAGGTCGGCGAGGAAGAGCACGGCGCCGGCGCCCACCGAGATCGGCAGCACCCGCTTGGTCAGCTCGCCGAGCCTGGCCTCGACGCCGCCGTCGTGCTCGGCCACGGTGCCCTGCGCGGTGCGCCCGAGCTCCGTGGACGTGCCAACGGCCACGACGATCCCGGTGCCGGAGCCGCTGGCGATGGCCGTGCCCTGGTAGAGCATGCACGCGCGGTCGGCGACCGCGGGCGCGGTCGTGGCCTCGATTTCCTTGGCGACCAACTGGGATTCGCCGGTGAGGCTGGACTCGTCGACCTCCAGGGCCTCGACCGCCAGCAGCCGGCAGTCCGCGGGGACCCCGTCGCCGGCCCGCAGCTCGATCACGTCGCCGGGCACGAGCTGGTCGGCGGGCACCAGCCGCGCGATCCCGTCGCGCCGCCGCCGCGCGGGCATCTGGCCGGCGTCGAGCAGCCGCGTCAGCTCGCGGTCCGTGGCGACCCGCTGCACGCCGTCGACCAGCGCGCTGGCCAGCAGCACGCCGCCGATCAGCGCGGCGTCGATGATCGAACCCAGGCCCGCCGAGATCACCGCGCCCGCCCCGAGCACCGGGGTGATCGGGGTGATCAGGCCTTCCACGGTGGCCCCGGCCACGGTCGGCGGGATCCGACCACCGTCCTGCGGCCGGTGCCGGGAATCGGCGATCGACTCGCTGAGCCCCTGTTCGGAACTGGACAACGCGGACAGCACCGCGGGCGGCGGCATCGCGTGCCACGGGGTGCGTTCCTGCGGGACCGGGGGAGCGCGGTTCGACGCGGACATCCCGGCCCAGGTGCCGGTGACGAAGGCGGCCAGCGTCGCGGCGTGCACCGGCATCGAGGCCCGGCCGGGCGCGCCGACCGCCGGGCCGAACGCCGCGAACAGCGCCGCGATGCAGGATCCGGCCACCGACAGCATCGCGGCGTACCGGCTGGCGCGGCGAGCGCTTTCGGTTGCGGCCAGCAGCATGTGGGCCACATCGGCTCTCGGGCACAGCACGTCGGCGCCCCACGGCTGGGTGTCCATTTCGGACAGTCCGATGCCGACGTCCGCGGCGGCCAGCGCGGAGTGCGCGCGGTTGGACACGACGGCCACGACGGCACCGTCGGCCTGCAGTCGCCGCACCGAGCGGGCCAGGTTGTTGCCGCCAGCGACGAGCCGATCCAGCGGCAGCCGCTGGTCCAGCCGGCTGCCGATCCCGGCCACCACCGCCGATCCGTTGGCGCGCGCGGCCTCCACCAGCGCCTCGGCCAGCGGGTCGAGCTCGTCGGCGACGCTCACCAGGGCGACCGGGGTGGCGTCCCGGTTCAGCGCCAATACCGTTGCGCCGCGCGAGGATTCGGCCTCGACGACGTCGCGGGCGGCGTCCGGGAGGTCGTCGGGGAGCGGCGCCGTCGACCACCCGTCGCGGACTTGCTCGGCCAACGGGTCACTGGGATCGACGAGTTCACCGGCGCGGGCGAACAGCTCCGCGGCATCGGCTTCGGGGTCCAGCGGGATCACGGCGTCCAGGACCCGGCGACCGGTGAGCAGGACCGGTGCGTCGAACACGACGGTGTCGACCCGGTCCAGCCGGCGCACCGCGTCGGGCTCCAGCACGAGCCCGCCGCGCGCCGAGATCGCGGTGGTCAGGTGGGTGGCGAAGGCCTCGCGACCGGCCTTCGAGGGACGCGGCACACCGGCCAGCAACGCCGCGAGGGCACGCTGCGGGTTGCGCGACCCGGCGAGAACGATGCCGTACCCGGCCAGCGCCATGCCGCCGGAGACATTGGCGACCCGCTCCACCGGACCGTCCGGGATCGGACGTGGGCGGTCGGGGACCGCGACTGGATCGCAGCGGTGCGAGACCTGCTCCCACCGCTGCCAGGCCTGGTGCCGGGCGATGGCCTCGCGGGACGCGCAGAACCGCCCGCACATGTCGGTGAGCACGCCCAGCGGGCGGCGGGCCAGGCCGTGGGCGATGGCGCCGCCCAGCGCCAGCGTGGTGTCGACCGGGGCGCGGCCGAGCTTGCGCTCCAAGCCACCGCGCATCCACGGCACCGAATCCACCAGCGACACCACGGCCGGAACCAGCGGCGAAACGGCCCGCACCGGCAGCAACGCCCCAACCGCGGAGTAGCCGAGCCCGGCCACGCCCGCGACCAGGGCGCCCACGTCGCGGAGCACCGCTTCGGCGTTTCCCGGGTGCGCCGCGCTGCGCGGCGACATCGGCTCGTCGTCCAAGCCGTGCTCGGCCTCAGCTTCCGCGATCACGCGGGCCAGCGCCGCGATGTTCACGACCTCCGGATCGTGCGTGACCACGACCCGGCCCAACACGCCGTTCACCTCGGCGTCGCGCACCCCGTCGACGTCGCGCAGCCGCCGCTCGACGTCGCGTGCCGCAGCCTCGGTGCCGGGCCTGTGCACCCCGCGCATCTCCAGGTGGCTGCGGTTGCGGCCAGCCCACACCCGCCGGTCGGCCGGTGTGGCCGCCACAGTGCGGGCCGCGTGTGCCACCGGCGCGATGACCTCGGCGGCCTTCGACAGGAGCCAACCCAGCGGCATCGGAGATCCTTCGCGATCAGGCCTCGCTGATCTCCTTGTGCACGCTGCGCTGGACGAGCGCGTTGCCGATGCCGATCGCGGCGGCCACCGGCCACTCGATCAGGCTGAACGCGGCCGCGGCGGTCAGCCCGCCGTAGAACAGCGCCTGCTCGCGGGAGGGCAGCTGACCGCGCACGGTGTCGACGGCGGAGGCCAGTTCCTTGCGGCCGGGCATCCCGGGGAGCCCGGGCAGGTGGACCTTGGTGGTGTGGAGCTCGGCGGTGACGTAGGGGAGGGTGATCTCCGTGCCGCCACGCGCCCGGGCGGCCCTGGTCGCGGGCTGCTTGCGAGTGCGGTGCGAGGTGCCCGAGCTCGTCGACGAGGTGCTCGGACTTGTCGTGGTGGCCATGGTTGGGACACCCCCTCCTCCGGAGCCGCAGCCGTTCAGGCCGCGCCGGACGTCAGATCGCCTTGAAGCCGATCCCGTTGAAGTACCCCGATCCGCGCGGATGAATCCCGGTGCCGGGAGTTCAGGCGGCGGAGACGCGATCGCGCACCGCCGACCGGTAGCGGCGGGTGATCAGGTCGATCACGCCCGGGTGCGCGCCGATCGGCTCGGCGACGCCGGCCACCGGCAGCTCCGCGAGCCGCCGGTGGAACAACCCCGGGGCCAGCAGGTACGGCGCGACGAAGTCGGCCGGGCCGCAGACGTCGGCGGTCGCCGGCGCGGCGGTGGCGACGTAGCTCGGCGTCAGCCACCGGCCGACGCGGCGGCCGAGCAGCCGCGCCGCGGTCCGCACGTCGGCCAGCGCCCGCTCGTCCGACGAACCGGCCGCGGCGAACGCGACCCGGTCGCCGGGCCGCCACCCGGCGGCGGCCAACCGCCGCAGCATCGCCTCGACGATCTCCGGCGCTGGTCCCAGCGGTGCGCAGACCGCCACGTCCTCGTGCCCGGTCGCGGCGATCTGCGCCGGCAGGTCGGTGCGCACGTGGTAGCCGGCCGCGAGGAACGCGGGCAGCGCGACAACCGGTCCGTCACCGGCCGCCCGCAGGGCTTCCGCGACGGTCGGGCCGATGACGTCCACGTACGCGACGTGCACCGGCACCCGCAGGCGGGCGGCCGCGGCTTCGGCGAGGCGTTCGACCACCCGCGGCCCGGCGGGATCGTGGGTGCCGTGGGCGACCAGCAGCAGCGGAGGAGTCAGGGTTGCGGATCGGCGCATCGCGGTGCGTTCCCCATCGGTTCCAGCGGAAGTCGGTATCCGCGCTTGATCACGGTCTGCACGAGCTCCGGCGCGCCCAGCGCGGCCCGCAGCCGCGCGACAGCCTGCTCCACGGCGTGCTCGTCTGCCGGATTCCGGGCGCCGTTGAGCGCCTCGGCCAGGCCGCGCCGCGACACCACCCGGCCGGGCCGTTCGGCGAGGGCGAGCAGCAGCGTCTTCCCTTGCGGTGAAAGGGGTTTCACCACACCGTCGACGACGGCGGCGTGCCCGCGCACCTGCAGTTGCCTGCCGCCGACCGGCAGCGTCGGTGCCCGGCCCGGCAGCGCGACGCACAGCGCGCGCACCAGTGCGCCGATGCGGAACCGCTGCGGGATCACCGCGGGAACGCCGTGATCGGCCAGCGGGGCGTGCGTCACCGGCCCGACGCAGGCGACCAGCACCGGCCCGCGCAGGGCGTCGAGCAGGGCCTCCTGGCAGCGCCGCTCGGCGGCCAGCGACAGCAGGCTTGCCGCCGCCGGCGCGCTGGTGAACGTCACCGCATCGACCTCCCGCGCGCACACCGAGGTCAGCAGGTTGTCCAGCGCGGTGATGTCGGCGGGCGCGGTCCAGCGGTACACCGGGACCTCGATGACCTCCGCGCCCGCGCAGCTCAGCGCCTCGACGAAGTCGGGCAGCGGCTGGCCGTGCAGCTGCACCGCCACCCGGACCCCGTCCAGCGGCTGGTCGAGCAGGTGTTCCAGCAGTTCCGCCGACGACTCCGAGGCGGGCGACCACGGGTCCGGCAGCCCGGCGGCGCGGACCGCCCCCCGCGCCTTCGGCCCCCGGGCCAGCAGCTGCGCCGGGCGCAGCGCGTCGAGCAGCTCGGTGCCGATGCCCCAGCCCTCGGCCGCCTCGATCCAGCCGCGGAACCCGATGCCGGTGGTCGCCACGACCACGTCCGGCGGGACGGCGATGCAGTCCCGGCTCGCGCGGCGCAGCTCCGCGTCGTCGGCCAGCGGCAGGATCCGCAGCGCGGGGCCGTGCACGACCCGCGCGCCGCGGCGCTCCAGCAGGGAACCGAGCTCGTCGGCCCGTCGCGCCGCCGTCACCGCGACGGTGTAACCAGCGAGTTCGTCGATCAAGGGACGGCGACCTCCACCACGTCGGCCCGGCGCCGCACCGGGTAGACCGGCAGCCGCGCGCCCGGGTCGTCCAGGCACAGCCCGGTCCGCAACGAGAAGACCTGCTTGAGCATCGGCGAGGCGACCGTGGGTTCGCCGTCGCGGTCGCCGACGATGCCGCGGCTCATCACGCCGGCCCCGCAGAACGGGTCCACGTTGCCGACGGCGAACAGCTCGTCGTCGCGGGTGCGGAACAGCGCCACCGCGTGGTCGCTGATCAGCGCGGGCAGCCCGAACTCGGGCCGCAGCAGGTCGAGTTCGCAGATCTGTTGCCAGTTCACGTGAGCACCTCCTGGTTCGGGATGGCGGGCATCGGGAGCGCGACCGGGCCGGGCCGGATCTGGCCGCGCTCCTGGACGAAGCGGATCGTCGGATCCGGCGCGTCGGGGGCGTTGACGAAGGACACGAAGCGGGCGAGCTTGCCGGGATCGGCCAGCACCCCGGCCCACTCGTCGGCGTAGTTCTCGACGTGGCGGTGCATCGCGGCCTCCAGCTCCCCGGCGATGCCCAGGGAGTCCTCGACCACCACCTCCCGCAGGTGGTCGAGGCCGCCGTCGAGCGCCTCCAGCCACGCCGAGGTGCGCTGCAGCCGGTCGGCGGTGCGCACGTAGAACATCAGGAACCGGTCGATGATCCTGATCAGCCGCTCGTCGTCGAGGTCGACGGCCAGCAGGTCGGCGTGCCGCGGGGTGAAGCCGCCGTTGCCGCCGACGTAGAGGTTCCAGCCCTTGTCGGTGGCGATCACGCCGAAGTCCTTGCCGCGGGCCTCGGCGCACTCGCGGGCGCAGCCGGACACGCCGGCCTTGATCTTGTGCGGCGCCCGCAGGCCCCGGTACCGCAGTTCCAGCCGGATCGCCATGCTCACCGAGTCCTGCACGCCGTAGCGGCACCAGTCGTTGCCGACGCAGGACTTCACGGTGCGCAGCGCCTTGCCGTAGGCGTGGCCGGATTCGAACCCGGCGTCGACCAGCCGCCGCCAGATCAGCGGCAGCTGCTCCACCCGGGCGCCGAACAGGTCGATGCGCTGCCCGCCGGTGATCTTGGTGTAGAGGCCGAAGTCCTTGGCGACCTCGCCGAGCACGATCAGCTTCTCCGGCGTGATCTCGCCGCCGGGCACCCGGGGCACCACCGAGTAGGTGCCGTTGCGCTGCATGTTGGCCAGGAACCGGTCGTTGGTGTCCTGCAGCCCGGCCTGCTCGCCGTCGAGGATGTGGCCGTGCCCGAGGCTGGCCAGGATGGAGGCGACGGCGGGCTTGCAGATGTCGCAGCCGTGACCGCTGCCGTGCCTGCCGATCAGCTCGGAGAACGAGCCGATCCCGGTGGCCCGGACGATCTCGAACAGTTCCGCGCGGGACTGCGGGAAGTGCTCGCACAGCGCCTTGGAGGCGGTCACGCCGCATTCGGCGAGCAGGTTCTTCAGCATCGGCACGCACGAGCCGCAGCTGGTGCCGGCCTTCGTGCAGGCCTTGATCCCGGGCACGTCGGTGAGCCCCTGCCCGGCGATCGCCGACGTGATGTCCTCTTTGGACACGTTGTTGCAGGAGCAGACCGTCGCGTCGGCGGGCAGCGCGCCCGCGTCGACGCCGGAGCCCGCGGGCAGCAGCAGTTGTTCCGGCGGGGCGGGCAGTTCGCGGTCGATCAGCGGCCGCAGCACCGAGTAGGCGGTCGCGTCGCCGACGAGGACGCCGCCGAGCAGGATCCGCGCATCGTCGCTGAGCACGAGCTTGGCGTAGGTGCCCGCGGCGTTGTTGGCGTAGACGACCTCCAGGGCGCCGTCGGTCTGGGCGTGGGCGTCGCCGAAGCTGGCGACGTCGACGCCGAGCAGCTTGAGCTTGGTGGACAGGTCCGCGCCGGGGAAGGTCCCCTCGCCGACGGCGAGGAGTTGCTCCGCGACGCCCTCGGCCATGCTGTAGCCGGGCGCCACCAGGCCGTAACAGCGGCCTTCCACCGCGGCGCATTCGCCGATGGCCCAGATGTTCTCGTCGCTGGTGCGGCAGCTCGCGTCGACCAGGAACCCGCCGCGTTCCGCGCGCGCCAGCCCGGCGAGCTCGGCGAGCTCGTCGCGCGGCCGGACGCCGGCGGAGAACACCACGACCTCGGTGTCGATCACGGTGCCGTCGGCCAGCGCGACCCCGCGGACGCGCCCGTCGCCGTCGATGGACTTCGTCGCGGCGCCGCAGTGCACCGTCAGGCCGAGATCGCCGACCAGCCGGCCGAGCACCTGGCCGCCGCCCTCGTCCACCTGCAGGGGCATCAGTCGCGGCGCCATCTCCACGATGTGCGCGCGCATCCCCAGCAGGCGCAGCGCGTTCGCGGCCTCCAGCCCGAGCAGGCCGCCGCCGATGACGACGCCCGGCTCGCCTTCGGTCGCTGCGGCGCGGATCGCGTCGAGGTCCTCGATGGTGCGGTAGACGAAGCAGCCGTCGAGGTCGTGGCCGGGCACCGGCGGCACGAACGGCCGCGAGCCGGTGGCCAGCACCAGCGCGTCGTAGCTCAGTTCCGCACCATCCGATGTGGACACCGTGCGGGCCGTCCGGTCGATGCCGGTGGCGCCGATGCCCAGCCGCAGGTCGACCAGCGGGTCGTCCAGCAGCTCGTGGTCGACCAGGCTCAGGTCCTCGGCGCTCTTGCCGTCCAAGTAGGACGACAGCGCCACCCGGTCGTAGGCGGGCCGGGATTCCTCGCCGAGGACGACGATCCGCCAGGTGCCGTCCGCGTCGCGCTCCCGGAGCGCTTCGACGAGCCGGTGGCCGACCATCCCGTGGCCGACGACGACGAGCGTGCGGGTCATGCCGCGCCCTCCTTCTGGTGTTCGGTGCGGTCGGCCAGCGCGCCGCAGAGGCGGCCGACGTCGT
Organism: Saccharopolyspora sp. NPDC003752; assembly: GCF_053605825.1. Lineage (NCBI taxonomy): Bacteria > Bacillati > Actinomycetota > Actinomycetes > Pseudonocardiales > Pseudonocardiaceae > Saccharopolyspora > Saccharopolyspora sp. NPDC003752. Next base: position 396,574 of record NZ_JBSGJZ010000002.1, on the reverse strand, counting down.
CGACGCAGCCTCCGCAGCCCGTGGTCGCCCGCGTCGCCCTGGCCAGCTCGGGGACCGAGCGGGCGCCGCCCTGCCAGGCGGCGGTCAGGGCCTTCTTGGTCACGTTGTTGCAGCGGCAGATCACCGCGTCGTCGGGCAGCTCGGCGGGCGCGCCCGGCACGGCGGCCGGCGTGCCCAGCAGCAGCGCGAGGCGGTCGGTGGGCACCGGCAGGTCGCGGTCGTGCAGCTGGCTGACCGCCGCGATCGCCTCCGGGAAGCCGAACAGCACCGCGCCGGCGATCCGCTCCTCGCGCAGCGCGAGCTTCGCGTAGCGGCCGCGGGCCGGGTCCGACAGCGTCACCACCTCGGCGTCCGTGCTCTGGAGGCAGTCGACCGAGCCGATCGAGGCGAGGTCGATGCCGCGGGCCTTGAGCCGGGTGACGGTGCGCGTCCCGCGGTAGCGCGCGTCGCCGCCGGCGAGCAGCTCAGCCAGCGCGTCGGCCTGCTCCCAGGCCGAGGCGATCAGGCCGGACGCCTTGCCGTCGTGCTCGGCGCAGTCGCCGATGGCATGGATGCGCGCATCGCTGGTGCGCAGCCGGTCGTCGACGACGATCCCGCGCCGCACCGGCAATCCCGCCCGCACCGCCAGCCCGGTCTCCGCAGCGACTCCGGTGCACGCCACGACGAGGCCGGCCGGCACCACATCGCTGCTGTCCAGGACGAGCCGCCCGCGCCGGTAGGAGACCGCCCGGCGGCCGAGCCGGAGCTCGACGCCGAGCTTGCCCAGCCGCTCGGCGAGCAGGCGCCCGCCGACGTCGTCGAGCTGCCGGTCCATCAGGTGCGGATTCGGGTGCACCAGCGTCACCTCGTGCCCGCGAGCCAGCAGCGCCCGCGCCGCCTCGACGCCGAGGATCCCGCCGCCGAGCACCGCGACCGGACCTGCGGCGGAGCCGATCCGCGCGCAGTCGGCGAGCGTGCGCAGCGCCTGCAGGCGTTCGCCGCCCAGCCCGGGGATTTCGGGCAGCCGGGGCCGGGAGCCGGTGGCCAGCACGAGCACGTCGTACGGGTGCTCGTCGCCGGTGTCGGTGCGCACCACGCGCCGGGCGCGGTCGATCTCGGTGGCGGTGACCCGCAGGTGCACCTCGGCGTCCACGATGGGCAGTGCCAGGGTGGCGGGGGCCAGCGTCCGGTCCAGGACCGCGCCGAGCAGAACCCTGTTGTAGGCGGGGTGTTCCTCGCGGCCCAGCACCGTGATCGGGTCCGCGTGGCCGTGCGCGCGCAGCCGCTCGACCAGCCGGTGTGCGGCGGGCCCGTTGCCGACGATGACGATGCGGTTCATCGGGCGGCCACCTCCCCGGCGGGCTCGATCCGCACGGCGCTGACCTTGAACTCCGGCATCTGGCTGCGCGGGTCCAGCGCGTCACCGGTGAGCAGGTTCGCCCGCCCGGGGCCGGGGAAGTGGAACGGCAGGAACACGGTGTCGGTGCGCATCGTGGCGACGATCCGCACGCGCGCCAGCGCGCTGCCTCGCGGCGACGTGACCCGGGCGAGGGCGCCTTCGGCGAGGCCGGCGCGGTCGGCGGTGTCCGGGTGGATCTCCACGAACGCCTCGGCGGACGCCTCGTTGAGCTCGGCCACCCGCCGCGTCTGCGCCCCGGACTGGTACTGCGCCAGCACCCGGCCGGTGGTCGCGGTCAGCGGGAACGCCTCCTGCGGCGTGTCGGCCGGATCGCGGTGCTCCACGGCCGCGAACCGGGCCAGCCCGTCCGGATGCGCGAAGCCGTCGAGGAAGAGGCGCGGGGTGCCGGGATGTGCCGGGTCGGGGCAGGGCCAGTGCAGGGCCTCGCCGGAATCGAGGCGGTCGTAGGTGATGCCGCTGTAATCGGCCTTGCCACCGGCCGACGCGCGGCGCAGCTCGTCGAAGACCTCCCGGGGCGAAGTGGGGTAGCGGTGGCCTGGCTCGCCGAGCCGGACAGCCAGGCCGTGCAGCACTTCGAGATCGCTGCGGGCGTGGCCGGGCGGCACCTGCAACCGGCGGCGCCGCAGCACGCGGCCTTCGAGGTTGGTCATGGTGCCCTCCTCCTCGGCCCACTGCGTCACCGGCAGCACCACGTCGGCCAGCTCCGCGGTCTCCGATGGCACGAAGTCGGCCACCACCAGCAGGTCCAAAGCGGACAGCCGCTCGACGACGTGACCGGCGTTGGGCGCCGAAACCGCCGGATTGGAGCCGAAGACCAGCAGCGCCCGGGGCCCGTCGGCGCGGCCCGCGGCGTCGAGCAGCTCGTAGGCGCTGCGGCCCGGACCGGGCAGCACCTCGGGCGGCACGCCCCAGACCCCGGCCACGTGCGCCCGCGCGGCGGGATCGATGATCATCCGGTACCCGGGCAGCTGGTCGGCCTTCTGGCCGTGCTCGCGCCCGCCCTGACCGTTGCCCTGACCGGTGAGGCAGCCGTAGCCGCGACCGGGCCGGCCCGGCAGGCCGAGCGCGAGGGCGAGGTTGATGAACCCGGACACGGTGTCCACGCCCTTGCTGTGCTGCTCCGCCCCGCGACCGGTGAGCACGTAAGCGCTCTCGGCCTCGGCGAGCATCCGCACCGCCTGCCGCTGCGCCGTCACCGGAACCCCGGTGACCCGCTCGACGCGCTCCGGCCACCAGGTCGTCGCCCGCTGCCACGCCGCGTCGAAACCCGTGGTCCGGGACCGGATGTAGGCGGTGTCGGCCCAGCCGTCGACCACGGCGACGTGCAGCAGCCCGAGCACCAGCGCCAGGTCGGTGCCCGGGGCGGGCCGCAGGTGCAGTGCGGCGCGCTCGGCGGTCGCCGTGCGCCGGGGATCGATGACGACGAGCTGCGCGGCGTTCAGGTGCTGCATCAGCGGCGGCATGGTCTCGGCCGGGTTCGCCCCGGCCAGCAGCACCACGTCCGCGCCGCCGAGATCGGTGACCGGGAACGGCAGTCCCCGGTCCACGCCGAAGGCGGCGTTGCCGGCGGCCGCGGCCGAGGACATGCAGAACCGGCCGTTGTAGTCGATCTGGCTGGTACCCAGCGCCAGCCGGGCGAACTTGCCGAGCAGGTAGGCCTTCTCGTTGGTCAGCCCGCCGCCGCCGAACACCCCGACCGCGTCCGGCCCGTGCTCGCGCCGCACCCGGTCGATGCCGGCGGCGACGGTGCCCAGCGCGGTGTCCCAGTCGACCGGCACGAGCTCGCCGCCGCGGCGCACCAGCGGGTTCCGCAGCCGGTCCGGGACGTCCAGCAGGGCGGGCGCGGTCCAGCCCTTCTGGCACAGCCCGCCCCGGTTCACCGGGAAGTCCGTCGGCCGCACCGACACGCCGCGCCGCTCGCGCGTCAGCCGGGTGCCGCACTGCAGGGCGCAGTAGGGGCAGTGGGTGGCAACGGTCCGGATGTCAGGCACGACCGACCTCGGCTTTCGACGGCTCCTGAGCCGGCCGCGGTGCGGGCGCGCTCTTGAGAGGTCCGCGCAGGTACACCACCCAGGTGACGAGCCCGCACGCCACGTAGTAGCCGAGGAACGTCGTCAGGGCGGCATCGCCGTTAGCGGCCGCGCCGCCGTAGGAGGCCCGGAAGGCGAGGTTGATGCCCACGCCGCCGAGCGCACCGATCGCGCCGGCGATGCCGATCACCGCGCCGGACATCCGCCGGGCCCGGGCGAAAGCCGCGATGGCCTCGCCGCCGTCGGTCACGTCGTCCTCGGCCTCCTCGGCGAAGATCGCGGGGATCATCTTGTAGGTCGAGCCGTTGCCGATGCCGGTCAGCACGAACAGCGCGATGAACGCCGCGAGGTAGAGCGCGAAGGAGCCCTGCGACGACGCGAACAGCAGCGCCCCGGTGCCCGCCGTCATGCCGGCGAAGGCCCCGAGGGTGACCCGGGCGCCGCCCAGCCGGTCGGACAGCCAGCCGCCGAACGGCCGGGACACCGAGCCCATCAGCGGGCCGAGGAAGGTCCAGCTCGCGGCCTGGAGCGGGGTGAAGCCGAACTCGGTCTGCAGCACCAGGCCGAAGGCGAAGCTGTAACCGATGAACGAGCCGAACGTTCCGATGTAGAGGAACGAGACCCACCACGTGTGCTTGTTCGCGGCGGCCTCGCGCAACGCGCCGGGGCGGGCCCGCACCGCGTCCACGTTGTCCATGAACAGCGCCGCGCACAGGGCGGCGACCACGATCAGCGGCAGGTAGATCGCCGCGACGTAGGACGGGTGGGTGTTGCCCGCGGTGGCGATCACCAGCAGGCCGACGACCTGGATCGCCGCCACGCCGAGGTTCCCGCCGCCCGCGTTGAGCCCCAGCGCCCAGCCCTGGTGGCGCTGCGGGTAGAAGGTCGTGATGTTCGTCATCGACGACGCGAAGTTGCCGCCGCCGACCCCGGCCGTGGCGCCGATCAGCATGAACACCCACAGCGGCGTGCCCGGCTGCTGCACGAAGTGGAACGCGAGCGCGGTCGGTGCCAGCAGCACGGCGGAGCTGAAGACCGTCCAGTTGCGGCCGCCGAAGCGGGTGACCGCGGCGGCGTAGGGCAGCCGCAGCACGGCGCCCACCAGGTTCGGGGTGATCACCAGCAGGAACTTCTCGGCCGCGGTGAACGGCAGGCCGATGTCCGGCGACATGAACAGCACCAGCACCGACCAGATGCTCCAGACGGAGAAGCCGATGTGCTCCGAGAGGATCGAGAAGATCAGGTTCCGCCGCGCCACGCGCTTGCCGGTGGATTCCCAGAACCGCTCGTCCTCGGGATCCCAGCCCTCGATCCAGCGGCCGCTGGTCTTGGCTCTCGCGGTCAACTCGGCTCCTCTCGTCGGATTGCTCCGAAGGTAGGAACCGGGTGTTTCGCGCGGGCGCACCGATCGTTACCGCGGTGCAAACCGGCCTTCACAAGCGCAGGTCCGGGCCATGTGAGCAGCGGAACGGCCCCCGAGCACGCCTCGGCCGGCCGGTCCATGGCACCGTGGAGCCGTGATGCAGCGAGGCACGGCGGACGGCACGGGTGACGGCGCGGACTGGCAGCGCGCCCGCGAACTGTTCGGCCGCGCGCGCCGGATCACCGCCCTCACCGGCGCCGGGGTGTCGACGGCCTCCGGGATCCCGGACTTCCGCGGCCCCAACGGCGTGTGGACCAAGAATCCGGCAGCCCAGCGGCTCACCGACATAGCCAGCTACATCGCCGATCCGCAGGTCCGCGAGGAGGCGTGGCGCAACCGCGCCGAGCACTCGGCCTGGCGCGCCGAGCCCAACGCCGCCCACCGCGCGTTCGTCGACCTTGACCGCTCCGGGCGGCTGGGCGCGCTGCTGACGCAGAACATCGACGAGCTGCACCAGCGCGCCGGCCTGGACCGCGACCGGGTCCTGGAGCTGCACGGCACGATCTACCGGACGGTGTGCCTGGACTGCGGGGCGACGGGCCCGATGAGCGCCGCGCTGGAACGGGTGGCGGCCGGCGAGCCGGACCCGCCCTGCCGTTCCTGCGGTGGCATCCTCAAGTCGGCGACCGTCTCCTTCGGACAGTCCCTGGACCCCGACGTCCTGCGCGACGCCCAGCGCGCGACGCTGAACTGCGACCTGTTCGTCGCGGCCGGCACCTCGCTGACGGTGTACCCGGCGGCGGGCTTCGTGGAGCTGGCCGTGAAGGCGGGCGCGGCGCTGGTCATCTGCAACGCCGAGCCGACCCCGTACGACGACGTGGCGTCGGCGGTGCTGCGCGAGCCGCTGGTCGAGGTGCTGCCGGAGCTGGTCGCGGCGCCGCTGATCGACTCGCCGAACCCGCTGCGCACCTGGGGCGACCCCAGCACCTGGGGGTGAACGTCCCTCCATCGATGTGACACGTGTGGCTGATGTTGCACGAGTCGTGATCGTGTCGAGTGGTGCAATCGGGACACGAGTGGCAAAGTTCCTGGCTGTCGTGTGACTCCATTCGGCCCATTGATCGACCGCCGATCGGGCGCATCAGCTGGAGGTGACGGTCGTGTCGCGAACCCGAGGAGTGCTCCGCGCGCGGAGCATTGCCACGATCACGCTGCTGACGGCAGTCGGCCTGGCGGCGTCCGGCAGTGCCCTCGCGGTGCCACCCCCGCCGCCCAACCCCAGCGACGCCGAGATAAGCGCGGGCCGCGAGACGGCGCAGAGCACGGCGAGCCAGGTGGGGGAGCTGGCGAACCGGCTCGCCGATGCGGAGTCGCAGCTGATCGGCCTGCAGTCCCAGGTCGAGCTCAAGATGGAGGACGCGAACAAGGCGCGGGTCGACCTCGGCCGCGCCGAACGCGCCTACGACGACGCCCGCCGCGCCGCCGAGGCGGCCGGAGCCGAGGCCGACTCCGCGGCCAGGCAGATCGAGGAGCAGCGCAAGCGGCTCGACCAGTTCGCGGCCAGCAGCTACCGGCAGGGCAGCACGATCGGCTCGGCCACGGCCTTCATCGGCTCGAAGACCCCGCAGGACGTGCTCGACCGGGCGGTCTTCCTGGACGCGATCAGCGAATCCCAGCTCGACGTCATGGACGACCTGGAGCGGGCGCGGATCGAGAAGGTCAACAAGGACTCGCTGACCCGGGCGGCGCTGCAGGACGCGGAGGCGAAGCGCCTCGCCGCCGATCAGGCGCGCAGCGCCGCGGAGGCCGCGGAGCAGGCGGCCATCACGGCGCAGGAGACGCAGGCGGAGCAAGCGCGCCGGCTGGAGGCCGACAAGGCAGGCGTGGAAGCGCAGCTCGCCGAGGCGCGCTCCCACGTGGCGGGCCTGGAAGCGCAGCGCGGCCGGTACGAGAGCTGGCAAGCTGCGAAGCAGCGCGAGGAGGAGGCCGCCGCGGCCGCGCAGGCCACGTCGAACGGCGCGGTCACCGCTCCATCGGCGAATGCCGGGCCGCGGCCCAGCGGGCGGTCGGTCGAGGTGGTCGTCGGGCGGGCGCTGTCCCAGCTGGGCGTGCAGTACGCGTGGGGCGGCGGGACTTCGCGCGGCCCGTCGCGAGGCATCCGGGACGGTGGAGTCGCGGACTCCTACGGCGACTACGCCAAGGTCGGGTTCGACTGCTCGGGCCTGATGATCTACGCCTTCGCCGGGGCCGACGTCAGCCTCGACCACTACAGCGGCTACCAGTACCAGTCCGGCCGCCGGGTGCCGGTGTCGCAGATGCGGCGCGGCGACATGCTGTTCTGGCAGGACGGCGGCCGGATCCACCACGTGGCGCTCTACCTCGGCGGCGGAAAGATGGTGGAGGCGCCGTACTCGGGCTCGCGGGTCCGGGTCACCGCCGTCCGCTACGGCGGCATCGCCCCGTACGCGGTCCGCATGCTCTGAGGCCCGGAGTCCCAGCTCGGGCCTACCGGTCTTCGGAAGGTCGTGCACAGCAAGACCAAGTGCTGGTCCTGCGGCCTGCGACCGGCTGCTCGTGAAGGCCGGCCCGCGGTCCGGTTGGCCGCGGGTTCCGGGCGGCTGGGAGCATTGCGCGGCGTGGCGGTGGAATTCGCGGCACTCGTGCTGGCGGGCGGTCGGGCGCGTCGGCTCGGCGGCGTGGACAAGGTCTTGCTGCCGGTCGGCGGCCGGTCGTTGCTGGACCGCACCCTCGACGCCGTGGCGGCGGCGGATCCGGTCATCGTGGTCGGGCCGCAGCGGCAGACGGCCAGGGCGGTCGAGTGGGCCCTGGAGGAGCCGCCGGGCGGCGGCCCGCTGGCCGGCGTGCACGCCGGGTTGCGGAGGTTGCCGCCGTCGGCGCGGCTGGTCGCGGTGCTCGCCGGAGATCATCCGCACCTGGAGCCGGCGACGATCTCGCGCCTGCTGGAGGCGCTGCTCGCCGATCCCGGAGCTCCCGGCGCGGTGCTGGCCGACGACGCGGGCGAACCGCAGTGGCTGGTGGGGGTGTGGCGGACCGCCGCGCTCCGGGAGGCGATGCCGGGGGAGGCGCGCAACGGCTCGATCCGCTCCGCCTTCGCGCCGTTGGCGCCGCTGCTGATTCCCGCATCCGGGGCGGAAGCGTCCGATGTGGACACCCCCGAGGACCTCCGCCGGGCCCGCGAAACCCGAAGTACCGAGTGAGCGGCTCGTCCGGGGAGGGCGCCGCTCGCATGCTTGTAGTATCTATAACTTCAGTGAAGAGTGAAATTAATCGCTTAACAGCGGTCACACCGCGCGTGCGGTTGGGTGTGCGTGGGGCATTGCCCCCGCGCAAGCCTGCGATCGGCGCGTGTCAGGATCTTGATCGGCCACGAACGGCCGCATCGACGACAGGAGGCTGGGAGAAGTGACCGAGGCCGGCAACGGTGAGAGCGGGGGCGCCGGAGCCGCGGCGGCGCGCCCGGCGGACCAGGTGAGCACCCCGGCGCGGGACGCGCAGCTGCTGGAGCGCACCGTCTTCGAGGTCAAGCGGGTGATCGTCGGCCAGGACCGGCTCGTGGAGCGGGTGCTGACCGGGCTGCTGGCCAAGGGCCACATCCTGCTCGAAGGCGTGCCCGGCGTCGCGAAGACGCTCGCCGTGGAGACCTTCGCGCGGGTTGTGGGCGGCTCGTTCTCCCGCCTGCAGTTCACCCCGGACCTGGTGCCCGCCGACATCCTCGGCACCCGGATCTACCGGCAGGGCAGCGAGCGCTTCGACGTCGAGCTCGGCCCGGTGCTGGCGAACTTCGTGCTCGCCGACGAGATCAACCGCGCGCCGGCGAAGGTCCAGTCGGCGCTGCTGGAGGTCATGGCCGAGCGGCATGTCTCCATCGGCGGCCAGAGCTTCCCGATGCCCGCCCCGTTCCTCGTGCTGGCCACCCAGAACCCGATCGAGAACGAGGGCGTCTACCCGCTGCCGGAGGCGCAGCGGGACCGCTTCCTGTTCAAGCTGCCCGTCGAGTACCCCTCGGCGGAGGAGGAGCGGGAGATCATCTACCGGATGGGTGTGGCGGCGCCGGAACCCAACCCGGTGCTCAACCCCGACGAGCTGATCCGCCTGCAGAACGTGGCCGCCGGCGTGTTCGTGCACCACGCGCTGGTCGACTACGTCGTGCGGCTGGTCGTGACCACCCGGTTGCCCAACGAGCACGGTCTCTCCGACATCGCCGGATGGGTGTCCTACGGCGCCTCGCCGCGCGCCAGCCTCGGCATCATCGCCGCCTCGCGGGCGCTGGCCCTGGTCCGCGGCCGGGACTACGTGCTGCCGCAGGACGTGGTGGACGTGGTGCCGGACGTGCTGCGGCACCGCCTGGTGCTGTCCTACGACGCGCTGGCCGACGGGATCCCGGTCGAGCACATCGTCAGCCGGGTCCTGCAGACCGTGCCGCTGCCGCAGGTGTCGGCACGGCCGCAGGCAGGCCCGCCCGCCCCGGTGGGCCCGGCCGGCCCGGTCGGCTACGCGCAGCAGCCGCACCTCGGGCCGAACCCGCACCAGTGAGGAGCGACGCAGCGGTGTCGGCGACATCCCATTCCGGCCGCGACGGCCGCCCGCCCTGGGCGCCGCCCGCCCTGGACACGGGCCAGCTGGAGGTCGCGCTGCGGACGCTGGAGCTGAGCGTGCGCGGCCGCCTCGACGGCCTGTTGCAGGGCAACCACCTGGGTCTGGTGCCGGGCCCGGGGTCCGAGCCCGGCGAGGCCCGGGTCTACCAGCCCGGCGACGACGTGCGGCGGATGGACTGGGCGGTCACCGCCCGCACCGCCGAACCGCACATCCGGCAGACGGTGGCCGACCGCGAGCTGGAGACCTGGGTGGCGATGGACCTCTCGCCGAGCCTGGACTTCGGCTCGGCGGCCAGCGACAAGCGGGAGCTCGCCGTCGCGGCGCTGGCCGCGGTGATGTTCCTGACCAGCGGCGGCGGCAACCGGATCGGTGCGGTGGTGGACAACGGCACCGGGCAGGTCCGGTTGCCGGCGCGCGGTGGCGCGGCGTACGCGCGGGCGTTGCTGAAGAAGGTGGCCGAGACGCCGCGCGCGGCGGAAGGCACCCGTGGTGATCTCGCGAAGCTGCTGGAGTCGTTGCGCCGGCCGCCTCGGCGGCGCGGCCTCGCGGTGGTGATCTCGGACTTCCTGGGTCCGACGGATTGGCAGCGCGCGCTGCGCGGCCTGGGGGCCCGCCATTCGCTGCTGGCGATCGAGGTGCTGGACCCGCGCGATCTGGAACTGCCCGATGTGGGAACCGTGCTGCTGTCGGACCCGGAAACGGGGAAGCGGCGGGAAGTGCACACCACCCCGGTGCTGCGCAAGGAATTCGCCGCCGCGGCGGTGGCGCACCGCGATGAGGTCGCCGCCGTGCTGCGGCGCGCCGGGTGCGCGCACCTGGCGCTGCGCACGGATTCGGACTGGATCGCCGACGTGGTGCGGTTCGTCGTTGCGCGCAAGCGGGGTTGGTCCGGAGGAGCTGCTTGATGTTGAGTTTGTCGGGATTCGCCACGCCGTGGTGGTTCCTGCTGCTGTTGGTGGTCGCGGCACTGGTCGTCGGCTACGTGTGGGCGCTGCGGCGGCGCCGCCGGGACACGCTGCGGTTCAGCAACCTGGAGGTGCTCGACCAGGTCGCCTCGAAGCGGCAGGGCTGGTGGAAGCACGTGCCGCCGGCGCTGCTGGGAGTGGCGCTGATCATGCTGACGGTGGCGCTGACCGGCCCGACCGCCGAGCAGCGGATCCCGCGCAACCGGGCCACGGTGATGCTCACCATCGACGTGTCCCTGTCGATGAAGGCCACCGACGTCGAGCCCAGCAGGCTGGAGGCCGCGAAGGTCGCCGCGAAGGAGTTCGCCGACAAGCTGACGCCGGGCATCAACCTCGGGCTGGTGTCGTTCGCGGGCACCGCGACGGTGCTGGTGATGCCGACGACCGACCGGGCCGGTGTCAAGCAGGCCATCGACAGCCTGAAGCTGGCGGAGGCGACGGCCACCGGTGACGGGATCAACGCCTCGATGCAGGCGATCGACTCGTTCGGCAAGATGGTCGGCGGCCCGGCCGGGGCACCGCCGGCGCGGATCGTCCTGATGGCCGACGGCGGGCAGACGATCCCGCGCGACATGGACGCACCGCGCGGCGCCTACACGAAGGCCAAGGAGGCCAAGCAGGCCGGCATCCCGATCTCCACGATCTCGTTCGGCACCAAGCACGGCAGCATCGAGATCCAGGGCGAGCAGGAGTGGGTCGAGGTCGACGACGACGCGATGCAGGAGATCGCCCGGCTCTCCGGCGGCGAGTTCCACAAGGCGGCCAGCGCGGAGCAGCTGCGCGAGGTGTACGCGACGCTCGGTGAGCAGATCGGCTACGAGACCAAGCACACAGATGCCAGCAAGCCGTGGTTGGTGCTGGGTACGCTCACCGCGATCATCGCGGCCGGGGTGTCGATGTTCGCCGGCCGGAGGTTGCCTTAAGGGGTTTCAGAATGGGTTTGCGTGGCGGTGCGGGTGGCGGCCCCCCTGCGGGAATTACGGCCGCCGCCTGGACTGTGGGAGCCCCGACTTATGTATGTCCAATACGCGGCGTCGGGGCTGTCCTCGCCAGGCGACGTCCGAGAACCCGCGGCGGTGCGAGCTGAGTCCCTCACCGCATGCGGCTGACGCCGCATTCTGAAAATCCTCTTAGCGACGGGAGCGCCGGTGGGCCAGGCAGCGGGTTTTCTGTGGGAGTTCGTCAAATCGCCGACCACGACCGCTGCGGTCGGTCCCAGCTCCCGGTCGTTGGCCGAGCAGATGGTCGCGCCGGTCCCGCACTCGGGCGACCCGGTGGTCGTCGAGCTGGGGCCGGGGACCGGCGCGTTCACCGAGCTGATCCAGCGCCGCCTGGGCGGCAGGGGGCGGCACTTGGCGCTGGAGCTCAACGCGAGGTGGGCGGCGGAGCTGGGGGAGCGGTTCCCGGCGGTGGAGTCGGTGTGCGCGAACGCCCGGGAGCTGCCGGAGTTGCTGCGGGAGCGGGGTTTGCGGGCCGACGTCGTGGTCAGCGGGCTGCCGTGGGTGGCGCACGCGCCGGTGGCCGGGGTGCCGCTGATCCGGCTGGTCGCCGAGTCGCTCGCGCCCGGCGGCGCGTACACGCAGTTCGCCTACACCTGGACGCGGTGGGCCCCGCCGGCTCGCCGGCAGCTCGCGGACCTGCGGGCCGAGTTCGAGGAGACGGTGATCAGCCGGACGGTCTGGCGCAACCTGCCGCCGGCGGTGGCCTACCTGGCCCGGCGGCCGCGGCGGGCGAGCTGATCGTGACCGCGCGGCGGCGGTGCGTTACGTTCCAGGGGTGTCTGATGCGGTAGTAGCCGGGTTCGGCGAGGTTCCGCTGCTCGTCGAGCTGGGCACCGCGCTGCTGCTGTCCAGCCTGGTCGGGCTGGAGCGGGAGGTCCGGGCCAAGAGCGCCGGGCTGCGCACGCACGCCCTGGTCGGCGTCGGAGCGGCGCTGTTCGTGCTGGTGTCCAAGTACGGCTTCGGTGATCTGCTGGCGTTCGACAGGGTCTCGTTCGACCCGTCGCGGGTGGCGGCGCAGGTGGTCTCGGGCATCGGGTTCATCGGCGGCGGGTTGATCTTCGTGCGCCGGGACGCGGTGCGCGGTCTCACGACCGCGGCCACGGTGTGGCTGGTCGCCGCGATCGGCATGGCCTGCGGCAGCGGACTGGTGCTGCTGGCCGCGGCGACGACGGCGGTGCACTTCCTCGTGGCGCTGGGCTATCCGCGGTTGTTGCGGTTGATGCGCAAGTCGTTGCGGGAGCCGCAGGTGCTGCGCGTCGGCTACCTCGACGGGTACGGCGTGCTGCGGAGCGTGTTGACGCTGTGCACCAGCCGCGGGTGGACGGTGATGGACCTGGAGGTCGAGCGCGAGGACACCGACGACGAGCGGCAGCGGACGGTGATGGTCGCGCTGCGGCTGCGCGGGAAGGTGCCGGCAGCCGCGCTGGTCGAGGAGATCAGCGCGATGCCGGGCGTGCTGCACACCGCGGTCGGGGAGTCCTTCGAACCGGGCTTCTAGCGACTTGCGTCTTTGAAGCGGCGCAGCCGCTTAGCTCACCCTCGCAACTGGCACCGCCGCGGGTTCTCAGGTGTCTTCTCGCGAGGACAGCCCCGACGTGGTGAATTGGCTCATGAGTCGGGGATCCCACAGCGAGAAGGCCCCTGAGGTTCCGCTACCCGCACCGCTGCGCAAGACGAGCCCAACGAATGCTGGTCATTCCTTCGCGCTGTTGCGGACTTCTTCCATGTCGAGTTCGCGGGCCTGGCGGATGAGGTCTTCGAAGACGTTCTCCGGCAGGGCGCCGGGCTGCTGGAAGACCAGGACGTTGTCGCGGACGATCGCCAGCGTCGGGATGGAGCGGACTTCGAACGCGCCGGCGAGTTGCGGCTGGGCTTCGGTGTCCACCTTGGCGAAGACGATGTCGTCGTGCTTATCGGCGCTGCGCTCGAAGACAGGCGCGAACATCTTGCACGGGCCGCACCAGTCGGCCCAGAAGTCGATGATCACGAACTCGTTGCCGGAGACGACCTCGTCGAAGTTCTCGGTGGTCAGCTCGACCGTTGCCATGTGCTTTCCCTCCTGGGCGGTTGCGGGCGTACCGGGGCAACGCGGCGTGGCCGTCCGCGCATTCCCCGGAGAGCGTGTCGCATCCGCCACCCCCGGTCACGGAACGCCGAGGGCGCGGGCGACGAGGCTGGCGAGGTGGACTGGTTCGGCGTCGGTGGTCTGGCGGAGCTGGGTCCGGCAGCTGAAGCCGTCGGCCACGATCTCGGTGCCGGAGTCGGCCGCTCGCACGGCCGGGAGCAGGACCTGTTCGGCGCAGGCGATCGACACGTCGTAGTGGCCGCGTTCGAAGCCGAAGTTGCCCGCCAGGCCGCAGCAGCCGGAGTCCAGCACCCGCGCGCGCGTTCCGGTCGCGTCCAATGTGGCCTGATCAGCGGCGAAGCCGAGTTCGGCGTGCTGGTGGCAGTGGACCTGCACCAGCGCCTCCGGCCCGGTCTCCCGCTGCCACCGCGCGCGGGTCGGCTCGACCTGCTCGGCGAAGGTCTTGGTCGCGGCGGCCAGCGCGGCGACGTCCGGGTCGTGCGGTGCGAGTTCGAGCGCATCGTTGCGCAGGAACGCGGTGCAGCTGGGTTCGAGGCCGACCACCGGCAGGCCGCGGTCCAGCTGCGGGCGCAGCAGGCGTGCGGTGCGGCGGGTCACGGCGCGGGCGATGCGCAGCTGTCCGGTCGAATGCCAGGTGAGTCCACAGCAGACCGGTTCGCGCGGCATTTCCACGGCGTGGCCGAGCGCTTCGAGCGCCGCGACGGCGTCGCGGCCGATGTGCGGGTCGAAGTGGTTGGTGAAGGTGTCCGGGAACAGCACTACGCGAGTGGTGGGATCGGAGATCGTGCGCCGACCGGACCACCACGCCTGTAGTGTCCGCGCGGCCAGCTGCGGCACCTCGCGGCGCGCGTCGATCCCGCCGAGCCGCTTGATCGCAGGTGCCAGTGGGCCGGCCAGGACCCGGTTGGCCAGCCGGGGCGCACGGTGCCCGGCGGCCAGCCACAACGGCAGGAAACCCATCGAGTAGTGCGCGGCCGGGCGGATGCGGCGCCGGTAGTGGTGGTGCAGGAACTCGGCCTTGTAGGTCGCCATGTCGACGTCGACCGGGCAGTCCGACTTGCAGCCCTTGCACGACAGGCACAGGTCCAGCGCGTCCCGGACCTCCGGCGAGCGCCAGCCGCGGCGGACGACGCGACCGGCCAGCATCTCGAACAGCAGGTGCGCCCTACCACGGGTGGAGTGCTTCTCCTCCTTCGTCACGCGGTAGCTCGGACACATCACCCCACCTGTGGTGTTCAGGCACTTGCCCATCCCGACGCAGCGGCGGGTCGCGGCGGCCAGGTCGCCGGAGTCGGCGTGCAGCGCCAGCTCGGTCCGGCCGGGCAGCCGGGGCGGGGCCACCAGCAGCCGCAGGTCGGCGTCGGCCGGGCGCGGGCGCACGATCTGGCCCGGGTTGAGCAGGTCGTCCGGGTCGAAGGCGGCCTTGAACCGCTCGAACGCCTTGATCACCTCGGGCGGGTACATCCGGGCCAGCAGCGCCGACCGGGCCCGGCCGTCGCCGTGCTCCCCGGAGACCGAGCCGCCGTGGGCGACGACCAGGTCCGCGGCCGCCTCCAGGAAGTCCCGGTATTCGGTCGCGCCGGGCGAGGACAGCAGGTCGAAGTCGATGCGGACGTGGATGCAGCCGTCTCCGTAGTGGCCGTAGGTCACCCCGCGGCGGCCGTAGGAGGCCAGCAGCGCGTCGAATTCCCGCAGGTAGGAGCCCAGCCGCTCGGGCGGCACCGCGGCGTCCTCCCAGCCGGACCACCGCTCGGAGCCGGCCATCCGCGTCGAGTACCCGGAACCCTCCTCGCGGATCTTCCACAGCGCCGCCATCCGCGCCGGAGCGGTGTGGATCACGCTCTCCGCGCGCTCGCCCATCGCCGCCGCGATGCGTCGCGCCGCCGCCTCGGCCTCGCCCTGATCAGCGCCACCGGATTCGACGAGCAGCCAGCTGCGCCCGCCGGGCAGCAGCGGCAGCGCGGGGGAGGCCGGGTTGCGCCGCCGCACGACGTCGACGAGTTCCGCGCTGAGCCCCTCAATGGCCAGGGCGTCCAGCCCGCGCAGCCGGGGCACTTCGTCGGCGGCGGCGTAGGTGTCGGGGAAGCCGAGCACCGTCATCGCCCGAGCCGGCGGGGAGGGCACCAGCTGGACCGTCGCGCCCAGCACCACGGCGCAACTGCCCTCGGTGCCGACCAGCGCCCTGGCCAGGTGGAAGCCGTTCTCCGGCAGCAGCTGGTCCAGGTTGTAGCCGGACACCCGCCGGGCGAGGTCCGGGAACGAGCGCCGGACCAGGTCGCCGGTGTCGTCGCGCAGCGCCCGGAGCTCCTGGTAGAGCCGCCCGGTCCGGTCGCCGCGCGAGCACAACCGGTCTAGCTCGGCGGGCGTGGTCTCACCGAGCTGCAGGCGGGTGCCGTCGGCGAGCAGCACGTCCAGCGAATGCACGTTGTCGACGGTCTTCCCCCAGGCCACCGAGTGCGTGCCGCAGGCGTTGTTGCCGATCATGCCGCCGAGCGTGCAGCGGCTGTGAGTGGACGGGTCCGGCCCGAAGGTGAGGCCGTGGCCGGCGACGGCCGCGCGCAGCGAGTCCAGCACGACGCCCGGCTGCACGCGGGCCAGCCGGCGCTCGGGGTCGACGTCCAGGATCCGGTTGAGGTGCCGGGAGAAATCGAGCACCAGGCCGGGCCCCACGGCGTTCCCGGCGATGCTGGTGCCTGCGCCGCGTCCGGTGACCGGCACGCCGTGGCGCCGCGCGACGGCGACCGCCGCAGCCACGTCGTCCTCGGTGCGCGGGAACACGACGCCGACCGGCACCTGGCGGTAGTTGGAGGCGTCGGTGGAGTACATCGCGCGGGTGCCGGGGTCGAAGCGGGCCGGGCCGGAGAGCTCGCCGCGCAGTTCGGCGGCCAGGACGTCGGCTGAGGTTGCCATGCAAGCGCCTCCCGGGTTGCTGATCGGGCCGGTCCTCGTTCGGTCGTGCGCAAGTCGGAGACCCCGGAGTCCGGGTGGTGACCGCGCGAATCCCGCGAGGTTCCGCCACCCGCACCGAGGCCACGACGTTTCCCTAGCGCAGTGTGCCTGCTCCCGTCGCTGTAGGGGGACCACGACATGGCGCAGTTTTTTCTGTATGGAGGCGATGAGCGGCCGTGGGTGACGAGCGGATAATGTCGCGGCTGAAACGAATCTTGCGGCATTGTTCGAGGGGAGATCCACAGTGGCACGGTCCGTTCTGGTGACCGGCGGCAACCGCGGCATCGGGTTGGCCATCGCGAAGGCCTTCCAGGCCGCCGGGGACAAGGTCGCGGTCACGCACCGCGGATCGGGTGCCCCGGAAGGGCTGTTCGGCGTCCAGTGCGACGTCACCGACCCGGATCAGGTGGCCGCGGCCTTCGACGAGGTCGAGGCCGCGCACGGCCGGGTCGAGGTGCTGGTGGCCAACGCGGGCATCACCGACGACACGCTGCTGCTGCGGATGAGCGAGGACCAGTTCGGCCGGGTCATCGACGCCAACTTGGCCGGTTCCTTCCGGGTGGCCAAGCGGGCGGCGAGCAGCATGCTGCGCCTCCGCCGGGGCCGGATGATCTTCATCTCGTCGGTGGTCGGGCTCTCCGGCGGGGCCGGGCAGGCCAACTACGCGGCGAGCAAGGCGGGCCTGGTGGGCCTGGCCCGCTCGATCGCCCGCGAGCTCGGTTCGCGCAGCATCACGGCCAACGTGGTGGCGCCCGGCTTCGTCACCACGGACATGACCGACGCGCTGTCCGAGGAGCGGAAGAAGGAGATCTTCGGCCAGATCCCGCTGGCCCGGTTCGCCGCCGCCGAGGAGGTCGCGGGCACCGTGGAGTGGCTGGCCTCCGACGCCGCGGCCTACATCACCGGCGCGGTGATCCCGGTCGACGGCGGCCTCGGGATGGGCCACTGAGCCCGGCCCCCTGCGGACGAACACTGTGGACGGACGCAGTGGACGATCCGGTCTTCTCGCGCCCGGCGGCGGCGCCCGGCGGTAGTCGCAGGTGCCCAGGCGCCTCACGAAAGCATTGCGGAGGAAATACGTGAGCGGATTGCTCGAAGGCAAGCGGATTCTGGTCACCGGTGTGATCACCGACGCGTCGATCGCGTTCCACGTGGCCAAGGTCGCGCAGGAGCAGGGCGCCGAGGTGGTGCTCACCGGATTCGGCCGGATGAGCCTGGTGCAGCGCATCGCGGGTCGGCTGCCCAAGCCCGCGCCGGTGCTGGAGCTGGACGTGACCAACGCCGAGCACCTCGACAGCCTCGCCGACCGGGTGCGCGAGCACGTCGACGGGCTCGACGGCGTGCTGCACTCCATCGGCTTCGCCCCGGCGTCCTGCCTGGGCGGGGACTTCCTGGCCGCGCCGTGGTCGGACGTCTCGACGGCGCTGGAGGTCTCGGCGTACTCGTTCAAGTCGCTGAGCACCGCGACGCTGCCGCTGCTGTCCGAGGGCGCCTCGATCGTCGGCATGGACTTCGACGCCCGCGTCGCCTGGCCCGCCTACGACTGGATGGGCGTGGCCAAGGCCGCGCTGGAGTCGACCTCCCGCTACCTGGCGCGCGAGCTGGGGCCGAAGGGCGTCCGGGTCAACCTGGTCTCGGCCGGGCCGGTGCGGACGATGGCGGCCAAGTCGATCCCGGGCTTCGCCGACCTGGAGGCCGGCTGGGGCGACCGCGCGCCGCTGGGCTGGGACGTCAACGACCCGACGCCGGTGGCCAAGTCGGTCTGCGCGGTGCTGTCGGACTGGCTGCCCGCCACCACCGGCTCGATGATCATGGTCGACGGCGGCGTGCACGCCCTCGGCATCTGAGGCTGTCGCGGCCCGCAGCCGGTGCCCCCGGCTGCGGGCGCTCACCGCTCGGCGGCATCATGGTCGGGTGAGCTTTGATGCGTTGCTGTTCCTGTCGTTCGGTGGGCCCGAAGGCCCGGATGAGGTCCGGCCGTTCCTGGAGAACGTGACCAGAGGCAGGGGAGTGCCGCCGGAACGCCTCGACGAGGTCGCCGAGCACTACCACCACTTCGGCGGGGTGTCGCCGATCAACCGGCTCAACAAGGACATCATGTCCGCGCTGGAGGCCGAGCTCGCCGAGCAGGGCCGCCGGCTGCCGGTGTACTTCGGGAACCGCAACTGGCACCCGATGGTCGAGGACACCGTCGCGAAGATGGCCGACGACGGGGTGCGCCGCGCGCTGGTGTTCGCCACGTCCGCGTGGGGCGGTTACTCGGGCTGCAAGCAGTACCACGAGGACATCGCGCGGGCCCGCGCCGCGGTCGGCGACCGGGCGCCGGAACTGGTGAAGATCCGGCAGTTCTTCGACCACCCGCTGTTCATCGAGGCCAACGCCGACGCGGTGCGCCGCGCGTTCGCCGAGCTGGACCCGGCGCAGCGTGAGCAGGCACGGCTGGTGTTCACCGCGCACTCGATCCCGCTGAAGGCCGACGCGCAGGACGGGCCGGACGGCCGCCCGCAGTGGTACTCCCGCCAGGTCGCGGAGGCGTCGCGGCTGGTCGCCGAGGCGGCCGGGGTGGACGCCTACGACCTGGTGTGGCAGTCGCGGTCGGGCCCGCCGCAGGTGCCGTGGCTGGAGCCGGACGTCTGCGACCACCTCGACGACCTGCACGCCAAGGGCGTCCAGGCGGTGGTGGTCAGCCCGATCGGCTTCGTCTCCGACCACCTCGAGGTGATCTGGGACCTGGACAACGAGGCCGCGGAGAAGGCCGCCGAGCTGGGCATGGGCTTCGCCCGCGCGGCGACGGCGGGGCCGGACCCGCGCTTCGCGAAGCTGATCGTCGAGCTGATCGCGGAGCACACCGACGGAGCCGAGCCCCGCAAGCTCTCCGAGCTGCCGGCGGCGGGCTCCAGCGCCAACGGCGAACCCTGCGCCCCGGGCTGCTGAGGCCCGGACCTGGCGAAACGATGGGGGTCACCTTCAGGCGAAGGTGACCCCCATCGTCATGTTCAGGACTTTTCCGCGTGGTCGCCGAGGACGCGGACCATTTCGGCGACCGACGCGCGGCGGGCCGCCCGGACCGCGTCGAACAGCGGGCGCAGGGCCTCCGTGCGGCCGCGGATCGCCGAAGCCGACAGGGCGCCGCCGGGGGCGTCGTCGGTGGCGACCCACAGGATCGCCTCCACCTCGGTGGCTCGCTGCAGGATGCGCAGGGTGCGCTGCGGCACGCCCTCGGGCCACGGCGGCACCGGGCGGGCCGAGATGGTCTGGGCGATCTCCTCGCGGACCCCGGGCCGGTGCTTGGCGACGCCGAGGTCGATCAGCGCGGTAGCCGCTTCCCGCATCGCCGAGGCCATGCCGTGCTCGGCCTCGCCGATCGGCAGGTGCTCGGCCGGCGGCAGGTCCTCGATGCCGAACACCGTCCAGCGCAGGATTCCTTCGGCGATGCGCTGGGGGACCAGGCCTATCCCGGCCTGCGGCAGCACGACGGCCTCGCCGCCGCGCATGGCCAGCTTCGCGAACGGGCTCGCACCACCGAGACCGCGGACATCACCGGGCACCGGCAGCACCAGCTGGCCGTCGCCGGCGCCGGCTTTGCGCAGCGCGGCCAGCAGCAGCGCCGGACCGGCCGGGGTCTCCTGCGGGCCGGGGAGGTCCAGCCGCGCGGCCAGTTCCTCGTCGGCGGCGAGCACTTCCTGCGACTCGGCCCAGGTCTGCAGGGCATCGAGCACGTCGTCCGAGGCGGCTGCACCGTGCAGCCAGGCGGACGTCCAGACAACCATCGTGGCGCTTGGGCAAGGCACGTCGAGAGAGGGTACGGACCGGATCCGGGGCGTGTCTTCCCGGGGGCTGCGACTGTGATCTGCGCTTCGGCGGCGCGCCGCCGACCACGTTGTCCCCGATCGGATTAACGTGACGTCCCGTGCGTTCGGTCAACTACGGCAAGGACATCCTCGCGGGCCCGCGGCGGCGGGAGGTGCCCGAGATCCCCGCCGAACCCGGCCTGGTCGTCGAGGACCCGGCCAGCGGGTTCTGCGGCGCGGTGCTGCGGGTGGAGAAGGACACCGTCGTGCTGGAGGACCGGCACGGCAAGCAGCGGTTGTTCCCGATGCGGCCGGCCGCGTTCCTGTTCGAGGGGAAGCCGGCGACGCTGGTGCCGGTGCGCGGCGGCGCGCCCGCGAAGCCGAAGCGGTCGGCATCCGGGTCGGTGCGCGTCGAAGGACTGCGGGCGCGCACCGCGCGCGGCAGCCGGATCTGGGTGGAGGGGCAGCACGACGCCGAGCTCGTCGAGCGGATCTGGGGGCACGATCTGCGGGTGGAGGGCGTGGTCGTGGAGCCGCTGCACGGCGTCGACGACCTGCCCGGGCTGCTGGCGGAGTTCGCACCGGAGCCGGGTCGGCGGGTCGGCGTGCTGGTGGACCACCTGGTGCCCGGCAGCAAGGAGTCCCGCCTCGTCGAGGGCATCGACGACCCGGACGTGCTGATCACCGGCCACCCGTTCGTCGACATCTGGGAGGCGGTCAAGCCCCAGGTGCTGGGCATCCCCGGCTGGCCGCGGGTGCCGCGCGGGACGGACTGGAAGCAGGGCGTCTGCGCCGAGCTGGGCTGGGGCGAACCGGCCGCCGGGTGGCGGCGGGTCCTGTCGGCGGTGTCGGGCTTCCGGGACGTCGAGACGCCGCTGCTCGGCGCGGTCGAGCGGCTCATCGACTTCGTCACCGAGCCGAGCTGAGCCGAGCGCGGCCGGCGACATCACGCGTTGATCACGTCGCGAGATTCGTCCATTCCCGCTCTCGCGGCGTCTGTCACCATGGGTGATATGACGCCTGCGCTGCTTTGGCTCATCGCCGGGGTACTGCTGATCGGTGCCGAGGTGCTTTCCGGGGAATTCGTCCTGGTGATGCTCGGCGCCGCGGCGCTGGGTGCCGCCGGCGCTTCGGCGCTGGGGGCGCCGCTGCCGGTGGACGCGGTGGTGTTCGCGGTGCTGGGGCTGGGGTTGGTCTTCCTGGCGCGGCCCGCGTTGAAGCGGCGGCTGCGACTGCCGCACGAGCTCAAGACCAATGTGGACGCCTTGGTCGGCAAGCACGCGCTGGTGGAATCCACTGTGGACGCGCACGGTGGTCAGGTGCGCATCGAGGGGGCGCTGTGGTCGGCGCGGGCGTTCGACGAAACCCAGGTTATCGAGGCGGGCCAGACGGTCACCGTGATGGAGATCGCGGGCGCGACCGCCGTCGTGTGGGCCGAGCCGTGAGGAGATTGATGTACGCATGACCGGACTGATCGTGCTAGTGGTCGTGGTGCTGCTGGTGCTGATCATCGCCGTCAAGTCGGTGATGGTCGTGCCGCAGGCCCAGTCGGCGGTGATCGAACGGCTCGGGAAGTTCCGGTCGGTGGCCGAGCCGGGGCTGAACTTCCTGGTGCCGTTCTTCGACCGGGTGCGCGCCCGGATCGACCTGCGCGAGCAGGTCGTCTCGTTCCCGCCGCAGCCGGTGATCACCCAGGACAACCTGACGGTGTCCATCGACACCGTGGTGTACTTCCAGGTCACCGACTCGCGCTCCGCGGTGTACGAGATCTCCAACTACATCATCGCGGTGGAGCAGCTGACGACCACGACGCTGCGCAACGTGGTCGGCGCGATGAGCCTGGAGGAGACGCTGACCTCGCGGGACGCGATCAACACGCAGCTGCGCGGGGTGCTGGACCAGGAGACCGGGCGCTGGGGCATCCGGGTCGCGCGGGTCGAGCTCAAGGCGATCGACCCGCCGCCGTCCATCCAGGACTCGATGGAGAAGCAGATGCGCGCCGACCGGGAGAAGCGCGCGATGATCCTCAACGCCGAAGGCGCGCGGGAGTCGGCGATCAAGACCGCCGAGGGCCAGAAGCAGGCCTCGATACTCGCGGCCGAGGGGCAGAAGCAGGCGGCGATCCTGGCCGCCGAGGCGGACCGCCAGTCCAGCATCCTGCGGGCGCAGGGCGAGCGGGCCAGCCGGTACCTGCAGGCGCAGGGCCAGGCGAAGGCGATCGAGAAGGTCTTCGCGGCCGTCAAGCGCGGCAAGCCGACGCCGGAGCTGCTGGCCTACCAGTACCTGCAGACGCTGCCGCAGATGGCGCAGGGCGACGCGAACAAGGTGTGGCTGGTGCCCAGCGAGTTCGGCAAGTCCCTGGAGGGCTTCGCGCGGATGCTCGGCGCGCCCGGCGAGGACGGCGTGTTCCGCTACGAGCCGCCGAAGGAGGAGCCGCCGACCGGCGCGCCGGAAGAGGAGGAGGACTCGGTCAAGTCCTGGTTCGACACCTCGACCACGCCGGAGGTCGCGGAGGCCGTCCGGGCGGCCGAGGCGGTGGCCCGCAAGGAGGTGCCCAGCGCGACGGATCTGGGCACCCGTGCGCTGCCGGAGCAGCCGGAGCAGCAGGGCTGAGCTGAAGTCAGGAGAAGGGCCCGGCGGAACGTGGTTCCCGCCGGGCCCTTCTCGTTCAGCTGCCCGCGTAGGTCCCGAAGCTCCAGGTGTTGCCTTCCGGGTCGCGGACGACGAAGTCCCGTGAGCCGTAGTCCTGATCGGACGGTTCGAGGACGACCTCCGCCCCGGCCGCGACGGCGCGCTCGAACAGCGCGTCGGGATCGTCGGTGACCACGTAGGCGGTGCCAGAGCCCCGCGGCTTGGCGAACGGGCTCGCCTGGTCGCAGGTGCCGAACATGATGCCGCCGCCGTGCGGCCAGCCGAGTTCCACGTGCACGATCTCGCCGTCGTCGCCGGGCACGATCAGGGTTTCCTCGAAGCCGAAGGCCTCGACCAGGAAGCGGATGGCGGCCTTCTTGTCGGTGTAGGGGATCAGCGGCCAGATGCCGGTTCGCGTCGCGTTCGTCGTCATGGCCTCAGGATGCGTCGGCGAGGTGCGTCGCGCCTTGGACGAATGGAAGCTCCTCGGCCATCCACCGCGACGGCGGCACGCCGGTGAACTCCAGCCAGTCGCGGTTGAAGTGGGCCTGGTCGGAGTAGCCGCAGTCGGCGGCGACGTCGGCGAGGCTGCCGCGGGCGCCGCTGATCAACCGGCCGCGCGCCTGTTCGAGCCGCATCACCCGGCTGATCAGCTTGGGCGGCAGGCCGAACTCGCGGCGGAACCGCGAGCCGAGGTGCTGGCGGCTCCAGCCGACGTCGGCGGCCAGGGACGCGACGGGAGCGTGTCCGTGCGTCTCGGTCATCCGCCGCCAGATCCAGCCGAGCTCGGGGGAGGGGAGCGCGGCCGGGGCCGCGAGCCGGGCGAGCGCGTCGTTGAGGAGGGCGAAGCGATCGCTCCAGGTGGTCGCGGAGCGCAGCCGCTCGACGAGTTCCTCGGTGGCGGCCGCGCCCAGCATCGCGGCGAGGTCGACGCCGGTGTCGGCGAGTTCCCCGGCGGGCATGCCCAGCAGCGCGCGGGCACCCAGCGGCGTCAGGCCCAGCTGGATGCCGTGCTGCAGTTCGCCGTGCGTGATCCGGGTCGGTTTGCGGTGCAGCCCGCCGATGAGGGCGGTGTAGGACTGCGCTGGCCCCGAATCGGGGGCGATGTCGACCGTTTCGTCCAGGGTGAGGATCACGGTCAAGCTCCGCGACGGCAGGCCGCGGTGCACGCCGGGCGCCGAGCGGATGCGGTATCCCGCCATGTCAGTGATCAGCGGGCGCAGGTGGGGCGGCGGCTTCGCCTTGACGTACTGCGTCTCAGCCACGCCCGAAGACTAGACGCCGGGTCTGACGCCCGCGTTGCCCTACTCGTCGGCGGCACCGGATCGCGCCGCGGTGGCCGCCGACGTCGTGTACGCCATCGTGAAGCCGCCGCCGATCTCGTCGATGGCGGTCCCGACGGCGTCCAGCACCTCCGCCAGCTCGTCCGGCGGGAGCAGGGTGAGGGCGCCGGTGGTGGGCAGGAGGTTCAGCCATTCCTCGCGGGTGTAGCGCTGCTCCCAGTCGAATCGCCACTGGTCCGGCTCGCCGAACTCGCCCGACTGCCGGATCCCGTCGATGGCGGTGGCGAACATCGTCTGGTAGACGTCCTGGGCAGGCTTGGCCGATCGGGTGCGGAGGGCCAACGGCGAGTCCGGCGCCACCCGCCGGTAGGCCGCGGCGAAGGCCTCCGCCACCGGGGGAGGGGGCTCGAAGACGTGCGCGAACACCGCCAACCGACCGCCGGGCCGGAGCACCCGCGCGGCCTTGGCGGCGCCCGCGACCGGGTCCACCCAGTGCCAGGCCTGGCCGGCGACGACCGCGTCGAAGGTCCGGCCGGCGGGATCCCACGCCTCGAAGGTCGCCACCTCGACCTCGACGCCGGTTCGCCGGGCGAACTCGGCCATCCGCGCGTCGGGGTCGACGCCGAGCACGGCGCAGCCGGCCGCCTGGAACTGGCGGGCTTCGATGCCGGTGCCGCAGCCGACGTCGAGGACGTCGGGGCCGGGGCTGGCGGCGACGATCCGCTCCACCAGGGCGTCGGGGTAGTGGGGCCGGGCCTGGTCGTAGCGCTCGGGGTCGACGCCGAACGACTCCGCCATCTTGCGGGCTCGATGCGGCTCGGGATGGGCCGGGGACGATTCCCCGGACGGTATAGTGGGCATGTGCCCACCCTAGTGGGCGCGTGCCCACTAGGGCAACAGGGCCATCGATTTGCGGAGGGATTGCGCGGTGCCGACCGGGGTGCACATTCGTGACGCGCGACAGCAGCTGTTCGACGCCGCCGAGCGCGTCTTGCTGCGGGACGGGCCGAGCGCGCTGACCAGCAGGGCGGTCACCGACGAGGCTGGATGCGCCAAGGGCGTCCTGCACCGGCACTTCGCCGACTTCGACGCCTTCCTCGCCGAGCTCGTGCGGGATCGCATCGCCTGGATCGAATCCCAGACCACCAGCCTCCGCGCAGCAGCCGGGACCGGCACCGTCGCGGGCAACCTCACCGGTGCGCTGACGGACCTGTTCGACTCGGTCGCGTCGGCGATCGTCGGCCTCGTCGTCTTCCGGGACGAGCTCCGCGCCCGGCTGCGCCGGAGCGGGCTCGCCCACGGCCTCCCGCTCCTGGCGGAAGCCGGCGCCATGATCGCCTCCTACCTCGCCGACGAGCGCGAGCTGGGCCGCATCGCCGCCGACGCGGACGTCGACTCGCTCGCGCTCTCGCTGATCGGGGCCGGGCACCTGCTGTTCGCCGGTGGGGCATCGCCGGATGCCGGAGCCGTCGACAAGGTCGTCACCGCGGTGATCGCCGATGTCGTGCAGCGACGCCTGCTGTGAACCGGTTCACCGGGGAGAGGTGATCTGCACGCGGTCGCTGTCGTCGTCGGAGAGGAACGACGCGAGCTCCTGGCCCTGCTCGGCGACGGCGGTGCGGTCGGCCTGGGAGAAGCGGCGCAGCGGGGTGACGATCACGGTGTCGGCCTCGACGGTCCAGGTCGCGGCGACCCGGCCGTCGACCAGGACGAAGCGAGCGCCGGTGACCGACAGGCCGCGATGGGCGTCGTCGATGATCCGGCTGCGGTCGTCGTAGCCGAGGACCGCGTTGTCGAACGCCGGCAGGAACCGCACCGGGGCGGGTGTGCCGGGGTCGGGGCGCGGCGCGTCGGGCAGATCCAGCAATTTCCGGCCTCGCTCGTCGCGGAGGACCACCAGCTCATCGCGCATCGCGGCCACCGCTGCGGGCAGCCCGGCGAGGCCGCACCAGGCGCGCAGGTCGGCCGACGAGGCCGGGCCGAACGCGGCCAGGTAACGCCGCACCAGCGCCTGTCCCACCGGGTCGGCGCCGTCCGGGGGCAGCGGGTCGATCTCGCGCCCCAGCCAGTGGGAGAACAGTGCATTGCGCACGCCTGCCTTCGCCCGCCAGAGCCCGCGCGGCGGCAGCTGCACCACCGGGATGAGGGCGGCGAGCAGCATTTCGCCCAGCGCCCGCACCCCTGCCGTCGGCCAGCGCTCGGTGAGAACCCGCGCGAGTTCGGGCATCGAGCGCGGCTCGCCGTCAGCCATCACCGCCCGGCCCGCCGCCGCGAGATCGTCGAGATCGACTCCATCGAGCTCGCGGCGGTAGGTCCCGAGCACCCGCTGGCGCAGCATGGCGTCGTAGCGGGCCCGCCAGGACAGCGCGTCGTCGGCGGTGACGAGGTGGACGGTGCGGCGCATGAGGTGGATCCGCACCACACCCCGCCCCGTCAGCAGGTCCGAGAGCGCAGCCGGGGCGAACGCGCGCAGCCGGGACCAGAGTCCGACGAACGGTTCCTGCGGTTCTTGCGCTTGCAAGCCGCCGAGGTGGGCGACGGCGTCGAGAGCAGGCATGTCGGCGCGATCGAGCAGCAGCTGCCGGGCCAGCGTCGCGCGGTTGAGCGCCCGGGCGTCGAGAACGGTCATCGGGCCGGCACCTCGCCGATGATCCGGACTCGGTCGATCATGGCGCCTAGGCAGGGGCGGAGAACCCGCCCGCGCTCGCGCATCTTCACGGCGACGCAGTTCCTTTCGATTCCGTGCAAGCCCGATCTGGTCGAGATGCCGCCGGGTCAGCTCGCCGTCTGGCCGTCGAGCGTCTCGCGCAGGATGTCCGCGTGCCCAGCGTGCTGGGTGGTCTCGGCGATGACGTGCACCAGCACCCGGCGGACGCTGCGCACAGCTGCCGGCTCGTTCCAGGGCGCTTCCGGTAGCGGGTGCGTCGCAGACAGGTCGGGCACGGCGGCGATGATCTCCCCGCTGCGGGCGGCGACCTGCTCGTAGCGCTCGACGACCCCGGCCAGCGTTTCGCCCGGCAGCATCCGGAAGTCGTTCTGGTGGTCGATCGCCCACTGCGGGATCTCGCGTGCGGTACCGGCCGCCATGTCCGCCCAGGTGACACCGTCCGGCAGGTCGAAGCGCATCGCAGACGGCCCGTCGAGCGCGAAGCGCATCCACTGTTCCTCCATGGACGCGACGTGCTTGATCAGCCCGCCCAGGCACAGCGCGCTGGCCGTCGGGCGCTCGCCGGCCTGCTCGTCGCTGAGCCCGCGCGTCGTGTTGATCAGGGCGGATCGTGCGGTCGCGAGCGCGGTGAGCAGGTCGGCCCGCTCGTCGTCGAGGGTGGCGGTCACGCCCGTGCGGTGGTTCTCGTCGTTCGGCATGAGACCACGGTCGCAGGAGAAGCGGACAGGTTGTGACCTCTTCTCGGGGCAGTATTGGTTCATGCCGAAGACATCCGCGCGACTGCTGTCGCTGCTCTCCCTGCTCCAGGCGCGCCGCGACTGGCCGGGGGCGCTGCTGGCCGAGCGGCTGGAGGTCAGCGAGCGGACCGTGCGCCGCGATGTCGACCGCTTGCGCGAGCTCGGCTATCCCGTGGTGGCGACCAAAGGCCCGGACGGCGGGTACCGGCTGGACGCGGGCGCGGAACTCCCGCCGCTGCTGTTCGACGACGAGCAGGCCATCGCCCTCGCCGTCGCGCTCCAGATCGCCGCCACCGCCGGTGCGGGCATCGAGGAAGCCGCGTCGCGAGCGCTGAACACCGTCCGGCAGGTCATGCCCGCACGGCTGCGCCGCCGGATCGACACCTTCCAGATCACCGCCGTCGAGCGGCCCGCGACCGCACCGCCCCCGCAGGTCGACAGCGGCGTGCTCGTGGCGCTCAGCGCCGCCGTCCACGCCTGCGAGGTGCTGCGCTTCGACTACGCGCCCGTGTCCCCGTCGCGGATGGACAGCGGTGGTGCGCCGCGCCGGGTGCAGCCGCACCACCTCGTCACCTGGGGTGGGCGCTGGTACCTCGTCGCCTGGGATCTCGACCGCGAGGACTGGCGCACCTTCCGCGCGGACCGGATCACCCCGCGCATCCCCACGGGACCCCGCTTCGTCCCGCGCGAGCTGCCGGGAGGTGACGTGGCCGCCTTCGTCTCCGGCAGGTTCCGGGGCTTCGACGGCTCCGGCGACTGGCCCTGCCGCGGGGAGGTGATCCTCGACGTGCCCGCCGGCGCGGTGTCCCCCTACGTCCGGGACGGCGTGGTCGAGGAGCTCGGCCCGGACCGCTGCCGGCTCGTCCTCGGCTCCTGGTCGTGGCCCGGCCTGGCCGCCACCATCGGCAGGTTCGACGCGGACATCGAGGTCGTCGGGCCGACCGAGCTCAAGGACGCCTTCGCGCGCCTCGCCCGCCGCTACGACGCCGCGGCGAGCGGCCGGAACCGCTAGGGGAGTGCGGCCCGCCGGTTGGCGCGGAATCCAGGTAACCGATATAACTGGTTACATGGCATTGAGCTGGAAGCTGGTCATCGACAGCACTAACGCACCCGTCCTCGCGGACTTCTGGGCCGAGGCCCTGGGCTACGAGGTGGAAGACCCCAGCGCGCTCATCGAGCAGCTGCTGGCCGCCGGCCACATCGGCGAGGAGGCGGTCGTCGAGCATCGCGGCCGCAAGAACTTCCGCGGCTACGCCGCAGTCCGCCACCCCGAGGACCCGTTCGACGAGGCCAGCGGCGTCGGCCGCGGCCGACGACTGCTCTTCCAGGACGTGCCCGAGGGCAAAACCGGCAAGAACCGCCTGCACGTCGACGTCCACAGCGAGCGCGGTGGACGCGAGGAGCTGGTGGCCCGGCTGGAAGGACTGGGGGCGACCCGCGTCCGCGAGTTCGACCAGGGGCCCGCCGGGCACTGGTGGATCATGCAGGACCCCGAAGGCAACGAGTTCTGCGTGGCGTAGACCTGCGTCGGGTCGGGCCTCGACTCGGCCCGACGCAGTAATTTTATAGCCACAATCACTTCAGTGTTGATCGAAATTAATCCTCCGATGGGCCGCTGACCACACCGGCCCATCGTTCAAAAACGGCGTCAGACGTCCGAATCCGGATCGAGGTAGGGGCCGCCTGCCACGCCGAACGCGCGGACCGTGCCCAGGAGGTGCTCGCGCAGCCGGGACTTGGCCAGCTCGGGGTCGCCGTCGCGGAGCGCGTCCGCGAGGTGCGCGTGCTGCTGGGTGATGCGAGGGCGCACGGCGTGGGTGCGGGCCATGGCCGTGATCCGCATCTGCTTGTCGCGCAGGGCGTTGTAGAGGTCGGCGACCACGGGGTTGCCCGCCGAGGCCACCAGCGTCGCGTGGAACGCGCGGTCGGTCTCGTGCATCTCGGCGTCGCTGAGATCGGCGGCGTCGCAGGCCGGGTGCGCGGCCAGTTGCTCACCGACGGCGGTCATCGCCTCGCGGCCCTGCATGGCGAGCTTGTCGATGGCGAAGCTCTCCAGCGCCAGCCGGGCCTCGACGACGGCTCGCGCCTCGGTGGGGGTCACCGGCACGACCAGCGCGCCGCGCTTCGGGTACAGCCGCAGGAATCCTTCGGTCTGCAGTCGCAGGAACGCCTCGCGCACCGGGGTGCGCGACATCTGCAGCGCGTTCGCGACTTCGCCCTCGGACAGCAGCTCGCCGTCGGGGTAGCTGCCGTCCAGCAGGCCGGCCTTGACGTGGTGGTAGGCGCGGTCCGCGGCGGGGAGCTCGGCTGCGGCGGGAGTGGCGGAGGACACGGCTTCGCGTGGTGTTGCGCTCGACACGAGGTCATCGTACTTCCACCCAACTTGTATCTATGGTGAATACAAGATTTTCCAGGGGAGGAGTTTCCGGTGTCCGAGACCGTCATGACCGCGCCACCCGCCAGGGAGCAGGGTGATCGCCCCAGCTCGTCGAGGGTGGCGTGGCTGGTGTGGGGAGTCGGCGCGCTCTGCTACTGCGCGGCGCTTTTCCACCGCGCCAGCCTCGGCGTGGCGGCGCCGGAAGCGCTGCAGCGCTTCGAAACCGGACCCGCGGTCCTGGCGCTGTTCTCCGCGCTGCAGCTCGGTGTCTACCTGGTCCTGCAGGTGCCGTCCGGACTGCTGGCCGACCGGCTCGGGCCGCGGAAGGTGATCACCGGCGGCATGGTCGCGATGGCCGTCGGGTCGGCGGTGTTCGCGCTCACCGGGTCGATCATCGGCGGGATCGCCGGCCGCATGCTCATCGGCTTCGGCGACGCGTTCATGTTCACCAACGTGCTGCGGCTGGCGGCGCACTGGTTCCCGCCGCACCGGTTCGGCAAGGTCGCGGCCCTGACCGGGCTCGCGGGTGGCCTGGGCCAGGTCGTCTCGACGCTGCCGCTTGGCCTCGCGCTGCACAGCGTGGGCTGGGTGCCGACGTTCCTCGGCGCGGCCGGGCTGACGGTCGTGCTCGCGGTGGTCGCGGGGCTGGCGATCCGGGACCAACCCGCGAACGCCCGGCCGGAGCACGAAGCGCCCGAGTCGCCGGAGCGGGTCTGGCACACGTTGCGCCACGTGGTCGCGCAGCGCGGCACCAAGCACTCCTTCTGGGTGCACTTCGTGCTGATGTCGCAGTTCCTGGCGGTGACGACGCTGTGGGGCGGGCCGTGGCTGACGAAGTCGCAGGGGCACGGCCAGGCCGAGGTCGGCTCGCTGCTGATGCTCAGCGTGTTGGGGTTCATCGCGGGCTCGTGGTTCGCGGGCCAGTACATCTCCGGCCGCCCGCAGCGGCGCGATCGGTTCACCCTGGGCCTGTCGTCAGTCGTGGTGCTGGTGTGGGCGGTGCTGGTCGGCTGGCCGGGGACGTTGCCGATGCCGGTGCTGGTGGTGGCGCTGGTGCTCGTCGGTGTCGGCGGCGGCGGGGCCATGCTGGCCTTCGATGGGGCGCGGATGGCCAACGCGGCACACCGTTCCGGGACCGCGTCGGGCGTGGTCAACATGGGCGGGTTCTCCGCGGCCGTGCTGGTCCAGCTGCTGGTGGGTGCGGTGCTGCAGGCGGTGTCGCAGCTGCCCGCGGCGCAGGCGTACCGCTGGGCGTTCGCCCCGGTGCTGGTGCTGATGGCGGTCGGCACCCTGGCGCAGTGGTTGCGGCGTCCGGTGAAGGCAGGCTGACTCGGCGCGCCGCCTACACGCGCCCGGCGGGGGAGCTAGGGTCGGTGGGCGGACGTGGCACCGACCGGCCACCGACGGTCGGGCTCAGCGATGGAGGCCCTTGTTGACCGCGGCGCTGGAACTGCACAACTTCGTCGGCGGCGAGCCCGCCGACACCCTGGCCGGAGAGACGTTGCCGCTGGTGGATCCGAGCACCGGCGAGGAATACGGCACCGCTCCGCTGACGAGGTGGATGGATGTGGACGCGGTGATGGCGGTCGCCGCGTCGGCGTTCGAGTCCTGGTCGCAAGCGACGCCTCGGCAGCGGCAGCAGGTGTTGCTGGACGTCGCCGACGCGATCGAGGACCGGGCCGACGAGCTGGTGGTCGCGGAGTGCCGCAACACCGGCAAGCCCTGGTCGGTGGTGCGCGATGACGAGCTGCCGTTGGCGGTGGACCTGATCCGCTTCTACGCGGGGGCCGCGCGGGTGCAGGAGGACGGCGCGGGCGGTGAGTACCAGCCGGGGCACACGTCGTTCTCGCGGCGGGAGCCGATCGGCGTGTGCGCCCAGGTCACGTCGTGGACGCATCCGTTGCTGCTGGCGGCGGCGAAGTTCGCGCCGGCGTTGGCGGCGGGGAACACCGTGGTGCTCAAGCCGGCCGAGACGACGCCGGTGAGCACGGCGTTGATGGTGGAGATCGCGAGCGGTTTCCTGCCGGCCGGGGCGTTGAACCTGATCTGCGGGGATCGCGACAGCGGCCGGGCGATGGTGGCGCACGAGGTGCCCGGGATG
This sequence comes from Saccharopolyspora sp. NPDC003752, assembly GCF_053605825.1. Lineage (NCBI taxonomy): Bacteria > Bacillati > Actinomycetota > Actinomycetes > Pseudonocardiales > Pseudonocardiaceae > Saccharopolyspora > Saccharopolyspora sp. NPDC003752. Next base: position 364,576 of record NZ_JBSGJZ010000002.1, on the reverse strand, counting down.
TTCTCGATCACCGGCACGGTGCGGTCCGGGATGGAGGTCGCGGGTTCGGTGGCGGCCGATCTCAAGCGGGCGCACCTGCAGCTGGGTGGGAAGGCGCCGGCGGTGGTGTTCGACGATGCGGACGTGCCGCGGGCGGCGCGGCGGATCGCCGCGGCGGCGTTCGGGAATGCGGGGCAGAGCTGCACGGCGGCGAGCCGGGTGCTGGCGGGTCCGGAGGTGTTCGACGAGCTGGTGGCGGCGTTGGCGGAGTGGGCAGAGGCGATGCGGCCGGGGCCGCCGCAGGATCCGGATGCGGCGTTCGGGCCGTTGAACAGCCTGGGGCAGTTGGAGTTGGTGCAGGCGCATCTGGAGCGGCTGCCGGAGCACGCGCGGATCGTCGCGGGTGGGCGGCGCAAGGGGGAGCGGGGGTTCTTCCACGAGGCGACGGTGGTCGCCGGGGTGGAGCAGGACGACGAGCTGGTGCAGAACGAGGTGCTGGGGCCGGTGCTGACGGTGCAGCGCTTCGACAGCGAGCAGGAGGCCGTGGAGCTGGCCAACGGGGTGCGCTACGGGTTGGTGTCGAGCATCTGGACGCGTGATCACGCGCGGGCGATGCGGGTGTCGCGGCGGATGCAGGCCGGGACGGTGTGGATCAACACGCACCACCCGTTCGTGGCGGAGATGCCGCACAGCGGGTTCAAGCATTCGGCGTCGGCGCGGGACTTCGGCCGCTACGGGCTGGAGGAGTACAGCCGGATCAAGCACGTGATGTCGGCCTGGGACGAGGAGTAGGGCCTGCGGAGGACTCGTTTAGGGGCTTGACCTGCAACATTCCAGGCCATCACAGCCAAGGCGGGCGCTGTGGCGGGCTGTCAGCCGGCGGAGTCGGTTTCCGGGGTGCGCATGGCGATGGCCAGCAAGGCGGCGGCCGGGCCGGTGAGCTGGAGTCCGGCGCGCCAGACCGCGTGCAGCGGTCGGTGCAGGTCGAGGCCCGTGGCGGGCACGTCGACGAGGCGTTGTTCGGCTAGGTCGGTGGCGACGGCGAGGACGCTGAGGACCGCGGGGCCGGCGCCGGCGACGACGGAGTTGCGCACGGCGGTGGTGGAGCGGAGTTCGAGCAGCGGGGTGACGGGCTCGGCGCCGACTCCGACGAGTGCGCGGTGGAGGGTTTCGCGGGTTCCGGAGCCGTGTTCGCGCACGATCAGCGGGGTGGCGGCGAGCTCGGTGGCGGTCAGGGGGCGGCGCAGCCTGGCCCAGGGGTGTTCGGGCGGGGCGACGACGACCATGCGGTCGCGGGTGACGAACCGGACCGAGACGCCTTCGGGTGGCACCGGGGTTTCGATGAAGCCGAGGTCGGCGTGGCCGTGGCGGACGGCTTCGGCGACGGCCAGGGAGTTGGCGACGTCGAGTTCGAGGGGCACGTCGGGGAGGGTGGCGCGGAGCCGGCTGATCCACCGGGGCGCGAGGTATTCGGCGATGGTCATGCTGGCGGCGACGCGGAGCTTGGCTTCGTGCTGGGCGCGCAGGGCGCGCACGCCGTTCATCAGGCCGTCGACGTGGGCGAGGACTTGCCTGGCCCAGTCGCAGACCATGGTTCCGGCGGGGGTGAGCGTGCAGCCCTGACGGGTGCGTTCCACCAGCGGGAGGGCGAGCTGGCGTTCCAGCCTGCTGAGCCGCTTGCTGGCGGAGGGCTGGCTGATGCGCAGTTCGGCCGCGGCGGCTCCGATGCTGCCGAGCTCACCGACGAGGACCAGCAGCCGGAGCGATTCGGGGTCGGGCGGGGCCATGCCACAAGGATAGGTCGGTGGCCGGGCGGTGTCGGTGGGCCACCGGCTGCCGTGCTGGTGGGGCATGCACTTCGGCTATGACGTCCTGTGCAGATCACGGCTACTGCGCGGGTGGCCGGGTGGCGAGCCTGTAAGGGTGACGAAGACGTTCAGCTCGCAGCAGTCGGGTATCGGTGCGTTGTGGCCGGGGCTGGTGGTGACCGGCGCGGCGGTCGCGGTGTCCTTGGTGGTGTCCGGGTTGTTCCCGGCGGTGAGTGCGTTGACCGCTGCGGTGGTGCTGGGCATCGTGGCCGGGAACGTGCCGGGATTTCCGGAGGCGACCCGGCCGGGCATCGCGTGGGCGACGAAGAGGCTGTTGCGCGTCGGGGTGGTGCTGCTGGGTTTGCAGCTGTCGGTTTCGCAGGTGCTGGGGCTGGGGACGGGCACCGTGGTGGCGGTGTTGCTGATCGTGGGGCTGACGTTTCTGGGGACGTTGCTGATCGGCCGGCTGATGCGGGTGCCGCGCGGTTTGTCGGTGCTGGTGGCGACGGGGTTCTCGATCTGCGGTGCGTCAGCGGTGGCGGCGATGGAGAGCGTCGTCGAACGCGAGGATGAGGACGTGGCCACGAGCGTGGCGATGGTGACGGTGTTCGGGACGATCACGATGCTGGCGTTGCCCGCGATGGCCGCCGGGATGGGGTTGTCGGCTGATGAGATCGGCCGGATCGCCGGCGGGAGCGTGCACGAGGTGGCGCAGGTGGTGGCGGCCGCGTCGCCGGCGGGCGGTGCGGCGGTGGCGGTCGCGGTGGTGGTCAAGCTGAGCAGGGTCGTGTTGCTGGCCCCGATGGTGACCGCGGTGAGCCTGGTGGAGCGCCGGCGTCGTGGTGCGGCCGGCGGTGAGCGTCCGCCGGTGATGCCGTTGTTCGTGTTCGGTTTCCTGGTCGCGGTGGCGGTGCGCAGCGTGGATGTGCTGCCGGTCGTGGTGCTGGACGGGGCGAAGCAGCTGACCACGCTGCTGCTGGCGGGTGCGTTGTTCGCGCTGGGTTTCGGGGTGCGGGTCAAGGCGTTGCTGCGCAACGGGCCGAAGGCCTTCGCGCTGGCGGCTTGTTCCACTCTGCTGGTGACGGCGCTGGGCTTCGCCACCATGCTGTCGTTGGCGTGATCGCGGGTTCAGGGGGTGTGCGGGCGGAGCCGGGGCTGGGTCTGCTCGTAGGCGCGGGCGGCGCGGAGGACCTTGGCGTCGGCGTGGCGGGGGCCGATGATCTGCAGGCCGATCGGCAGCCCGTCGGTGGTGTTCCCGCAGGGGACGCTGATGGCCGGCTGCTGGGTCATGTTGAACGGGTAGGTGAACGGGGTCCAGCTGGTCCAGCGCGGGTGGGGGGAGCCGGGCGGGACTTCCAGGCCCGCTTCGAACGCCGGGATCGGCACGGTCGGGGTCAGCAGCAGGTCGTAGGTCTGGTGGAAGGCGCCCATGCGCTGGCCCAGCAGCATCCGGGTGTTGGTGGCTTCGAGGTAGTCCTGCGCGGAGTAGGTGAGGCCTTGCCGGCAGATCTCGTGCAGCCCGGGGTCGAGCAGTTCGCGTTGTTCGGGGGTGAGGTGTTCGACGGACTTGGCGGCACCGGCGAACCACAGCACGTGGAAGTCCTCGACGGGGTCGGTGATGCCGGGGTCGACCTGCTCGACGACGGCGCCGAGTTCTTCGAAGGTGCGGGCGGCGGCGGTGATCGCGCGGGCCACCTCGGGGTCGACGGGGGTGTCGAAGCCGAGGTCGAGGCTGATCGCGATGTGCAGGCCGCGCACTCCGGAGTCGAGTCCGTCCAGGAAGGACGTGCTCGGTGGTTCCAGCGCGGACCAGTCGCGGATGTCCGGTTCGGACAGCACGTCGAGCATCAGCGCGGTCTCGGTGACCGTGCCGGTCATCGGTCCGGCGTGGGCGAGGGTGCCGTAGGGGCTGGCGGGGTAGTGCGGGATTCGGCCGTAGGTGGCTTTGAGGGCGACGATGCCGCAGAACGCGGCGGGGATGCGCACGGATCCGCCGCCGTCGGTGCCGATGGCCAGGGGCGCCATGCCCAGCGCGACGGCCGCCGCGGCGCCGCCGCTGGAGCCGCCGGCGGTGCGGGTGGGGTCCCACGGGTTGCGGGTGATGCCTTGCAGCGGGCTGTCGGTGACGCCCTTCCACGCCAGTTCCGGTGTGGTGGTCTTGCCGACGAACACGGCGTTGTGCTCGCGGAGGCGGGCGACGGAGGGTGCGTCGGCGGTCCACTTCTGGTGCGGGTCGATGGTTCGGGAGCCGCGCAGCGTCGGCCAGTGCTCGGTGAGGAAGATGTCCTTGATCGAGGTCGGCACGCCGTCGAGCCGCCCGGCGGGTTCGCCGCGGTGCCAGCGCTTTTCGGACGCCCTGGCCTGGTCCATCGCGCGGTCGGCGTCGACCAGGCAGTAGGCGTTGACCGCCGGGTCGGCGTCGGCGATGCGGCGCAGCGCGGCCTCGGTCGCCTCCACCGGGGACAGCTCGCCCGCGGCGTAGGCGGCGAGCAGTTCGGTGGCGGTGAGGTCGGCGACCGTGCGTTCGGCCGGGTGCGTGTTCGCCATCAGTGCTCCGTTCCGCTGATGTAACCCCGTTGCTTGTCGACCACGTTGCGCAGCTGCGTGCCGTCGGTGTAGCTGCGCAGGTTCTCGAGGAACAGGTCGACGAGTTCGTCGACCCAGCCGATGGTGTCGCCGGACATGTGCGGGGAGACGAGCACGTTGGGCATCTCCCACAGCGGCGATGTCTCCGGCAGTGGTTCGGTGTCGAAGACGTCGAGGGCGGCGCCGCCCAGTTGCCCGGATCGCAGGGCGGCGATGAGGTCGGTTTCGACGACGAGTTCGCCGCGGCCGACGTTGATCAGCCGCGCGGTGGGCCGGCAGTGGGCGAGGACCTCGGCGTCGACGAGTCCCTTGGTCTGCTCGGTCAGCGGGGCGGCGAGCACGACGTAGTCGAAGGCGCCGATGACGTGGGCGAGGTCGCTGGAGGCGTGCACGTCGCCGAAGTCGGGGTCGTCGCTGCGCCCGACGCGTCCGGCGCCGGACACGGTGAGCCCGGCGGCGGTGAGCTGGCGGGCGATGGCGCGGCCGATCGGTCCGGTGCCCACGACGAGGGCGGATTTGCCCGCGACGCGTTCGGTCACGCGGTGCTGCCACTGCTTGCGGTCCTGCAGTCGCAGCGTGGTGTGCAGGTCCTTGGCGAAGGCGAGCACGGTGGCGAGCACGTATTCGGCCATCGGGCGGTCGAAGACGCCGCGGGAGTTGGTCAGCAGCACGTCGGAGTCCTGCAGCGCGGGGAACAGCAGGCGGTCGACTCCGGCGCTGGCGGCGTGCACCCAGCGGAGGGCGTCGGCGCGGGGCCAGGCGTCGGTGACGGCTTCGGAGCGGAAGGCCCAGACGAACAGCACGTCTGCGCCGGGCAGCGCGTCGGCCAGTTGGCCGGCGTCGGCGTAGCGCAGCTCGGCGTGGGCTTGGATGCGGGCCATTTCCGCCGGTGGGGTCCCGCCGTGGAGGACGACGACCGTGGGAGTGCGGTGGATCATGACCTGACCTTAGGTGCGGTGGGGCATGGGGGCCGGGCAGCGGTGATCGTCGGGCGCGCCGGGTTAAGAGTTCGTTTCGCCCGTGCTGAACGGGAAAACCGCGTCGGCACGGGGCATTGACACGCTATGAAGCGTTCGTAGGATTGTCAACAATCCACGGGTACCCTCGGCGGCCGAGGCGATTCCCGACCACGCGCGGCGGGGTTGGGACCGGAGGAGATGAGTCAACAGTCCCCCACTCCTGCGAACGGAAGATCACGATGCCCAGGTACCTGTCGATCACGCTGGAAAAGCGCGGTGTGTCCTGCGTGGCGGAGCTGCTGGACAAGGACGCCCCCCGAACCTGTGAAGCCGTGTGGCAAGCGCTGCCCCAGGTCGGGCCGGTGCACCACGCCAAGTACGCGCGCAACGAGATCTACACGATGGTGCCGCGGTTCGCGGCCGACGAACCCGGTCAGGAGAACCCGACGGTCACCCCGATCCCAGGCGATGTCGTGTACTTCTCCTTCCCCGGCGGCATGCTCGACCGCCAGTTCAAGGAGGAGAAGAACATCCACGAGCTGCCCGGCGTGATCGATCTGGCGATCTTCTACGGGCGGAACAACCTGCTGCTCAACGGCGACGTGGGCTGGGTGCCGGGCAACGTCTACGCCACCATCGTGGAGGGGCTGGACCGGATGGCCGAGGCGTGCAACGACGTCTGGCGCTCCGGCAGCGTCGGCGAGACCCTCCGCTACGACCGCTACCAGGGTTGACGGGGGAACAAATGCCGCCTGACTTCCTCGGGGCGGTATCGGGCCCGGAGCCGCAACGCGGCGTGGGAGTGATCGCCCCGTTCGACCTGGCGCTGGACCGCGAACTGTGGCGGTGGACCCCAGCGGGCGTCTCGCTGTACTTGACGCGCACGGCGTTCGTGCCGGTGCCGGTGACCGTCGAGCAGGCCAGCCTGGTCAGCGACGAGGCGGCGGTGCACGGCGCGACCCGCGACCTGCTGGTCCCGGAGCCGGAGGTGGTCGCCTACGCGTGCACCTCCGGCAGCTTCGTGAACGGGGCGACGGGGGAGCGCGCGCTGGTGGAGGTGATGCGGCAGGCCGGTGCGCCGGCCGCGGTCACCGCCTCCGGCGCGCTGGTGCAGGCCCTGCAGATGCTGGGCGCCGACCGGATCTCGATCGCCACGCCGTACGTGGAGAGCGTGACCGAGCGGTTGCACGGTTTCCTCGACGAGCACGGCATCGACGTGGTCACCAGCGTCGGCCTGGGTCTGCTCGGCCAGATCTGGAAGGTCAACTACCGGCAGGTGGTGGACATCGTGCGCTCGGCCGACCGGCCGGAGGCCGAGGCGATGTTCATCAGCTGCACCAACCTGCCGACCTACGACATCATCGGGCCGCTGGAGCAGGAGTTGGGCAAGCCGGTGCTGACGGCCAACCAGGTCACGATCTGGGCGGCGCTGCGCGAGATGGGGCTGCAGGCGGTGGCCCCGGAACAGCGGCTGATGCAGGTGGTGGACGCGCCGGCCGCGTGACGATCGCATCAAGAACGGGTTAGCCGCGACGGACCCTGCGGTAACATTGTCAACAATCGACCGGTTGTGCGGTGTTGGCGTCGGCGGATCCGCAGCGGTGGTGTCGGAAACGATGTGGACTAAGGATGGAGCTACCGGTGCCGTTCACCGCAGGAATTCTCTACCCCGGCTACAGCGCCGAGGACGACTACCCGGCGCTCGAAGGGCTGCTCGGTGGTGGTATCCGGCTGCCCCTGGTGCACACCTTGATGCGCGAGGACGCGCATCGGGTGGACGCGCTGTTGGACATCGGCTCGGACGACGTGCTCGCCGACGGTGCGCGGCAGCTGCTGGAGCACGGCGTGCAGTCGGTGATCTGGGCGTGCACCAGTGGCAGCTTCGTCTTCGGCCCGCAGGGCGCGCGGGAGCAGGTGGAGAAGCTGCAGGCGGTCACGGGGCTGCCGACGTCCAGCACGTCGTTCGCGTTCGTGCACGCTGCGGCGGCCCTGGGGCTGCGGCGGGTGGCGGTGGCCGCGACCTACCCCGACGACGTGGCCACCAGTTTCGTCGAGTTCCTGCAGGCGGCGGGGCTGGAGGTGGTGAGGTTGTCCAGCCGGGGCATCATCACCGCCGCCGAGGTGGGCACGCTCGGCCGTGACGCGGTGCTGGAGTTCGCGGCGGCCAACGACGACGACCGGGCCGATGCGCTGCTGATGCCGGACACCGCGCTGCACACCGCGGCGTGGCTGGGTGAGCTGGAGGACCGGCTCGGCAAGCCGGTGCTCACCGCCAACCAGGTCAGCGCCTGGGAGGCGCTGCGGCTGGCCGGTGATCGGGCGGCGCACGACGGATTGGGAAAGCTGTTCCGCGAGGGAACAGGAGGGGAGCGCGATGCCTCCCCGGAATGAGGAGATGGTGTCAGGTGCTCGGGACCGACGAGCAGAACCAGCAGCCGGGTGAGTTAGAGCCGGTGCAGCGCAAGTCGACCGCGGCGATCGTGGCCGACCAGTTGCGGGCGGCGATCATGTACGGGTCGCTGCCGCCGGGCAGTCAGCTCGGCGAGGCCGAACTCGCCGCCCGGCTGGGCGTCAGCCGGGGGCCGCTGCGGGAGGCCATGCAGCGGCTGGTCGCCGAAGGGCTGCTGCGCAGTGAACCGCACCGCGGGCTGTTCGTGATGACGCTGGACGCCGAGGACGTCCACGACATCTACCTGGCCCGGCTGGCGGTGGAGCGCGCCGCGTGCGAGCAGATCGTCCGCCACCACCGGGTGGAGGCGGTGGCGGAGCTGACCGCGGCGCAGAGCCGGATGGTCGCCGCGGCGGGCAAGGGCGACTCGATCGAGTTGGCCGACGCCGATCAGGAGTTCCACGAGACGCTGGTGCGGGTGTCGGGCAGCCCGCGGTTGCAGCGGATGGCTCAGACGCTGCTGGTGGAGAAGCGGATGTGCCTGACGGCGCTGCAGGACAAGTACCACGCGGACGTGCAGGCGCTGGTCGACGAGCACAAGGGGCTCGTCGACGCGATCGAGACGGGCGACGAGCAGCTGCTGCTGGAGCGGCTGACGGCGCACATGACCGACGCGCTGGAGCGCCTCAACGGCTCCATGGCGAGCTGACGCACCTGACGCGGGGCGGGGTTCCCTCCACAGTGGAGGGAACCCCGCCCCGCTGCGCAGGACGAGCCGCGAATCCTGTTGTCAGAGGCCGCCGACGGCGACGTACTTGGTCTCCAGGAACTCGTCGATGCCGAACTTGCCGCCTTCGCGGCCCAGTCCGGAGTGCTTCACGCCGCCGAAGGGCGCCGCCGGGTTGGACACGATGCCCTGGTTGAGGCCCACCATGCCGCTTTCCAGCGCCTCCGACACCCGCAGGCCGCGCTGCAGATCACGGGTGTAGAGGTAGCTGACCAGGCCGTACTCGGTGTCGTTGGCCTGGGCGACGACGGCCTGCTCGTCGGTGAAGGTGGTGATCGGCGCGACCGGCCCGAAGATCTCCTCCTGGCCCATCCGGGCCTCCAGCGGCACGTTCGTCAGCACGGTCGGCTGGTAGAAGTAGCCCTCGCCGTCGCGGCCGGCGCCGCCGGTGACGACGTCCGCGCCGAGCCGCACCGCGTCGGCGACCAGCTCGGTGACCTTGCCCAGCTGGGCGTCGTCGATCAGCGGGCCCACCTGGATCTCGTCGGTGACGCCGCGGCCGACCCGCAGGCCGCTCATCCGCTCGGCCAGCCGCCGGGAGAACTCCTCGGCGACGTCGGCGTGCACGTAGAACCGGTTGGCCGCGGTGCAGGCCTCGCCGATGTTGCGCATCTTGGCCAGCATCGCGCCGTCGACCGCGGCGTCCAGGTCGGCGTCGTCGAACACGATGAACGGCGCGTTGCCGCCCAGCTCCAGCGACACCTTGAGCACCTGGTCGGCGGACTGCTCGATGAGTTTGCGGCCCACCGCGGTGGACCCGGTGAACGACAGCTTGCGGGCACGGCCGTCGCGGATCATCGGCTCCATCAGCTTGCCCGCGCTGCGCGAGGTGACCACGTTGAGGACGCCGTCGGGCAGCCCGGCCTCGATGAGGATCTCGGCCAGCGCCAGCATCGACAGCGGCGTCTGGTGCGCCGGCTTGATCACCGAGGTGCAGCCCGCGGCGATGGCCGGGCCGATCTTGCGGGTGCCCATCGCCATCGGGAAGTTCCACGGGGTGATCAGCAGCGCCGGGCCGACGGGCTGGCGCATCACCAGGAACCGGCCGCTGCCGTTGGGCGCCACCGCGTAGTCGCCGCCGATGCGCACGGCCTCCTCGGAGAACCAGCGGAAGAACTCCGCCGCGTAGGTGACCTCGGCCCGCGACTCGGTCAGCGGCTTGCCCATCTCCAGCGTCATCAGCAGCGAGAGGTCCTCGTGCCGCTGCATGATCAGCTCGAAGGCGCGCCGCAGGATCTCGCCGCGCTCGCGGGGCGGGTGCTTGGCCCACTGCGGCTGGGCGTCGGCCGCGGCCGCCAGCGCCGCCAGCCCGTCGTGCGGGGAGGCGTCGGCGACCGAGCACAGCGCACGGCCGGTGGACGGATCTTCGACCTCGAAGCTGCGGTCTCCTTCGGCGTCGCGCCATTTGCCGCCGATGAGCAGTTGCTTGGGCGCGGCGTCGACGACGGCGGCCTCTCGGGGGTGCTGTTCGGTTGAAATCGTCATGGCAACGGCGAACCCTTCTGCCTCGGGTGGTGGACAGCGACGCTCGGTGATGGTTGCATGTCAGCGGAGATTGTCAACAATCCTACATTTTGCATGTCACAACCTTGGAGTCGATCATGGCTGAGCTCTCGCCGTTGCTGAAGCAGGCCACGCCGGTCCTGGCCGCTCGCGGGGAAGGGGTCTACCTCTACGACGAGCAGGATCGCCGCTACCTGGACTTCACCGCCGGGATCGGGGTCACCAGCACGGGACACTGCCACCCGCGCGTGGTCGAGGCCGCCCAGCGCCAGGTGGGTACCCTCATCCACGGCCAGTACACGACCGTCATGCACCGGCCCCTGTTGCGGCTGACCGAGCGGCTCGGCGAGGTGCTCCCGGCCGGCCTGGACCGGCTGTTCTACGTCAACTCCGGCAGCGAAGCGGTGGAGGCCGCGGTCCGGCTGGCCCGCCAGGCCACCGGACGGCAGAACATCGTCGCCTTCCAGGGCGGCTTCCACGGGCGCACGATGGGCGCCGGCGCGCTCACCAGCTCCGGCGTGAAGGTGCGGGCCGGGATCGGCCCGATGATGCCCGGCGTCGTGTTCACCCCGTTCCCCGAGGCCTACCGGCACCGCTGCAGCGAGGCCGACGCGGTGCGCTTCGCGCTGGCCGAGTTCGACCAGCTGCTGGTCACCGTCAGCTCGCCGCGCGACACCGCCGCGATCATCATCGAACCGGTGCTCGGCGAGGGCGGCTACATCCCCGCACCGCCGGAGTTCCTCCACGGCCTGCGGGAACGCGCCGACCGGCACGGCATCCTGCTGATCGTCGACGAGGTGCAGACCGGCGTCGGGCGCACCGGCCGGTTCTGGGGCCACGACCACGCCGGCATCCGCCCCGACATCCTGATCACCGCCAAGGGCCTGGCCAGCGGCTTCCCGCTGTCGGCCATCGCCGCGCCGGAGGCGCTGATGGGCCAGGCCTGGCCCGGCTCGCAGGGCGGCACCTACGGCGGCAACGCGGTGGCGGCCGCGGCGGCGCTGGCCACCCTCGACGTGGTGCGGGACGAGGGGCTCGTCGACAACGCCGCCGAACAAGGTGCCCGGCTGCAGGAGGGCCTGCGCAAGGTCGCCGCCGAACACCCGGTGATCGGCGACGTGCGCGGGCTGGGCCTGATGCTGGGCAACGAGTTCAGCACCCCCGAGGGCGCGCCGGACACCGAGACGGCCACCCGCGCGCACCAGGCCGCCGCCCAGCGCGGGCTGCTGCTGCTGACCTGCGGACCGCACGGCAACGTGGTCCGCATGATCCCGCCGCTGATCGTCACGGCCGAGCAGGTCGACGACGCCGTCGGGTTGTGGGCGGAAGCGGTGCGCGACGCCGTCAACGGCTGACCACCACGGTCGTGGTGGCGGGTTGTGAGGTCGCCCTCGCGCCCGCCACCAGCCGAAACGGGTGGTCTCCGATCACCGTTCGGTAGCGGTGGGTGATTCCCCAGCGGGCGTCTGCGATGCTTCACGCCAAACCCGGCGCGTGCGGGGCGCGCCGGATCGAACCGACGCGGGTGTGTGCATGAGCGACTGGTCGGCGGGGCAACCGCCGAGGAGCCGGAGACCGCAAGGCGGCGGCGAGAGGTACGACTACTACCGGGGTGCCCCGAGCGGGCCGCCACCCGGACGGCGTCCGCCGCCGCCCCCTCCGCCTCATCAAGGCCCTCGGCGGCCGATGGACGACGATCGGCCACCGTCGCCGCCGCCGAGGCGCAAGCAGAAGCGGTGGGGCCGGCGCATCGGCATCACGCTGGTCGTGCTGGTGCTGCTGCTGGGCGGCCTGGTGATCTACTTCGACAGCATGCTGCAGCGCACCGACGCGCTGTCGTTCGGCGGGCAGGCCCCGGACTCGTCCGGCTCCAACTGGCTGCTGGTCGGCTCCGACAGCCGCGAAGGCCTCGACGACGCGCAGCGCGAAGAACTGTCGGCCGGCGACGCCGGCGGACAGCGCACCGACAGCGTGATGCTGGTGCACATCCCCAGCGGCGGCGGCCAGCCGGCGCTGATCAGCCTGCCCCGCGACTCGTACGTGGAGATCCCGGGTCACGGCAAGACCAAGCTCAACGCGGCGTTCTCCTTCGGGGGCCCGCAGCTGCTGGCGGAGACCGTCGAGAAGGCCACCGGGGTGCACATCGACCACTACGCGGAGATCGGCTTCGGCGGGTTCTCCGACCTGGTCAACGCCGTCGGCGGGGTCGAGATCTGCCTGGACGAGCCGATGGACGACGACATGGCGAACGCGCACCTGCCGGCCGGTTGCCAGGAGCTGGACGGCCCGCAGGCGCTGGCCTTCGTCCGGGCGCGCTACTCGCTCAAGGGCGGTGACCTGGAGCGTGCGGAGAACCAGCGCAAGCTGCTGGGCGCCCTGGTCGACAAGGCGACCAGCCCGTCGACGCTGATCAACCCGTTCCGGCTGTTCCCGCTGGCCTCCAGTGCGAGCAAGACGTTCGTGGTCAACGACAGCGACCACCTGTGGCACCTGGCGTCGCTGGGCCTGGCGATGGGTGACATCAGCGGCGGCGAGGGCGTGACCACCAGCGCGCCGTTCGGGCGCTTCGGCAAGGACTCCAACGGCGGTTCGGTCATCGTCTGGGACTCCGAGGCAGCGAGTCGCATGTTCGACGCGATCGCCAACGACCAGCCCATCCCGCCGGATCTGCTGAACAAGTAGACCGCGCGACCAACGATGCGGGCCGCCCCGGAAGTTCCGGGGCGGCCCGCATCGCCGTCGGGAGGGACGGTCAGGAGATGAATCGCTTGAGCTGCTTGCTGTTGCCGTTGAAGGTGTCCTGCCCACCCGGGAAGATGCCCTTGTCGTTGTTCTGCCAGATGGTCTGGTAGTCCCAGCCGGCCGGCAGCGCACCGAGGTCGGGGCCGTAGCGGGCGATCCACAGCGGGTTGTTCGGGGCGAAGTCCGGATTGGACGCGGTGCAGCGGTTCCACCAGTCGGTCGTGGTGTAGATGACCGGGAAGCGCCCGGTCCGGGCGTGGTAGGTGTTGCTGAAGTCGGCGATCCACCGCGACATCGCGGCCGGGTCCAGGCCGTAGCAGGCCTCGCCGTAGGGGTTGTACTCGATGTCCAGCGCCCCCGGCAGGGTGCGACCGTCGTGGCGCCAGCCGCCGCCGTTGTCGACGAAGAAGTTGGCCTGGTCGCGGCCGGTGGAGCGGTCCGGCAGCCCGAAGTGGTAGGAACCGCGGGTCATGCCGACGTCGTGGGAACCGTCGTACTGCTGGGCGAAGCGGGCGTTGCGGAAACCGGTGCCCTCGGTGGCCTTGACGTAGGCGAACCGGGCGCCGTCGGCCCAGACCCGGGGCCAGTCCACGTCGCCCTGGTGGCCGCTGACGTCCAATCCGGACACCGCACCGGCCGGGAGGGGGAAGGGGAGGGAACGCGCTTGGGCGTCCTCGCCGCCCGGCAAGCTGTAGCCCGCCCAGGCGCCGTTGGGATCGTCGGGGCTCAGCCGCGGCGCGGTGCGCGACTGCTCGGCGTTGGCCGTGCCACCGGCCAGCGCGGCCGTCGCGATCATCGCCGCGAGCAGCGCTGCGGTCCTACGTGGACGGCGGGAAACGTCGCGGGCCGGGCGTCGCCTTTGGCGGCTGCCGATCGGGCCGCGGAATCTGCGGAGCATGCACTCGCCTCCTCACCAGCAAAGGCATCGTCGTCTAGCGGGACCGGGCGTCCGAGGTCTCGGACCGGGGTGGGGGTGCGGATCTTGCGCGTTCGGAGAATAACCCGCACATTGCGGACCCGCTGAGTTCCGCCACGGCGTTTCGCCGGTTTTGCCCCATGTGGACACGCGCCGTCCACTGTGGTGGTAACCGGCGTGATCCACGTCTCCCGATTGGAGAATCGGCCTCGCATCCGGTAGGTCTCGGGCATGGCACAGCGAACGGGCGGTCCCGGATCGGGGCGGTACAGGGACCGGCGACCGGGTGATCGCCGGCGCGACGAACGGCCCCGCGGTGATCGCGGCGACGAGCAAGCGCTGCGGCAGGAACTGCGCGCCATGCACGGCGCGAGCTACGGCCGCTACAAGTCCTTGGGCGGCCGCTGGTCCTTCGGCGGATTCACCCTGGAGGTCCAGCGCGTGCAGCCGGACCCGTTCGCCCCGGCCAGCCGCTGCGAGGTCCGGGTCGACCCGGCGGTCGCGGGCTTCCCCGAACAGCTGTGGTCGACACCGGTGCGCGCGCGGGCGCTGGCCGGGTACCTGGTGCGGGCGGTGTACCGCAGGCTCCACGACAGCCGGTTGCGGGTCGACGCCGGCCGGCAGGAGGTGCTGGACCGCAGCGCCTGCCAGATCGCCGGGGGAGCGGTGGTGCTGCGCCTGGGGATCGACCTGCCGGGACGCGGCCGGACCATCGACGGCCGGCAGGCGGAGCAGGCCCTGTGCGACGAGCTGCCCGACGCGGTGGAGGCCGCGCTGCGCTGGGCCACGGCCGATCAGCGGCGGCTGCGGGAATTCGTGGACTCCATTGAGGACACCGATGCGCTGCGGCGGATGCTGCCGGACCTGGGGCTGGTGGCGTTCGTCGCCGACGGCGCGATGCTGCCCCGGCGCAGCGGCGTCGACGAGCGGCCGCTGACCGACGGGGTGCCGTTCGCCGCGCCGGAGTCGCTGAGCGTCGAGGTCGACCTGCCCAACCGGGGCCGGGTGCGTGGCATGGGGGTGCCCGAGGGGATCACCCTGATCGTCGGCGGCGGCTTCCACGGCAAGTCCACGCTGCTGCGCGCGTTGGAGTTCGGCGTCTACGACCACGTTCCCGGCGACGGCCGGGAGCTGGTGGTGTGCCGCGAGGACACCGTCAAGGTGCGCGCCGAGGACGGGCGGCGGGTGCACCGGGTGGACGTCAGCCCGTTCGTCGGGCACCTGCCCACCGGCGCCGACACCACCGACTTCTCCACCGACAACGCCTCCGGCTCGACCTCGCAGGCCGCCTCGATCGTGGAGGCGGTGGAGGCGGGGGCGAAGGTGCTGCTGGTCGACGAGGACACCGCGGCGACGAACCTGATGATCCGCGACGCCCGGATGCAGGCGCTGGTCGCCAAGGAGTCCGAGCCGCTGACGCCGTTCGTCGACCTGATCCGGCCGCTGCACGCAGCGCACGGGGTGTCGACGGTGCTGGTGATGGGCGGCTCCGGGGACTACATGGACGTGGCCGATCAGGTGCTGATGCTCGACGCCTACCACGCCCGCGACGTCACCGAGCGCGCCCGGCAGTTGGCCGCCGCGCCCACCGGCCGCCGCTCGGAGGCCGGGGCGTTCCCGCAGGTCCGGCACCGCGTGGTGGACCCGCGCTCGATCCCCACCGAACGACCGAAGGTCCGCGCCCGCGGAGTGGACGCGCTGACCCTGGGTGAATCCACTGTGGAGCTGCGCGGCGTGGAGCAGGTCGTCGACCCCGCGCAGGTCACCGGGATCGGGCTGGCGCTGGTCAGCTGCGCGCGGCGGGGAGTGCTCGACGGCGCCCGCACCGTGGCGGAGGTGCTCGACGCCTTCGCCGCGGACGTCGCCGAACGCGGTGTCCTGGCCGTCGACGAGCGCTACGTGGGCGATTTCGCCGTGCCGCGGCGCTTCGAGCTGGCGGCCGCGCTGAACCGGCTCCGGGTGCTGAGGGTGGCCGGCTTTCGCACGTGAGGAGGTTTGCCCGGCGGCGACGGGCGGGCATCATCGAGGCGAGTGGTTTCCCCGATGTGCTGTCGCGCGAAACGCGCGGCGGACGGGAGGCGAGCGATGCCTCGCATGGGTTTCCCGGATCGAACCACCACCGGTTACGCCGACCGCCGGCACGCCGGGCGGGTCCTGGCCCAGCGGATGACCGGGCTTGAGCTGGTCGATCCCGTGGTCCTCGGGCTGGCCAGGGGAGGGGTGCCGGTGGCCGCCGAGGTGGCTCGGATGCTGAAGGCGCCGCTGCGGGTCTGCGTGGCCCGCAAGATCGGCGCGCCGAGCCAGCCGGAGCTGGCCGTCGGTGCCGTGACCGCCGACGGCCCGCCGAGCTACGACCAGCAGCTGGTGCGTTCGTTCCACCTCGACGAGCGGACCCTGCGGGCTGCCTGCGAGCGGGAGCGGGCCGAGGCGCGGCGCCGGGAGCAGCTGTTCCAGCGCGGCGAACCGCTGCCGTTGGCCGGGCGTGACGTGGTGCTGGTCGACGACGGGCTGGCCACCGGGGCCACGGCGCGCGCGGCGGTGCGGATGCTGCGCGGGTCGGCGCCGCGCAGCGTGGTGCTGGCCGTGCCGGTGGGGGCGCCGGACGCGGTCACCGCGCTGCGCGCGGAAGCCGACGTGGTGGTGTGCGTGCTGCAGCCGGTCGGCTTCGCCGCGGTGGGGCAGTGGTACCGCGACTTCAACGCCACGACGGACGAGGAGATCTTCGAGATCCTGCGGGAGCTCGACCAACCGTAAAACTTGCCAAGGTGGCAATCTTGCAAATTTGGCAAGTTTGGCTACCGTGGTCCGCATGACCGCCGAAGACGACGCCCGCATCGGGTTGCGGGAGCGCAAGAAGCGCCAGACACGCCTCGCGTTGAGCCGGGCGGCGATCCGCCTGACCGTCGAACGCGGATGGCAGGACGTCACGGTGGACGACATCGCCGCGGCCGCCGACGTCTCGCCGCGCACCTTCCGGAACTACTTCGCCGGCAAGGCCGAGGCCATCGCCGCCAGCCACCTCGAACGCGCCCTGCGGATAGCCGAGGAGCTGCGCGCGCGACCGGCCGCCGAACCGCTGTGGGACGCCATCGGCAACGCGGTGCAGGCGCAGTTCGCGCCGGCACCGGACGACCGGCAGCCCCACGACCAGGGCTGGATCGACGGCCTGCGGCTCATGCTCGCCGAACCCGCCGTGCAGGGCGAAGTCCTCAAGGCGAACGCGATCGCGCAGGACGAGCTGGCGAAGGCCATCGCCGAACGCACCGGCACCGATGTGGCGCACGACCTGTACCCGCAACTGGTCGCCGCCGTGGTCGGCGCCGGCAGCGCCACGGCCGTGACGCACTGGCTGCGCGAAGACCCGCACGGCTCCGCCCTGCCGCTGCTGCGCGAGGCGTTCGCCCGGATCTCCGCCGGACTCCCGGTCCCATGAGGACGGATCCGGCCCATTCCGCCCACTTCGACGAAGGAGCACAACCCCCGATGATCGCCGATGTCGCCATCGCCGGCGGCGGCCCGAACGGGCTCATGCTGGCCTGCGAGCTGGGCCTGGCCGGGCTGCGGCCGATCGTGCTGGAACGCCTGACCGAGCCCAGCGACGAGCCCAAGGCCAACGGCCTCGTCGGCCAGGTCGTGAAGATGGTCGACCGCCGAGGGCTGCACGAGCCGCTCAGCGGCGGCCCGCGGCCACCGCTGCCGAACTCCGCCTACTTCATGTTCGCCGGGATGAGCCTGAACCTGGGCCTGCTGCCGGACAGCCCCGTCTACAACCTGGCCGTGCCGCAGCGCCGCATCGTGGAAGTCCTGGCGCAGCGGGCCGCCGAGCTCGACACCGACATCCGCTGGGGGCACGAGGTCACCGGCCTGTCGCAGGACGACGACGCGGTCGAGGTGGAGGTCACCGGCCCGGACGGGCCGTACCGGCTGCGGGCCCGGTATCTGGTCGGCGCGGACGGCGCCCACAGCGTGATCCGCAAGCGCGCCGGCATCGGTTTCCCCGGCGTCAGCTACGACCGGACGACGAACCGGACGGCCAACGCCACCGTTCCCGCGGACTGGGTGGATCCCGCGACCGGCGCGCTGAACGTGCCCGGCGGCGGCGCGATCCTGCCGTTCCTGCCGCACCGCACCGAGCGCGGCGGCTTCGGGTACGCGCCGTTGCCGGGGCAGGATCCGCTGATCAGCACCATCGAGTGGGACGAGCCGGAGACCGAGGCGCCGATGACCCTCGACGAGCTGCGGGAGAGCGCCCGCCGGGTCCTGGGCGCAGACGTGCCGCTCGGCCCGCCCACCGGCGCGGGGCCGCACGTGCTGCGACGCCGCAGCGGCGGCAACACCCGCGTGGCCGACCGGTTCCGGGACCGCCGGGTGTTCCTGCTCGGCGACGCCGCGCACGTCTACACCGCGGGCGGCGGGCCCGGGCTCAACCTCGGCCTGCAGGACGCGATCAACCTCGGCTGGAAGCTCGCCGCCGAGCTCCGCGGCGACGCCCCGCCCGGACTGCTGGACAGCTACGAGGCGGAACGCGGCCAGGCGGCCCGGCGCATGATCACCTATGCCCAGGCGCAGTCCGCGCTGATCGCCCCGGGCAGCGACGTCACCGCGCTGCGCGAGCTGTTCACCGAGCTGCTCGACGATCCCGGCACCGTCCAGCGCCTCGCGGACCTCACCGCAGGCTCGGACGTCCGCTACGACATGGGC
The DNA here is from genome assembly GCF_053605825.1 of Saccharopolyspora sp. NPDC003752. Classification (NCBI taxonomy): domain Bacteria; kingdom Bacillati; phylum Actinomycetota; class Actinomycetes; order Pseudonocardiales; family Pseudonocardiaceae; genus Saccharopolyspora; species Saccharopolyspora sp. NPDC003752. The sequence continues at coordinate 346,206 of NZ_JBSGJZ010000002.1, read as the reverse complement.
GCCACGGGCGCGCATCCGCTCATCGGCCGGTGCGCCCCGGAATTCGAACTGCACACCGAAACCGGGCCGGTGCGGCTGGCGGAGCTGACCCGCAGCGCGCGCCCGCTGCTGATCGACCTGACCGAGGACGGATCCCCGGGGACGCTCGCCGGGCGCACCGACCAGGTGGATGTGGTCCGCGGGCGGCTCGCCGGCGCCGACATCGGTGCCACCGCCTTGCTGCTCCGCCCGGACTGCTACGTGGCGTGGGCGTCGGCATCACCTGGCCCGGATGCCACCGAGCTGGACGCGCTCCAGGCGGCGGCCGACCGGTGGTTCGGCGTCCCGGTGACCGCCCGCGCCTGACCAGGAGACCCCCGGCTGTCCATTGTGGTCAGGCTAGGTGAGCAGGCCGCCGCCCGGCTGATCCGGATTGCCGGCCGTCAGCGGTCGGCCAGGAGGATCAGGCCCGCGTCGGTGGGGCGGAAGCCGCACGCGTCGAAGTAGAAGCTGCGCAGGTGCGGCTCGAAGTCGACGTGCAACCAGGTGCAGCCCGCGTCCTGGGCGGCCTGCGCCGCGCGCCGCACGAGTTCCGTTCCGATGCCGCGGTGCTGGTGGTCTGGGCGGACCTTCGTGTCGAGCAGGAAGGCGTGGTCGCCGCCGTCCCAGGCGACGTTCACGAAGCCGATCAGCGCGCCGCCCGGCGGCCGCGCCGTCACCCAGCCCAGGCTGTGCGCGCGGACCCTCTCCCACCAGCCGGACTCGGCCGTGCCGCCGTGGGAGAGGGTCAGGGACACGAGTTCGTCGTCGGAGGCCTCGGCCCGCCATCGGTAATCGATCTCCACCGCCCGATGGTCGCAGGCCACCGCCTGGGAAGAAATCGCTTTTCCAGCACGGGAATCCATCTCAGCACAGCATTGAGTTTGATATTTCTCATGATTTCAGTGTCGATCAAAATTAATCCTCAGGACCAACCTTCACCAACCGAGGCCATGACGCGATAACCTCGCGGCACCTACTCCTGCGCTGCGGAGAACCGGGAAACGGGTGGACTTGCGCCACCGGTCGGGGGGCTTCTGGCGCGTCGGGGTGGAGCTAGGTGTCCGTCTCGGGTTGATTGGTTCGTTATGACTGCCGCTGGACATTCCGACAACACGCCGACGCAGGCGGGTAGGCACACGCCACCTCGGCGGTCGGGGACGAGACGGAGTGCCGATTCCGGCGAGTCGGGCTATTCGGCCGAGGTGGCGTGGCAGGTGGGCGAGGCCGCCGCCGCGCTGGGCGATCGGCTGCGCGACCCCGCTGTGCCGCACAGCGTCGAGGAGATCGAGCAGGTGATGCGCGGGTTCTCGTTGACGGTCGAGGGCATGGCCGTCGGGTGCGGCGGAGTGACCGAGTGGCTGCGGGCGGCCGGGCACGTCGGCCCGCTGTCCGGGCACGCCAGCGTGATGTCGGAGCGCTTGTCGCACATCGGCAAGGAGCTGACCCGGTTGGCCGATGCGATCGAGAAGGCGCAGAAGCGCGCGAGCTGACGCGGGGCGCGCGGGCGAACACCGTCGGTGCTGCGCCGCGGCGAGCGTAGTGGTGCCGCACGGCTGTTGCGGGCCTCTCAGTATGTTGGTGCCAACATCACGACCGCGATGATCGAACTGCGCTTCGCGGAGCGGGCTCGGTGGCGCGGTCGTGGGGATCAGCGCGGCGCTGTTGGTGGGCGCGTTGGCGGGTCGGCGGTCGGGCGCCGGTCCTGCCGTGCGAGTGCTGCGTGCTGGTCTGCTGCTGGAGTTCGGTTGCAGGCGGGGCCTGCGTGTGCGTGTGGAGGTGGCCCCTTTGGTTCGCGGCAGTGTCGGTGATTCCTCTGCCGCCTTTGATTCGCTGTTCAGCGAGGTGTTCTCGGGGGCACCGGGAGATGCTTCGGCGTCGGAGCGCGGTCTGGCGCTGGGCACGTTGCTGGATGCGCAGGCGCACGAGGTGGTGTCGAAGGCGGTTCGGGCCACTGTGGACTGGGGCAGCCGGGAGCTGGACGGTGCGCATCTGCTGTGGGCGGTGACGCAGGTGCCGGCGACGGCGGAGTTGCTGGTGTCCTCCGGGGTGCGGGTGGAGGAGTTGGCGGCCGCGGTGCGGTCGGCGGTGGTGGCGCAGGATTCGGGGGCGGTGGGCCGGCCGGTGCTGTCGTCGGCGGCCCGGCGGGCGTTGCTGGGGGCTTATCAGCAGGCGTTGGGCGAGGGTGTCGACGTGGTGGGGGCGCGGCACCTGGTGTTGGGATTGGCCGCGGATGCGGATTCGGTGGCCGGGAGGGCGTTGGCGCGGGCGATCGAGTTGGGTGATCGGGGTGCGGCTCGGTCGGTGTTGAGCGTGACGCCGCGGCTGGACGAGTTCGGGCTGGATCTGACGGAGCTGGCGCGGGCCGGGAAGCTGGATCCGGTGGTGGGCCGGGATGCCGAGATCGAGCAGGCGATCGAGGTGCTGGGGCGGCGGTCGAAGAACAACCCGGTGTTCATGGGGGATCCGGGGGTGGGCAAGACCGCGATCGTGGAGGGACTGGCGCGGCGGATCGTCGAGGGCGCGGTGCCGTGGTCGTTGGCGGACATGCGGGTGGTGTCGCTGGACCTGGCGGGGATGGTGGCCGGGGCGAAGTACCGGGGTGAGTTCGAGCAGCGGTTCCGGGATGTGCTGGCGGAGATCCGGGCGCATCGGGAGGACGTGCTGGTGTTCATCGACGAGGTGCACAGCATCGTGGGGGCCGGTGCGGGCGAGGGTTCGATGGATGCGGGCACGATGCTCAAGCCGGCGTTGGCGCGCGGTGACGTGCGGTTGATCGGGGCGACGACCGTGGAGGAGTACCGGCGGCACGTGGAGAAGGATCCGGCGTTGGAGCGCCGGTTCGCGCCGATCATGGTGGGGGAGCCGTCGGTGGCGGAGACGGTGGTGGTGCTGGAGGGGTTGCGGGAGAAGTACCAGCGGCATCACCGGGTGCGCATCGATGATGGTGCGTTGTCGGCGGCGGCGGAGTTGTCGCAGCGCTACATCGCGGATCGGTTCTTGCCGGACAAGGCGGTGGATCTGCTGGACCAGGCGTGTTCGCGGGTGCGGTTGCGGCGTGGTGGTGAGGTGCGGGAGTCGGCGGTGTTCGAGCCGACGGTGGTCGCCGATGACGTGGCGGATGTGGTGGCGTCGCGGACCGGGATTCCAGTGGCGGACGTGAGTGCGCAGGACGTGCAGCGGTTGCTGGAGTTGGAGCAGCAGTTGCGGTCGCGGGTGGTCGGTCAGGATGCGGCGGTGGCGTCGGTGGCCGAGGCGGTGCGGCGGGCTCGGGCTGGTTTGGCGGATCCGGACCGGCCGATCGGGAGTTTCTTGTTCCTGGGGCCGACTGGTGTGGGCAAGACGGAGTTGGCGCGGGCGTTGGCGCACGCGTTGTTCGGTGATGCGCAGCGGTTGTTGCGGTTGGACATGGGGGAGTTCCAGGAGAAGCACACGGTGTCGCGGCTGGTGGGTGCGCCGCCGGGGTACGTGGGTTATGGCGAGGCCGGGCAGTTGACGGATCGGGTGCGGCGGCAGCCGTATTCGGTGGTGTTGCTGGATGAGGTGGAGAAGGCGCATCCGGATGTGTTCAACACGTTGCTGCAGGTGTTGGATGCGGGGCGGTTGACCGATTCGCAGGGTCGCTTGGTGGATTTCCGCAACGTGGTGGTGATCATGACCTCGAACATCGGGGCGGATCGGGTGCTGGATGCGGGGGCCGATGCGGGGGAGTCGGCGTTGGTGGTGCTGGAGGAGTTGCGGGCGTTCTTCCGTCCGGAGTTCATCAACCGGATCGATGACGTGGTGGTGTTCCGGCCGTTGGGGGCGGAGCAGTTGCGGCGGATCGCGTCGTTGTTGCTGGAGCGCACGGGCGCGCAGTTGGGGGCGAAGGGCGTCCGGTTGGTGGTGGGTGACGCGGGCCTGGATTGGCTGGTGGAGCGGGGGTATCAGCCGGAGTTCGGGGCGCGGCCGTTGCGGCGGGTGATCGCGCGGGAGTTGGACAACCGGTTGGCGTCGATGGTGCTGGCGGGGACGGTGTCGGCGGGTGATCAGGTGTCGGTGGATGTCGTTGGTGGGGAGTTGTCGTTGTCGGTGACCTCGGTGTGGGAGCCGGTGTCGGGTGGCCGGCATGCGGCGCCGGTGGAGCGTGCCGAGGTGGAGGGTTCGCAGCCGGTTCGGCGGCACAGCGTGTTCGGGTGAGCGCGGTCAGCGGTGCAGCGTGGCGATCCAGGTGGTGAGGTCGCTGGGGCGGCGGAACCGGTGGACGGCGGGGCCGTGGGGTTGGCGGCCCATTGAGGTCGGCGCGGGCGAGGAGCCCGGCGTGTTGCGGGTGCCGGAACGCCATGTTCTGTGGTGACTCTGTGCGATTGGGTGTTGGTTCGCGGCGGGGTCGCGTGTCGCCCGGCTGGTCGGTTTTTTGGCTCGTTGCAGCCTTGCTGCCACCTGATCGGGAGCGAATGTCACACGAACGTGGCGAGCCTTGTTCGGGTCGGGCGGCGGCTCCTACGGTGGGGGGTGCGGTTGAGCAGCCGCCACGGCGTACCCCTTGCGTTGAGCGCAGCGGCGAGTTCCCGGTCCCGTGGCCAACCGAACCGTCGATACGCAACCAGGGGAGGTAGCGTGATCGTCTCCAGATCCGGGATGTCTTCGGCCGCGTGGGTGGGCGTGGGCCATGAGATCGTCGCGCCGCGCGCGTCCGACGATCCGGTCGTCGGGCATTCGATGTGCACGTCCGCGTTGCGGCTGGCCGTGGAGTGGCCTGTGCCGGGTGTTGTGGTGGTGCGCATCGGTGGTGAGATCGATCTGGCCACGGTGCCCAGGCTCACGGAGTTGATCCGGCAGCGGCTGACGGCTGCTGCGTTGCAGGCAATCGTGCTGGATGTTTCGGAGGTGTCGTTCGCCAGCAGTGCGGCGATCGAGTTGTTGTTGCACGCGCAGCGTCGTGCCGAGCATCGCCGGACCAGTTTGTTCGTGGTTCCTGGTCATGGTGCGGTGTTGCGGTTGTTGACGATCACCCGGTTGCGCGAGCGGTTCGTGTGCCGGGCTTCGGCGGCGGAGGCGGTTGCCGAGGCGCGTGGGTGACGTGCCTCGGCGGTGTCAGCCGTCGTTGGTGCGGGCGAGGCGGTCGACGAGGGGTGCCCAGCCGCCGTCGGGGGCGTAGGGGTCCAGTTGCCGGGGGCGTTGGGCCAGTACCACCATCCGGCGCCTGCCTCGTCGGCTTCGTTTCGGGCGTTAGTTGGACTGCTGCCCTGCCTGGAACGACACCGCCCGCGCCGTGTTCACGCGCGCGTTGAGGTCGGCGACCGCCATCGGCGAGGTCACCGCGATCTGCGTGAAGTGCAGCAGCCGCGGCCCCTGCACGCCGACCTGCACCCATCCCTCGGTGCGTTCCTCCTTCGCAAGCAGGAACAACAGCCCCAGGAAGCAGAAGAAGATGAACAGCACGCACAGCACGATCGCCCACGCCGGGATCGTGCGGGTCGTGCGGCTCATGTCGGTGAACGTCCACGCCACCTCGCCCACCGGTGCCGTTCCCGAGGGCGTCATGACCTCTGTCGGGGTGCACACGATGTCCCCGATCGTGACGACCGGGAGCGGGGCTGAGGAAGGGACGACCATGGGTGATCATCTTAGGAGCAGGCCCGTCGGAACCCGCCGGAGGATGGCACGATTCCCGTCGTGCACACCTACATCGCACTGCTGCGCGCCGTGAACCTCGCCGGCCGCGGCCGCGTTGCCATGGCCGACCTCCGCGACCTGGTCACCGCGGCCGGGCACGGTGACGTCGCGACGTACCTGCAGAGCGGCAACGTCGTCTTCACCTCCGGTCGCACCGACCCCGAGGCGCTGTCGGCGGACCTGCGGCAGCGGCTGGCCGTCGAACTCGGCGTGGACACCCAGGTCCTGGGGCGCACCGGCACCGAGATCACCGGCATCGCCGCGCACCACCCCTTCCAGGAAGTGCAGCCCGACCACGCCAAGCTGCACGTCGGGTTCCTGACCGCCGAACCCGACGCCGGCCGGGCCGCGCAACTGACCGTGCCCGACGGCGCGCCCGAAGAACTCCACCTGGCCGGACGCGAGCTCTACCTGCACTTCCCGGCCGGAGCGGGCCGGAGCAAGCTCACCGCCGTCTACCTGGAGAAGCGGCTCGGGGTCGGCGTCACCGCCCGCAACTGGAAGACGGTCACCGCGCTGGCCGGACTCGCCCGGCAGCGAGCCTGAACCGGGTGTGGCCCAGCGTGCAGCGGCCTCGTGTCACGGCCGGACCTCGCGCGGTGTCCCAGGGATTGGCAGCACCGCAGCGAGAGGAGATGTGCGATGGCTGGGCGCCTGCGTGACGTGGCGAACCCGCGCGCCTACCTCGCGCAGGTCGTCACCCGGCAGTCGCTGAACCAGCTGCGCGGCGGCGATGTGAGGACTACGTCGGTGCGTGGCTTCCCGAACCGATCCGCACCGTGCCCGTGGGCACGTCCACGCCCGGCGCAAGCGCTTCCAGTCCGGCCCGGGACGAGCCGGGCCGTCATCGGCAGGTTCCTGCTCGCCGCCCCCTGACCCGCGCGGAAGCCCGGCGGTGAACACCGCTCGACCGGTTGTCCACAGTGGCTGATCCGGTCCGCCCGGATGGTCACGGTCCCCAGCCGATCAGCGCCTCGGCGACGGCGACCTGCACGTCGTTCAGCTCGGTTTCGCCGTCCTCGATGTCCCACAGGCAGTTCTGCAGCGCCCGCCCCAGCGTCCAGCCCGCCGCGCGCTGCCGATCCAGGCCCATCACCTCGATCATCGCTTCGAAGCGCCGCCGCACCGCCGCGGCCACGTCGCCGGTGGCCACCACGTCGTCCCACCGGTTGTGCAACGCCGGCATCAGTTCGAAGCACGGGTCACCGGCCAGCGGCTGCGGGTCGATGGCCAGCCACGGTTCCCGTTGCGCGGCAAGCACGTTGTCGTAATGCAGGTCCCAGTGCAGCAGCCGGTCGCCCGCCTCGCCGCGCAACTCCTCGACCACGCCCGCGCAGTGCGCCAGCAGCCGCCGTTGCGCCGGATCGGACAGTCGCGCGCACGCGGCGGGCACGTTGGTGAGCATGGTGGCCGCGATGTCCGACAGCCGCCGCACGCCGGGCGGCGCGGGCACGGCGCTCAATCGCGCCAGCAGCCCGGCCAGGATCCGCGCCGCCGCCACATCATCGTCCACACTGGACAACGAGGTGGTCGCGAGCCGTTCCAGCAGCATGCTGCCCGAATCCGGATCGTGCTCCAGCAGCCGCACCGCGCCCCGCCCGTCCCACGTCCGCAGCCCCACCGGCTCACCGGCGGTGTCCTCGGTGACCGGCTGCAATTTCAGCACCGCGGTGCTGCCATCGGCGCGCACGACCGGCAGCACCAGTGCCACCATGCCGTGCCGGGCGGCGCCATCCGGGCGCAGCCGCCACGCCGCCAGTCGCTGCTCGGCCAGCGCGGGAAGCCTATCGATCCAGCCGGATCCGCGGGAGCTGGCGCGGTGGGTCGCCGCGAGCGCGGCCGGAACCACCACAGCAGAAGACATCGTCGAAACACTCCTTCGTCATCGGTGAACACGTGGACGAAGGAGTCCGGGGCGGGCCGCGAACACGTCAAAGCACGACGACCACTCTAGTCGCTGCGCGCAGCAGCCCGACCATTTCTCCAGACGGGCTCTGCCGCCTGCTTGGATGAGCCCATGCGCCGATCACGCACGCTCGCCGCGCCCTGGCTGGGCCTCATGCTGGGCGCGGTCGCGTTGACCGGGTGCACCGTGCCGGCCGAGCCGCCCGCGTTGCCGCCGGCCGGGGTGTACGAACACGACGCGGCGGGGGAGAGCTCGAAGGCCGAACCGATCGTGCCCGGCGGCACCGCCGCGTCGGTCACTGGCCCGTTGACCGACGCCGGCTGGTTCTGCGTGCAGGTCCGGGCCAACGCGGACGGGCGTGCCCTGTGGTGCCGGGTCGGCCGCCGCGACGCCACGGATGCGGTCGTCCCGCAGGTGGCGCAGTTCCTCCTGGACCGCGACGACCGGCTCGCGTGGGCGTGGTTCCCGCTGCCCGACACGGCCCCCGGCGACGATGATCAGGTCACGGCCGCCGCGGTGCCGGTGCTGTCCGCGATCTGGCCCGGCGCCGGTGACCGCATCCGGCAGGAGACCGACGAATTCGAACGCGATCGCGCGCAGCGCCGCGACACCACCGAGGTGCCGCGGACGGCATGGCGGGACGAGCACGCCGACTACCTGCTGTCCGCCGTGGACGGGCTGGTCGTCACCGCCCGCGACACCTCGGTTCGCCGCTGGCCCTCCGGCGCCGAGCACTACGCGACGACGATGAGTTCCGCCGTCGATGACCTGCGGGCCGGCGGATACGACTGCTACTACCCGCCGCAGCAGTCCTGCAACCGCGTCCAGTCCAACGGTTATTTCCGGGTCTCGCTGCGCGGCGACCAGATCGTCTCGGCCCAGTTCGGCATCGGCAGCTGGATCGAAGACGGTCGGCAACGGCATCTGCTCAGCCAGGAGTTCCCGCGTGGGCTGACGTTCCTGACCGAGGGAGTGCGCGGCGCGGTCACCGACCGCATCGAGGACTGCCGCCGCTCCGGAACCAGCTTCGCCGGGATCGTGGCCGGGACCGTCGTGATCGTCGACGCGCGCCGGGGCCCCGTCGACGGGGCCGACCACGTGACGTACCTCGACGTGCAGGTGGGCGCACCACTGGCCGGCACCTACTAGAACGGCACCCGCGCGTCGCGAAGCGCGCCCAGCACCGCGCTGTCACCGTGCTCCACGATCAGGTCCGGCTGCGGCTCGACGCGGCCGGAGAACATGCGCAGCACACCGATGGCATCACCGCGCACGGTCGCCACGGGCGCATCCGCCCCGATCTGCCAGCCACCGGAGACCACACCGGTGAGCTCCAGCACCAGCGGCGGCCCGGTCCACGCATCGTCGAGATCCCGCAGGACCTGCTCGACCACGCCGCGATCGTGCTCGTGCGCGGTGAACGCCCGCCCGGTCGCCCGGCAGATGTCGACGCGGTGCATCCACATGTCGCGGGCGAGCACCACATCCACCACGTAACCCATCGCCACCGGCAGCATCCCCGGATAACCGGTGTCGAACGTCTGGCCGCGCACCGACTCCGTCATGCCCGGCAGCGCCCGGATCACTTGCCGCCACAACGGTGCGAATTCGGCCGCCAGCTCGCCAGCCTGCCGATCCCGCCACGCGTCCACCGCCATCTCGTTCATCGCATCCAGCCGGTACAGCCGCGGATACCGCAACGCGCCTTCCCGCGCCCGCAGCACCAGGAGATCCGGGGCGAGCGCGACTTCGGCGTTGCCGAGCACGTGGGCGACGACGTCGCGCACGCTCCAGCGCGGGCAGTCGGTGGTCATCAGCCACTCCTCGGCCGACAACTCGCCCAGCAGCGCCCGCATCGCCTCGACCTCCGGGCGCAGCACCTCCGCCGCGTGCGCATGCTCGGTTCGCGCCACATCATGGGCCCGCACGATGGTGGTCATGATCCACCCCCTCGCTCGATCTCGGACAACCCCCGGATACCCCCGGGTGCCGCCCGCGACCCTCAGTGGCCGGTCCAGCGGTGCGGGGTCTTGTCCAGGAAAGCGCGCACCCCGTTGCGGAAGTCCTCGCTGCCGAACACGGTGCGCACCAGGTCGTCGCCGTCGGGCAGGTTCGCCATCCGCAGCCGGCGCACCGCCTCCTTGCTCGCCCACATCGTCAACGGCGCGTGCTGCGCCAGCCGTTCGGCCACACCCGCCACGGTCTCCGCCAGCTCACCGACGTCGCACAACTGCGCGACGAATCCCGCCGCATGCGCCTCGTCGGCGCTGAACATCCGCGCCCGCAACAGCATGTCCTTCGCCCGCGCCGGCCCCAGGTGGAACACCAGCAGCGAATAGGTGTTCATCGCCAGGCAGTTGCCCAGCGTCCGCGCCACCGGTACCCCGAACCGGCCCGTCGTCGTCGACACCCGGATGTCGCACGCCGCCGCCAACGCGATGCCCGCACCCACGCAGAACCCGGAGATCGCCGCGACCGTGGGCACCCTGGTGGTCTCCAACCGCTCCAGCACCGCCTCCATCCGCTGCTCGTAGGCCACCCCGTCCTCGCCGGAGGTGAACCCGGTGAACTGCGCGATGTCGGTGCCGGCCACGAACGCCTCGTCCCCGGCGCCGCGCAGCACCAGCACCCGGATGCCGTCATCGGCGTCGGCCGCCTCGCACGCGGCGACCAGCCCGTCGTACATCTCCCAGCTCATCGCGTTGCGCTGCCGCGGCCGGTTGAACGTCACCTGCAGCACGGCCCCCTCGCGGGCCACCAGCAACTCGTCAGACATGCGACTCCTCTTCGGACCGATCCGGCGCGGCGCGCCGGAGGAACACCCGGGCGCGGCGGGCGAGTGCCGGGCCGGCCAGCAGCACTGCCGCCAGCGCCAGGATCACCACCGCGATCGGCTTGGTCAGCACCAGCCACAGATTGCCGTCCAGCAGCGCGGAGGACTGCACCAGCGCCTTCTCGAACAACGCCCCGATGACCACCCCGACCACCAGCGGCGCCATCGGCAGCTCGTAGCGCTTCATGCCGTAGCCGATGACGCCGAAGATCAGCACCAGCCACGCGCTGAAGACGTTGTTGTCGATGGCGTAGGCCCCGACGAAGCTGGTGAACAGGATCAACGGGTACAGGTAGGCGTAGGGGATGCGCAGCAGCTGCGCGAACACCGGCGCCAACGGCAGGTTGAGCACCAGCAGGATCACGTTGCCGATGAAGAACGACACCAGCAGGCCCCACACCAGCTCCGGCTGCTCCTCGAACAGCAGCGGGCCCGGTTGCACCCCGTAAACCGTCAGCGCGCCCAGCAGCACCGCCGTGGTCGCACCACCCGGGATGCCCAGCGTCAGCGTCGGGATGAAGTTGGCGTTCGCGGCGGCGTTGTTGGCGCTCTCCGGTGCCGCGACGCCCTGGATCGCGCCGTGCCCGAACTGCGCGGCGTTGCGGGAAACCCGCTTCTCCAGCCCGTAGGCCAGGAACGACGCCAGCGTCGACCCGGCGCCCGGCAGCGTGCCCAGCAGGAACCCGATCGCGCTGCCCCGGCCGATCGCGCCGGCCGAGTCCCGGATGTCGCGGCGGCGGATCACCAGATCCCGGAACCGCGCGCGGATCGGCGTCGCCGCCCCCACCCGGATCTGGTACAGCACCTCGCCGACGGCGAACAACCCGATGACCACCTCGATGTAGGGGATGCCCGACAGCAGTTCGATGCTGCCGAAGGTGTAGCGGGCCTCGCCGGTGCCCGCGTCGATTCCCACGCACGCCAGCAGCACCCCGGCGCAGGCCATCGCCGCGGCCCGCAGCTTCGAACCGGTCGACAGCACGACCATCGTCACCAGGGCCAGCACCATCACCGCCAGGTTCTCCGGCGGCCCGAACCGCAACGCGAACTGCGCGAACGGCGGCGCGAGCGCGGCCAGCAGCACCAGCGACAGGATCGCCGCGGCGAACGACCCGATCGCCGCAATGGCCAGCGCCGCGCCCGCTCGGCCCTGCCGCGCCATCTGATAACCGTCCAAAGTGGTCACGACGCTGGCCGCCTCGCCCGGCGTGGACAGCAGCACCGAGGTGATCGTGCCGCCGTACTGCGAGCCGTAGTAGATCCCGGCCAGCATGATCAGCGCGGTGACCGGCTCCACGGTCAGCGTCAGCGGGATCAGGATCGCCACCCCGGTGCTGGAACCCAGCCCGGGCAGCAACCCGATCACGGTCCCCAGCACGACGCCGACGAAGCACCACAACAGGTTCGTCGGCGTAAGAGCAGTGGATAAACCCAGCAACAAGTTGTCGATCACTTGTGCCTCCGGTTCTCAGAAGCCGAACAAGCCGGTGGGCAGCGGTACCCGCAGCACCACCGCGAAGATCACGTGCATCGCCGCCGCCGACACCGCCGACAGCGCCAGCGCGGGCAGCACCCTGCGCCGCTCCAGCCAGGTGGAGATCACCAGCACCAGCAGCCCGAACGCGGTGACCATGCCCACCAGCGGCACCACCAGCAGCGCCGCGGGCAACAGCGCGAACACCCGCCGCAGGATCCACATCCTCTGCGCCGGTGTTCGCCCGAAGTCATCGGTGCCGCCCTCCGGGGCGGCCGGGGCCGCCCGGCGCAGCTGCTCGACCATCAGCAGCACCGAGAACACCGCCAGCAGACCGCCCGCTGCCAGCGGCAGGAACCCCGGCCCGATCCGCGACTCCGGCAGCATCACCCCGTAACCGACTGCGCTGACCGCGAAACCCGTGCCCACCAGCGCGAGTCCGCCGAAGACCGCCACCTGCGGCGACCGCTGCCCGCTCATCGCCGCACCACCTGCGCCAGCAGCCCCTCGTTGTCCCGCAGGTACGCGGTGAACTCCTCGCCGAAGGCCAGCCGCGGCTGCAGGAACTCCGATTCGACGTACTCGGCGTAGGCGGGGGAGTCGGCGAAGCGGCGGGCCACCCCGATCCAGTACTCGGCGGCCTGCGGGTTGAGCCCGCCCGGCGCGATCATGCCGCGGAACTGCGCGAAGGACACCGGCACGCCCTGCTCCACCGACGTCGGGATCCCCGCGAGCTCCGGATAGGTGTAGCGCTGGTCGGCGAACACGCACAGCGCCTTGAGCTGCCCGGCCCGCAGCTGGCCGACGACCTCGCTGGGGTTCAGCGACGCCAGCTCCACCTGCCCGCCGAGCACCGCCGCCAGCGTTTCCCCGCCGCCCTCGTAGGGCACGGTGTCGAAATCAGCGCCGGCCACCCGCTCCATCTGCGAGAACACCACCGCATCCGGGCCCACCGCACCGGAGATCCCGGCCAGCACCCGCCGCCCGCGGCTTTGCGCCACCGCGTCCGCGCAACTGGTGATCGGCGATCCCGGCAGCGCCACCAGCAGCGTGTAGTCATCGCCGATCTTCATGATCGGCGTGAAGCTGCGGTAGGAGAACGCCACGTCGACGCTCAACGGCAGCGACAGCAGCGACGTCTCGGTGGCCAGCAGGTAGTCCGGCGAACCCGCCTTGGCCAGGAAGTAGGAGTAGCCGACCGCGCCCTGCCCGCCCTCCCGGTTGTCGACGTTGACCCGCAGCCCGGGCTCCACGCCGGCGAGCCCGTCGGCCATCGCGCGGCCCGCGATGTCGCTGCCGCCACCGGCGGCGAAGGGCACCACCATCGTCACGTTCCCCGCCGGCCGCGGCCCACCGGAACCTTCCTGTCCGGCGCTGCCGGTGGCGCACCCGCCCAGCAGCACCGCCGCGCACAACGCGGCCAGCACGCCGCGACCCCGCAACAACACGCGCATCGCTGCTCCTCCTTGAGCTGCGTCGCGAAAAAAGGGAAGAAGTAGGGGATTTACTCGCCGGTGGCGATGACCCCGGACTCGCGCAACCGCTCCAGCTCCTGGGCACCGGCACCGACCTCGGCCAGGACCTCCGCGGTGTGCGCGCCCAGCACCGGCCCGGCCGGGCCGCGGCGCGCCGGGGTCGCCGACATCCGCATCGGCGAACCGATCTGCCGCACCTCGCCGAGCTGCGGATGTGGCGCGTCCCAGAAGAATCCGCGCTGGCCGAGGTGATCGTCGGTGAACACCCGGTCCATGGTCGCGATCGGTGCGCACGGCACCCCCGCGGCCACCAGCACGTCGACGATCTCCGCGGTGGTGCGCGATGCGGTGGCCACCTCGATGGCCGCGATGAGGCTGTCGCGGTGGTGGTAGCGGTCGTAGGAACTGGTGTAGCGGTCGTCGTCGAGCAGTTCGGCGAGCCCGAGGGCGTGGCAGAACGCCGGCCAGGTCTTCGTCGTGGTGGCCCCGACGGTCACCCAGCCGTCCTTGCTGCGCACCGCCTGGTAGGGGGCGCTGTTCTGGTGCGCCGAACCGTGCGCGCGGCCGACTTCGCCGGTGGCGAAGTAGTTCCCGGCCTCCCACACCGCGAACGACACCCCCGCCTCGTACAGCGACACGTCCACGTGCTGGCCCTCGCCGGTGTGCTCGCGGGCCCGCAGCGCGGCCATCGCGCCCATCGCCGAGTACAGCCCGCACACCAGGTCGCACATCGGCACCCCGACCTTGGCCGGCTCCCCGCCGGGTGGGCCGGTGATGCTCATCAGCCCTGCGCGGGCCTGCGCCATGATGTCCAGCCCGGGCTGCGTGGCCAGCGGCCCGTCCTGCCCCCACCCCGATGCCGACACGTACACCAGCCGGGGGCTGCGGGCGTGCACGGCGTCGTAGCCGAAGCCCAGTGCGGACAGCGCGCCCGGCCGCAGGTTCTCCACCAGCACGTCCGCGGTGTCCAGCAGCGACCACAGCAGCCGCCGCCCTTCGTCGGTCTTCAGATCCAGCGCCACCGACCGCTTGTTGCGGTTGAGCCGCACGAACGGGGAGCTGTGGCCGTCGAGGAACGGCCCGGTCTGGCGCACCGGGTCACCGCCGGCGGGGTTTTCCACCTTGATGACGTCGGCACCGAGGTCGGCCAGTTGCATCGTCGCGAACGGCGCGGCCATGAACGCGCCGATCTCCACCACGCGCACCCCGTGCAGCGGGGCGGGGGATCGGGAATCTGGGGGAGAAGTCATGCGCGGCTCCAAGAAATCCGGGCGGAAACCGGATACCGTGATCGGCATCACCTGACTTTTGTCTACAGCAGGCAGAACGGAGCTGACAAGCTTTGCCCCACGAGGTTGCCCCGAGCGGACCAGCGCCGCGGCACCGGCGCGAAAGCGCGCCGGAACCGGGCCCGGGAAGGGAAGACTGCTGGACGTGACCGGATCCGTTGAAGACAGCCCCGCGACCCGCCGGGCCCCGAGCATCGTCGGCCCACCGAGCCTGGTGGAGCTGGCCGCCGCGACGCTGCGCCGCATGATCATCGGCGGTGACCTGCTGTGCGGGCAGCGCATCGTGGAGAACCGGCTGACCCACGAGCTGGGCATCAGCCGGCCACCGCTGCGGGAAGCGCTGCGGGTGCTCGAACGCGAAGGCCTCGTGCGGCAGGTGCCGCGCAAAGGCGTGATCGTGACCCCGCTGACGCTGCACGACATCTACGAGATCTGCACCCTGCGCGCCGAATTCGAACGCCTCGCGGTGCGCCTGGGCGTGCCGGTCACCGAACCCGCCCGGCTGCGCCGCTGCCGGCAGGCCCTGCAGCGGATGGACGACGCCGCGGGCACCGGAGACGAACCGGCATTCATGGAATGCTCCTTCGAGTTCCACCTGTCGGTCGTCGGCCTGTCCGGGCACCAGCGCCTCGAAGACGCCTACCGGTCGCTGCAACTGCAGATGATGCTGTCCATGGCGCTGAACCGGAAAGCCCGCCAGGGCCGCGAGAGCCTCGCCGAGGACGTGGCCCGCCACCGGCGGCTGCTGTCGGTCATCGAGGCCGGCGACCCCGAGTCGGTGCTCACCGAACTCGCCGAGCACGGCGACCGCACCTTCCTCGACGGCATCGAGACCAAAGTGGACGGACACACCGATGTGGCGCTGCAGTGGTTGCGGCGGCAGCGGGAGAAACAGGAGGAAATGTGAGTTCAGGCCCCTCGCACACGCTGACCATCGACGGGATCGCCCCGCAGCTCGACGCCGACGTGTTCGTCGCGCCCGGCGCCGCGCTCATCGGCCGCGTGCGCCTGGCCGCCGGCGCGAGCGTCTGGTACAACGCCGTGCTGCGCGGCGACCAGGAGAACATCAGCGTCGGCACCCGCAGCAACATCCAGGACGGCTGCGTCGTGCACGCCGACCCCGGCTTCCCGGCCGAGATCGGCACCGGCGTCACCGTCGGTCACAAAGCGGTCCTGCACGGCTGCACCGTGGAAGACGACTGCCTGATCGGCATGGGCGCCGTGGTGCTCAACGGCGCCCGCATCGGCGCCGGATCGCTGATCGCGGCCGGCGCCGTGGTCCTGGAAGGCACCGAGATCCCGCCGGGCTCGATGGTCGCCGGCACCCCGGGCAAGGTCCGCCGCGAACTCACCGAAGAAGAACAGGCCCGCCTCAAGCTCTCCGCCGAGCACTACGTCACGCTGGCCGCCAAGCACCGCGAAGCCCTCGCCTGACCCCGCCGAAGCGGGCCGCCCCTTCCGGCAGGGCGGCCCGCTTCCGGCGCGCGGCGGCGGCATCACCGACGGCGTGACCCCTGCGTTCGCCGTGGCCCGTCGCGGAGTTGAACGACCCGCCCGACCGTGCACCAGTTCTCGCTGTTCGTCTCGACGGCCCCCCGGTAGCAGGCGCCGGAAAACCAACGGCTAGCTCAAAAGCGCTGGCTGCGAGCCGGTTCCGGGGTCGAGTGCGCGGCTGCTGAGGTCGAGATCGCCGGAGAGCGTGCCCGGCATGACCGATGATCAGGATCGTGAGGTCCACGAACTCGGCCGGAGCTGTGATCATGGCGGGGTGTATGACTTCTTCACCCGCCACCCCACGGCGACCTGGGGTCGGGACGGTCGGTTGCATGTCCATGCGCTGCCGAACGAGCACCCACCGGAACCATGAGGGAGCCCCACCATGTCGATCTTGGACCCCGTGCCCGACTTGCCGGCGACCGTGGACACCAACCAGCCGAGCGCGGCCCGCGCCTACGACTACTTCCTCGGCGGTTCGCACAACTTCGCCGCCGACCGCGAGTTCGCCGACCAAGTGCTGGCCATCGCGCCAAGCATCCCGGCCGTGACCCGGCTGAACCGGTCTTTCCTGCGTCGCGCCGTGCGCTACTGCCTCGACCGGGGCATCCGCCAGTTCCTCGACCTCGGCTCCGGCATCCCCACAGTCGGCAACACCCACCAGGTCGCCGAATCCGCCGGCGTCCCGGCCCGCGTGGTCTACGTCGACAACGAACCGGTGGCCTACCACCACGCCCAGCACGTACTGGGAGGGGCGGACACGACGACGATCATCCAGGCCGACATGCGCGACCTGCCCGCGGTGCTCGACCACCCGGACACCCGCCGGCTGCTCGACTTCAGCCAACCGGTCGGACTCCTCGTCGTCGGCGTGCTGCTGTACCTCAAGGACCCGCAACCAGCCGAGCTGATCCACGCCTACCAGCAACGCCTCGCGCCCGGCTCGCTGGTCGCCGTATCCACCCTGACCGCCGAACACGCCTCGCCGGCGCTGCGTGCCGAGATGGAACTGCTGCGCGGCGCGTACGAGGCAGCCGGCGAACCCGTGTACCCGCGCGACCACGCCGAGATCCTGTCCTGGTTCGACGGCCTCGACCTGGTCGACCCGGGCCTGGTCACTCTGCCCGAGTGGCACACCCAGGACCCGAATGAACTGGACGACGTGGCCAGACCGCTCGGCTACGGCGCGGTCGCGCGAGTGCCCTGACACGAGGTCTGCGGCGTACACCGGCGCTGCCCCTTGCCGGGATGCAGCCAAGGTAAGCCCACGAGTTGGCGCCGGTGGGTCACAACGACCGTGGTGCGGCCCAGAACTCGGCGATGAGCACCACCAGCGGAGCCTCCGGACGGCCACGGGAGACGCGTTGCTCGTCGTGGAACGCGCACCACTCGACCTGGGTCTCCTCCGGCGGCCGCGCCGGCCGGGTTGTCCGCGGTCTGCTCGCGTACGTACTCCTCGGCCTCAGACCGGGTGCGCCACACTCCCAAGCCTTGACCGCCGGTGTCGACGAGTCCCCGCCGTACGCCAGGAGCGGGCCTTGTGGGGCTGTTTGCACAGGTCCCAGCACCCATACTGTCTACAGTGGTCGAGATGGGCGGCCGTCGTGACCAGCACGAGGCCCGTTTCAGCCGAATTCGGTTCCTGCCCCTTCCAGACGCCGACCGGGTGGCCCGAGATCGACGGCCCCCGCTACTCCTTCTCCGTGTCGAGCCCGGCTAGGGCACCGCAAACCATCACTATCCATAACGCGGGGTCGTCCCAGGAGGCGGCGTATGTCTGGGCGACGGCGACGAACAAACTCACGATGCTGGCGACCAGCGCCACGACATAAACGAAGATCCGCGACATGTCCAGGTCGCTGATGACCATCGCCTTGGTGATCGACACAACCGCCCAACACCCGAGACCGGGGAGAAACGCCGCGCCGATGAGTAACAGCGCCTGCAGGGGCTTCGCTTTCTCGAACTCGTCGCGGATCGTGTAGAGGACCACTCCCTCTACCGTGTGACGTTCGTGCAGATAGCGGAACCCCACCAGCCACAGTGTGCTGAGCACCGAGGACACCAGCGCCAGCTTGAGCGTGCTGGTCATCGGTACCGCGGCGGACCCGTCAGCCTGCTGGCGCTGCTGGGCCTGGGCGACCGTGGTGACCGTCTGGACCAGGGTCGCCACGACGACGAGCCACTTCACCGCATCGGAATCGGGAGACACCCCACGAATGATCTCCCAACCGGAACGGCCGGGGACCGGGATTCCCGGACTTGGTGCCAGCAGGAACCGGTCATCACCCGAAGCGATCAACCGGGCGAGAACCCGTGCGAGTAGGCAGACGTCATTCGATGGTCAGTGGATCTGGATCCGTGGTCCCGCCCGGTGTGCCAGTCAGGGTCTTGGCGTTGGTGGGACGTCCAGTACGCCGGGAGGTTGCTCACGCACCCGTACCTTCTCTGTCTTCGCCGACCTGGAGTTCGGCGATGTGCCCGTCGTCGATGTAGCCCTCGGTGGTGGCAACGCTGGCGTGGTTGAGGTCCCGTTGGATTTGCCGGATCGGCACGCCCTGGCGCTCGCCGTGGGTGCCGTAGGAGTGCCGGAACCGGTGCGGAGTGGCTTGGCCCTTCAGGGACGCGAGCTGGGCGCTGATCGCCACTCCATCGATGCTGGCCAGCAGGTTCAGCTTCCACCGCTCCCGTGGTGGCTTGTCCGGGTGTGGGGTGAACGTCTCCACGATCCGGGTGATGACCGCGGAGACGTGCTTCTCGTGGACCCGCGCGCCGGTGGCGGTGACGAACATCGGCTGCTCCAGGCGGCCGCCGGCCTCGCCGGGCCTGGCCACGGTGGCCGAGACTCGGTGGGCCAGCCAGTCGTCGACGGCGACCGGGACGCCGACCCAGGTTTCGTCGCCGCCCTTGTTGTGGACCAGCAGCTGCGCTTTCGCACCCGGAGCGGACCGGTGGTAGTCGGCGAGGTTGATCGAGGCCAGCTCGGATGTCCTCCTCCGGTCGCGCAAGTAGACGTACCCGGCTTCCGGGATCTCTCCCCGAAAAGAGCAACAGCACTTACATAAGCACTGTTACAGTCGGCCGGGTGACGACTGGGGGTCCTGACCCGACCGAGGAAGAAAGCGTCTGGCAGCCGCTGCGCCGCCTGCTGGGCGACATGGATGACGAGATCGGCCGCCTGTACCGGCAGCGGAGCCTGGAGAGCATCCGCCCGCGGTTCGTCATGCCCCTGATCCGCCTCGGCCACCGCGGCGCCATGACCATCCGCGAACTCGCCGACGCCCTGGACGTGACCCACTCGGCGATGAGCCAGACCGTGAGCGCCATGCGCCGCGAAGGACTGGTGCGCAGCATCGCGGGCACCGACGCACGCACCCGCCAGGTGACGCTGACCAAACGCGCACACGCGCTCCTTCCGCTGCTGGAAGCCGAGTGGCGGGCCACCGAAGAGGCCGTGCGCGAGCTGGAAGGCGAACTGCCGCACCCGCTCAGCGAAGTGGTCCGGGACCTGGCGGAGGCCCTGGCGCGGCGCTCGTTCCACGACCGGATCGCCCACCACCTCCAGCTGTCGGCGGACCAGTCTCCGTGAGCCTGGCGGACCGGCTGCTCGACACCCGGCCGCTGCGCACCAGCGCCGCCTTCCGCCGCCTGTGGGCGGGAAACGCCCTCTCCGCCCTGGGCGGGCAGCTGACGGTGGTCGCGGTGCTCTTCCAGATGTGGGAGCTCACCGGCAGCCCCCTCGCGGTGGGCGCGATCGGCCTCGTCCAGTCCGCCGCGATGGTCGTCTTCGGGCTGCTCGGCGGGGCGCTGGCCGACGCCGTCGACCGCCGGCGCCTGGTGCTGCTCACGACCGTCATCCAGCTGCTGGCCGCCGGACTGCTCGCTGTGCACGCCTCCTCCAGCGTCGCCTCGATGTGGGGGCTGCTCGCGCTCACGGCGCTGCAGACGGCCGGCGGCGGACTGGGCGCGCCCGCCCGCAAGACATTCGTGGTGCGCCTGCTGCCCGCCGGCCAGGTCGGCGCGGGCATCGCCCTGACCAACCTCGCCTTCCAGGCCGCCATGCTGATCGGCCCCGCCATCGCGGGCGTGGTGGTGGCCCAGTGGGGCGTGGGCGCCTGCTACCTGCTTGACGCGCTGACCTTCGCCGCCGCGCTCTACGGCGTGCTGCGGCTACCCGCCATGCGACCGCAAGGGGAGACCGCTCGTCCCGGGGCCCGGGCGATCTGGGAAGGCTGGCGGTTCATCACCGGTAAACCCCTGCTGCACGGCGCGCTGCTCAGCGACGTCCTCGCGACCGTGACGGCCATGCCGATGGCGCTGTTCCCGCTGATCAACGCCGAGCGCTTCGGCGGGCGCCCGGAAACCCTCGGGCTGTTCTTCTCCGCGGTCGCCGTCGGCGGACTCGCCGCGGGCGCCGCCTCCGGCATGGTGACCCGCGCCCGCCGGCCGGGCGCGGTCATGCTGGCCGCGGCCGGTGCGTGGGGCCTGGCACTGGCCGGATTCGGCCTGGCGCAGCCGCTGTGGCTGGCGCTGACCTGCCTCGCCGCGGCCGGCGCGGCCGACACCACCTCGGTGATCACGCGCGGGGCGATCGTGCAGCTGGCGACGCCGGACTCGCACCGCGGCCGGGTCAGCGCCGTGGACCACATCGTCGGCGTCTCCGGCCCCGACCTGGGCAACTTCCGGGGCGGCCTGGTCGCCGACGCGACATCGGCGGCGTTCGCGGCCTTCTCGGGCGGAGCGCTCTGCGTCGTCGGCATCGTCGTGCTCGCGCTGACGAACACGTCCCTGCGCCGATTCGAGAACACTGCCCCGGAGCTGCCCGGCCGGTAGCCGGAAAACGCTACGGCGCCGCGGGGTTGGCGCCCGCCACGACCGTGGCGTCCAGCTCTTCGCAACCGGCCACGCTCGGGACCAGCCCGGCATCCGCGAAGAGCTCCGCGGTGTGCGGTGCCTGGCGGCGGCTGGTCTCGATCAGCAGGTGCCCGCCTGGCGCGAGCCACTGCGGCGCCGCGGCCGCCACCCGGCGTTGGACGTCCAGGCCGTCGGCGCCGCCGTCCAGCGCCACCTGCGGCTCGTGCAGCCGCGCCTCCGGGGGCATCAGATCGACCTCGCCGGAGGGCACGTAGGGGGCATTGACGACCAGGACCTCGATGCGGCCCCGCAACGCCACCGGAAGCGCCCGGTAGAGGTCGCCTTCGAAGACCTCACCGGTGATGTTGCGGCGCGCGCAGCGCACCGCCGCGGGATCCACGTCCGCGGCGTACAACTCCACCGGAAGCCGCGCGGCAAGCGCGGCGCCGACCGCACCCGAGCCGCAGCACAGGTCGACCACGACCGAGCGCGGCCGGGCCAGCGCGGCGGCCTGCTCGACGAGGAACTCGGTGCGGCGACGGGGAACGAACACCCCGGGATCCACGGCGATGCGCAGACCGCAGAACTCCGCCCAGCCCAGCACCTGCTCCAGCGGCAGGCCATCGACCCGGCGCTGCACCATGCCGGAAAGCTCGGCCGGATCGGCGGCCACCGACAGCAGCAGCCGCGCCTCGTCCTCGGCGAACACGCAACCAGCAGCGCGCAGGCTGCTCACAACAGCGGAGAAAGATGATGACAACACAGGAATGAGAAGTGCCTTTCGGTGACCACGAGCGCTCTCAGCGACGCCGGTCACGGCGGCGGAAGGAGAGCACCCGGCCTGCAACAGCGGTAATGGGTCTCACCTCCTCGGTCTCGCACGATGCGGCAACACTAGCAGCAGCCCGGGGCGGGCCCGCCCGCCACCCGGCAGTCCACATCGGACGACTGGAGCTCATTCCTCGTAGGTGATCCGGTACTTCGCGGCGATGGCGTTGAGCGCGGCGGGATCCAGCCGACCACCGGAGCTCACCTGGGCCCGGGCCT
The DNA here is from genome assembly GCF_053605825.1 of Saccharopolyspora sp. NPDC003752. Taxonomy (NCBI): domain Bacteria; kingdom Bacillati; phylum Actinomycetota; class Actinomycetes; order Pseudonocardiales; family Pseudonocardiaceae; genus Saccharopolyspora; species Saccharopolyspora sp. NPDC003752. Next base: position 324,158 of record NZ_JBSGJZ010000002.1, on the reverse strand, counting down.
CGATCAGGTCCTCGACGAAGCACTCCCACCCGCCCGGGGCGGAGATCTGCAGCACGCGCGGCGGCGGCGTGGACCCCGGCCGCAGTGCGTGTGGAACGCCGTGCGGCAGGCGCACGAACTGCCCCCGGGTCGCGGTGTGGATCCGCCCGTCGAACTCCACAGTGAGGGCCCCGTCGAGCACGTAGATGCACGGCCGGTCGTCGGCTGGGCGCCCTGATCGCGCCCGAAACGCACTGGTGCCGTGGCCGGCCGGCCACGGCACCAGTGTCTTCAGCAGGTTCCGGCATCAGTCGCCCGGTTGTTGGTTGCCCCGGTATTGCGTCGCGGCGCGTGGCCGCCGGACCGATGCCTCGACCGCGCCCGGCAAGCGGCCGGGCAGGGTTGGGTACTGACGGACGTCAGCGCCGGGCTTGGCCGCTCGACGCAGGGTTCCGCATCACCATGCGGGCCCGCTGCATCTCACGTGCCATGCCGCCCAGCCAGCGAACCAGACCTGCCATCGGGGCGTCCTCCACTAACTTCGAGGGGATGAGTCGACGGTGCTTCGCCCCGTTGTCAAATCCCGGACGCGACAACCGGCGCGAACCAGGCGGGAAGAAGCCGTCTCACCCGCCATGTCGTCGCAGGTAGCCCACGTGTTTCTCGCAATTCATAACGTATTGGTAACGAAGATTCAGATAGGGTGCTTATCCATCGATAGGGGCATGTCCGTTGGGCTTTGCCGACGCTGCGTGCATGCCCCGGGTGGACCATCAACCGGGATGTGCACCGACGGTGTCGCGCAGCTCCCCGGCCATGGCCATGTCCGACTGCCGCGCGCAATGCGCACAGCAGAAGAACCGGCCACTGGCTTCCACGCCGTGCCCGAGGATCCGGGTCCCGCAGTGCTCGCACTGCGGCGCGAGCCGCTGCGCAGCGCATTCGAAGCAGTCGAAGGTGTGCACCCCGCCGCCCACGGTGTGCACCTCGAAGGTCATCCAGTAGTCGTTGCCGCAGACTTCGCAGGTCGCCATGACGTCGCCTTTCCACGCCGACGGGTGGACACCCGCAGGATGCGTCCCTACCGATGGGTCGGCAACCGCGCCACCACCCGATTCGCAGCTGCCCACCCGCCCCGGAGATGTGCCAGCATGATCGCGATCACACCGAGCGCATCGGGGGAGCACATGCACGACGACCGCCGCATCGTCGAACAGCGCCTCGACCGGGTGCTGGCCGAACGCCTGCGACCCGCCTACTACGCCGAAACGCTGCCCTGCGACATCGCCGTCTGGCACGCGCCCGGCGAACCCGTGCCCGTCGCCGAGGCCCTGCGCGCCGACTACGTCCCCGCCGGCATCGGCGAAGCCTGGGGACCCGCCTGGGGTACCAGCTGGTTCCGCCTGGCCGCCACCATCCCGCCGCACTGGGACGGCCGCACCGTCGAAGTCGTGGTCGACCTCGGCTTCGACGCCGACCGCCCCGGATTCCAGTGCGAAGGTCTCGCCCACAGCGCCGACGGCACCCCCATCAAAGGCCTCAACCCCCGCAACACCCACCTGCCCGCCGGCCGCAACTCCGCCGGCCGGCACCGCACCTGGTACGTCGAAGCCGCCGCCAACCCGATCATCCTCGGGGACCACGGATTCCGGCCCACCGACCTCGGCACCAAACCCACCACCGCGACCCCACCGCTGTACCGGCTGCGCCGCGCCGACCTCGCCGTCCTCGACGAACCCGTGTGGCAACTCGTCCAGGACGCCGAGGTCCTCGACCAGCTCATGCGGCAACTCCCCGCGGACTCACCGCGCCGACACGAGATCCTCCGCGCCCTGGAACGCATGCTCGACCGCCTCGACCTGCACGACATCACCGGCACCGCACCCGCAGCCCGCGACGAACTCGCCGAGGTCCTCGCCCGGCCCGCGCACCCCAGCTCCCACGTGATCTCCGCCGTCGGCCACGCCCACATCGACTCCGCCTGGCTGTGGCCGCTGCGCGAAACCGTCCGCAAGGTCGCCCGCACCGTCGCCAACGTCACCGCCCTGATGGCCGAGCACCCCGACTTCCACTTCGCCATGTCGCAGGCCCAGCAGCTGGCCTGGATCAAGGAGCACCACCACCAGCTCTACGACCGCGTCCGCACCTTCGTGCACACCGGGCAGTTCGTGCCGGTCGGCGGCATGTGGGTGGAAGCCGACACCAACATGCCCGGCGGCGAGGCCATGGCCCGCCAGTTCGTCCACGGCAAGCGCTTCTACCTGGAGGAGTTCGGCATCGAAACCCGCGAGGTGTGGCTGCCCGACTCCTTCGGCTACAGCGCCGCGCTGCCGCAGCTCGTCGCCCAGTCCGGCTCGCGGTGGTTCCTCACCCAGAAGATTTCCTGGAACCAGACCAACAAGTTCCCGCACCACACCTTCTGGTGGGAAGGCATCGACGGCACCCGGGTGTTCACCCACTTCCCGCCCGCCGACACCTACAACTCCGAGATCAGCGGCGCCGAACTCGCCCACGCCACCGACAACTTCGCCGAGCACGGCTACGCCACCCGCTCCCTGCTGCCCTTCGGCCACGGCGACGGCGGGGGAGGACCCACCCGTGAAATGCTCGCCCGCGCCTACCGCACCGCCGACCTCGAAGGCTCCCCGCGCGTCCGCCTGGAAACCCCCGAGGAGTTCTTCACCGCCGCCGAAGCCGACCACGCCGGCCCCGCGGTCTGGTCCGGCGAGCTGTACCTGGAGATGCACCGCGGCACCTATACCTCGCAGGCCAAGACGAAACAGGGCAACCGCCGCAGCGAACACCTGCTGCGCGAAGCCGAACTGTGGTGCGCCACCGCCGCCATCGCCACCGGCCGCGACTACCCGCACGACGCGCTGGACCGGCTGTGGAAGCAGGTGCTGCTGCACCAGTTCCACGACATCCTGCCCGGCTCCTCGATCTCCTGGGTGCACCGCGAGGCCGAAGCCGCCTACGCCCGCGTCGCCACCGAGCTCGAAGCGATCATCACCGGCGCGCTGCGCGCCCTGGCCGGTGACCCCGCCGGGCCGCTGACCTTCAACGCCACCCCGCACGCCCGCAACGGCGTCCCCGCCCTCGGCGCGGCCACCGCGAACACCACCGCCGCGGCGACGGCCACCCGCCACCCCGACGGCACCACCACCCTCGACAACGGCCTGCTGCGCGTCACCATCGACCACCGCGGGCTGCTGACCTCCGTCTACGACCACGCCGCCGAACGCGAGGCGCTGGCCGGCCCCGCGAACCTGCTGCAGCTGCACGCCGACCACCCCAACGCCTGGGACGCCTGGGACCTCGACGCCTTCTACCGGCACCACACCCGCGACCTCACCGAGCTCGACGAGCTGGACCTCGACAACGGCATCGTCCGCATCCGCCGCCGCTTCGGCAAGTCCACAGTGGAGCAGCGCATCGGGCTCGCCGCCGACGCCCGCCGCGTCGACATCGACACCGACATCGACTGGCACGAAACCGAGAAGCTCCTCAAAGCGGCCTTCCCGCTGGACGTGCACGCCGACCGCTCCGCCGCGGAAACCCAGTTCGGCCACGTCATGCGCCCCACCCACAGCAACACCTCGTGGGATGCCGCCAAGTTCGAGATCTGCGCCCACCGGTTCCTGCACGTCGCCGAACCCGGCTACGGCCACGCCCTGGTCAACGACGCCACCTACGGGCACGACGTCACCCGCGACACCCGCCCCGGCGGCGGCACGACCACCACCGTGCGCCTGTCCCTGCTGCGCGCGCCCCGCTTCCCGGACCCCGACACCGACCACGGCCGCCACCACCTGCGCTACGCCCTGGTCGTCGGGGCGGACATCGGCGACGCCGCCCGCGAGGGCTACCGCATCAACCTGCCCGAACGCACCATCAACGGCTCGCGGCCCGTCGCGCCCCTGGTGGCCGTGGACAACGACGCCGTCGTCGTCGAAGCGGTCAAGCTCGCCGACGACCGCAGCGGAGACCTCGTGGTCCGCCTCTACGAATCGCGCGGCGCCCGCGCCCGCGCCCGGCTGACCACCTCCTTCCCGGCCACCTCGGTCACCCGCACCGACCTCCTCGAACGGCCGCTCGCCGAACCCGACGCCACCACCGACGCATTCGACCTGCGGCTGCGGCCCTTCGAAATCCGGACCCTGCGCTTCGCCCGCCCCGCCGGCGCGTGAACCACCCGGCGTGGTGGCCCCGCGTTCAGAACGCGGGGCCACCGGCGGGGGTCACGGCTCGTGGCCCATGGTGGGGGCCGGCCGCTTGAAGCCGCGGGTGAGCCGGAGCAGTTGCAGGAAGCCGACCGCCACCCAGCTCAGGCCGATGACGAAGGTCAGCGGCGACAGCGACGTCCACAGCCACACGGTCAGCGCCACACCGATCCCCGGGGTGAGCACGTAGCGGAGGAAGTCCGCGCCCCGGCGCCTGCCCTGGCCGATCGCGTAGTGCTTGATGACGCTCAGGTTGACGAAGGTGAAGGCGATCAGGGCGCCGAAGCTCACCAGGGCGGCGGCCTGGTCCAGCGACATGACGCAGGCCAGCAGGGACACCGCGCCCACCGCCAGGGTGGCCAGGTGCGGGGTCCGGTACCTCGGGTGGATGCGGGCGAAGACGCGCCTGGGCAGCGCGCCGTCACGCCCCATGGAGAACAGGATCCGGGACACCGCGCTTTGCGCCGCCATGGCCGAGGCGAAGCAGGCCGCGACGTAGGCGGCGGTGAAGAACGCCGCCAGGAAATCGCCGCCGGCGCTGACCATCACCTCGACCGAGGCCGAGTCGGGATCGGTGAAGGTCCGCCAGTCGGGGTGGACCAGGTGGCCCACCCAGGACATGAGGACGAACAGCAGTCCGCAGAAGACCGTGCACAGGATGATCGCTGTCGGGATCGTCTTCTGCGGCTCCCGGGCCTCCTCGGAGAGCGTGGAGATCGCGTCGAATCCCAGGAACGACAAGCAGAGGATGGCCGATCCGGCGACGACCGCGGTGAGCGAGAAGTCCGCGTTGTAGAACGGCGCCACCAGGTCCGCCGGTGCCGAGCGCCTGGACACGGTCAGGTAGCTCATCGCCAGGAACGTCGCGATGAACACCCCCTGCGCGCCCACCAGCACCATGTTCATGCCGGTCACCAGTTTGATGCCGAGGGTGTTCAGCCCGGTGACGACGGCGATCGCCAGCAGCACCCAGACCCATCCGGGCACCGCCGGGATGGCGATCCCCAGGTAGAGCCCGATGACGATGTAGCTGATCGTGGGCAGGAAGATGTAGTCCAGCAGCAGCGCCCAGCCGGTGAGGAAACCCGTGGCAGGGCCGAAGGTCTGCTGCGTGTAGGTGTAGGCGGAGCCGGCCACGGGGTAGGCGCGCACCATGTTCGCGTAGCCCAGCGCGGTGAACGTCATCGCGGCCAGGGTGACGATGAACGCGGTGGGCAGGTGTCCGCGGGTCACGTCGGTCGCGATCCCGTAGGTGGTGAAGGCCGCGAGCGGGACCATGTAGGCCAGCCCGAAGAGGAACAGCGAGGGCAGCCCGAGCACGCGTTTGAGCCCGTGCTCACCGGCCGGATGGGTGCCGGCCGGTGCCGTCGCGGGCCGGGCTGCCTCGGCGCGACTGTCGTGCCCGCTCACCGGAGTCCACCCGACGCGACGGCCTTGTTGAGCGCCTGCTCGACCAGCCCGACCAGTTCGCCGATGGCTGCGGCGTCGGCGATCAGCGGAGGGGAGAGCTGCAGCAGCGGGTTGCCCTCGGAGTCGACGGCGAGCCGGCACAGCACGCCAGCCTCGGCGGCGGCCGGGGTCAGGTGCTGGTCGACGAACTCGGTGGCGTCGAGCCGTTCCGAGGCCCAGGACTTCGTGGCCTTGTCGGTGACCAGCTCCAGGCTGCGGTGGTAGCCGTCGCCGCGGATGTCGCCCACGATCGGGTTCTCGCGGAGCCGTTCGAGTTCGGCGGCGAACGTCGCGCTGGTGGCCTTGACGTTGCCCCGCACGTCCAGTCGGCGCATGATCTCCAGGTTGGCCAGCGCCGCGGCGCAGGCGACCGGGTGCCCGCTGTAGGTGAGCGCGTGGTTGTACATGCCGGCCGGTCCGTCCAGGACGGTCTCGATGACCCGGTCGGCGGCGATCAGACCGCCCAGCGGCACGTAGGCCGAGGCGATCCCCTTGGCGAAGGTGATGATGTCGGGCTGGAAACCGTAGTGGATCGAGCCGAACCACTCGCCGAGCCTGCCGAACCCGGTGATGACCTCGTCGGCGATCAGCAGGATCCCGTGCCGGTCGCAGAGTTCGCGCACGCCCCGGAAGTAGCCCTCGGGCGGGGTGAGGCTCCCGCCGGCGTTCTGCAGCGGCTCCATGATGATGGCGGCGATGGTGTCCGCGCCCTCCTGCAGGACCAGCGATTCGAGCTCGGTCAGCAGGAAAGCGGTGAACTCCGCCTCGGTCTCCTGACCGGGGCGGCGGTACCGCTTGGTGTTGGACACGTGCCGGACGCCGGACATGAGCGGCTCGAACATCTTGCGCACCTGCACCATGCCGTTGAGGGACATGGCGCCGAAGCTGGTGCCGTGGTAAGCGACCCGGCGGGCGATGAACTTCCGGCGAGCGTGCTCGCCCCGGCTGATGTGGTACTGCCGGGCCAGCTTGATCGCGGCCTCGTTGGACTCCGAGCCGCTGGAGGTCAGGAACACCCGGTTCAGGTCGCCGGGGGCGAGCGCGGCCAGTTCGGCGGCCAGCTTCGCCGCGGGCGGGTGCGCGACGCTCCAGGTGGTCTGGAAGGGCAGTTCGCTCATCTGCCGGGCGACGGCCTCGCCGACCTCGGCTCCGTGCGAGTAGCCCAGCTGGGTGCAGAACAGCCCGGCCAGCCCGTCGAAGTAGCGCTTGCCCGATTCGTCGTAGACGTAGCAGCCCTCGCCGCGGACGAAGATCGGCAGGCTCTCGTTCCGGTACTTCGCCGCCGAGGTGAAGTTCATGACCAGGTGGCGCTTCGCCAGCTCTTCAACGGTGGCGGTCGTGCTCGTCTCCGCGGACATGGTGCTCCCTAGAGTTGTCGGTGTTCGGGGTTCGATGCCTTGCGGTGGCTCGAAAGGAACGGCCGCGCCGGTGGTTCTGGACGCCGGCCACCGGTTCAGGTCACGGGGCGGGGCGGTGGCCCCGCGGTGGCCTTCAGTACTTGAACCACGTGGTTTTCAGGCCGGTGAACTTCTCGATCGCGTGCGCGGACAGGTCGCGTCCGAAGCCGGACTGGCCGAAGCCGCCGAACGGGGTCTGCGGGCTCAGCGCGTCGACGGTGTTGACCGACACGGTTCCCGCGCGCAGCGCGTCAGAGACCCGCAGGGCGCGGGAGAGGTCCGCGGTCCAGACGGAGGCGGCCAGGCCGTAGCGGCTGTCGTTGGCCAGCCGGATCGCGTGCGCTTCGTCGTCGAAGGCGGTCACGCAGAGCACGGGGCCGAAGATCTCCTCGCGCTCGATGCGCGAACCCGGTGCCACGTCGTCGAAGACCGTTGGCTCCACGAAGCAGTCGCGCCGTCCGCCGCCGGTGACCAGTGCGGCTTCGCGGCTGCCGTCCGCGATGAAGCCGGCGACCCGTTCGGCGTGGGCGGCGTCGACCAGCGGCCCCATCCGGCTCGCGGGGTCGAGCGGGTCGCCGGGTGCGTAGTCGGCGGCCCGCTTCGCGATCCTGGCCACCAGGTCGTCCTTGATCTCGCGGGCGACGAGCAACCGCGAGTTGGGCCGAGCACACCTCGCCCTGGTTGAAGAAGATCCCCGCGCACGCGGCTTCGGCCGCCGCGTCCAGGTCGGCGCAGTCGGCGAAGACGAGGTTGGGGCTCTTCCCGCCGCATTCCGGCCACACCTGCTTGAGATTGGATTCCGCCGCGTAGCGCAGGAATTGCCGTCCCACGGCGGTTGATCCGGTGAACGCGATGCAGTCGACGTCGGGGTGCAGGCCCAGCGCGCGGCCGGTGGTCTCGCCGTAGCCCGGAACGACGTTGAGCGCCCCGTCGGGCAGCCCTGCTTCGGCGGCCAGCTCCGCGAGCCGCAGCGCCGACAGCGGGGACTGCTCGGCGGGCTTGAGCACCACCGAGTTCCCGGCGGCCAGGGCGGGTGCGAGCTTCCAGGTGGCCATGTCCAGCGGAAAGTTCCACGGCACGACCGCGCCGACGACGCCGAGGGGGACGCGGCGCACCAGGGCCAGATCTCCCGCAGCGGTCGGCGCGATCTCGCCGTAGTCCTTGTCGAGCATCTCGGCGTACCAGCGGAACAGGCCCGCCGCCCCGGGTACGTCGATCTCGTAGGCGTCGGTGACGAGCTTGCCCATGTCCATCGAGTCGAGCAGGGCGAGCTCCGCGCGGTGCTCGTCGATCAGGTCGGCCAGGCGCAGCAGCACCTGCTTGCGCTCGGCGGGTCCGGCGGACGACCAGGCGCCGGACTCGAAACACGTGCGGGCGGCCGACACGGCGGCGTCGACGTCGGCGGGGCCGCACTCGGCGACGTCGGCGATGGTGCGGCCGGTGGCGGGGTCGACGGTCGGGAAGGTGCGGCCGTCGAGCGCCGCGGTGAACCGGCCGCCGATGAACGCGGCGGTGCGCGGGGCGAGACCCGCGGCGGCCTCGCGCCACTGCTCGTGGGTGAACGCTGGCATGGCTCTCCTCTTCGCTCAAGAAACTTTGAACGCAGATTCAAAACTTCAGCAAAGTCACATGTCAATAGCCACGTCAGAGATTGAAAAAATTGAACCAGAGCGTCAATAATGGTGGCGTGACACGGACGAGGACACAGCGGGCACGCCGGGAACAGCTCATCGACGCCGCGCTGCGGGCGATCAACGAACGCGGGCGCGTCAACGTCCGCATCCGCGACATCGCCACGGAGGCGGGTGTGTCACCGGGCTCGGTGCTCTACCACTACCCGGAACTGGCGGAGCTGATGTTCGACGTGCATCGCACGGTCACCGACCGCTTCTACCGCCACCGGGCCGACACCGTCGACGCGGCCGGGAGCGCCGAGCTCAAGCTCGCCGCGGCCATCGAGACCGGCCTGCCCTCGGGGAAGGACGACGAGGTCGCCTGCGTGCTCTACGAGATGCATGGGCTGGCCGACCGCAGTTCCGCGCACGCCGCGCTCATGACCAGTCTGTACGACCGCGAGGTCGCGCTCTACGGCACGGTGCTGGAGATCGGCCGCGCGACGGGCCGGTTCACGCTTTCCCGGCCGGTGCGCGAGATCGCCGCGACGCTGGTCGCGCTGGAGGACGGCCTCGGGCTGCACCTGATGAGCAACAACACCTCCGTCGAGCGCAGTGCCGCCAAGCACTTGGTCACCGAGTACGCGCGGCAGGCCATCGGCTGCGCGACCACCTCGTAGTCGAACGCGGCTCCGGGAGGCAGGATGTCTCCATGAACGAGCCTGCCTTCACCCTCGTGCAACTGCGCTACTTCGAGGCGGCGGCCCGGCACCTCAGCATGACCGCCGCGTCGAAGGAACTCATGGTGTCCCAGTCGGCCGTGTCGACCGCGATCGCGCAGCTGGAGAAAGAAATGGGCGTGCAGTTCCTGCTGCGCCACCACGCCCGCGGGCTCAGCCTGACCACAGCGGGCGAGGCGTTCTACAAGAGGGTCCTGGACTTCCTCGCCCACGGCGCCGAGCTGGTCGAGACCGCCCGGCAGTCCGGGACCGAGCTGGTCGGGACGCTGACGGTCGGCTGCTTCGCCACGCTCGCGCCGTTCCGGCTACCCGGCCTGCTGGCCGAGTTCGAGGCCCGGCACCCGCACGTCCACGTGTCCCTGCGCGAAGGCGAGCACCAGGCGCTCAAATCGGCCCTGCGCTCGGGCGAGACGGAACTCGCCCTGCTCTACGGCTACGACCTGGACGACGACATCGACCGCGAGGTCGTGGGAACCGCGCACCCGTACGCCCTCGTGTCCGAGGACCACCGCCTCGCGCGGCGGAAGAACCGCAAGGTGTCGCTGCAGGACCTCGCCGACGAGCCCATGGTGCTGCTCGACCTGCCGCACAGCCGCGAGTACCTGCAGTCGATCCTCAGCAACGCAGGCGTGGAACCCCGGGTCCGCCACCGCACGAGCGGCTACGAGACCGTCCGCGCTTTCGTCGCGCACGGTCACGGTTTCGCGCTCCTCAACCAATGCCCGCCAGCCGAGACCACCTACTCGGGGGCGCGAGCCGTACCGCTGACCCTGACCGACGACGTCCCGTCGCTGGAAATCGTCGTCGCCTCCATGCGCGGGGTCCGCCTCACCCGGCGGGCGCAGGAGTTCCGGGAGTTGTGCCGCGCCCTCTACGCGCGCTGACCGTTGTGGGGCCGGGGAGGCGATCGCTTCCCCGGCCCCACAACGGTCGAACGGGTCAGTCCTCGTAGTTGAGGTAGCGGTGCTGGGTCGCGATGTGGTCGGCCACGAACTTGGCGTCGTGCCACACCCCCCAGATGAAGCTCGAGCCACGGCGCGCCAGCCAGGGCAGTCCCAGGAAGTACACGCCGGGCTCGGGGGACACGCCGCGACGGTGCTTCGGCTTGCCGTTCTCGTCGAACGCGTCGACCTGCAGCCAGCCGTAGTCGACGGCGAAGCCGGTCGCCCAGACGATCGAGCGGACTCCGGCGGCGGCGAGATCGAGCTCGAGGATCGGGTCGGTCACGCAGGCGGGATCCGGCCCCAGCGCGCGGGCACCCGGTTCCTCCGGGAGGTCCAGGCCGTTGCGCGCGACATACGCGTCGGCTTCGTCGAGCAGCGCGAGGTAGTTCGCGTCTCCCTTGGCGATGTTGGCCCCGAGGTCCGGCGCGAAGCGGAGGATCCCGCCGTCGAACGAGCCGGTCATGCCGACGAGGTCGATCCCGAGTCCGGCGAGGGCGCGGAAGTCCACCGTGTGCCCGCCGCGGGCTCCGCTGACCGCGATGGTGACGTGTTCGGCCCCCGACGGCGGAGTCTCGGCGTCCCACTTGCCGAGCACGCCGAGCCACCAGCAGAAGTCGCGTCCGCGGTACTGGCGCGGAGGACGGTCGTGGGGGCCGACGGACAGGTACACGGGCCGCCCCGATCGGCGGAGCTCTTCGGCGATCTGCACTCCCGACGAACCTGCTCCGACCACCAGCACGGCGCCGTCGGGCAGCTGCTCCGGATTCCGGTAGGAACTGGAGTGGATCTGCAGGGGGCCGGCTTCCCGGGGCACGATCGGCGGGATCACGGGCCGCTGGAACGGCCCGGTCGCCGCGACGACGAAGCGGGCGTCGATGGTTCCGTCCGAGGTCTCCACGCGAAAACCGGGCCGTCCCTCGAGCCTCCGGACGGACGTCACCTCGACCCCGGTCCGGATCGGCGCGGCGATCTTCTCGGCGTACGCCTCGAAGTAGGCCGCGACCTGGTCCTTGGAAGCGAAGGCGCCGGGTGCCAGGTCGACGAACTCCAGGCCGGGGAAGCGGTCGTGCCACGCGGGCCCGTTCGCGACCAGCGAGTCCCACCGCTGCGAACGCCAGCGCTCGGCGATGCGGTCGCGTTCCAGCACGAGGTGCTGCACGCCGCAGTCACTCAGGTGTTCGCTCATCGCCAGGCCGGCCTGGCCCCCGCCCACGACGAGGGCCTCCACCTCTTGGATCGACATCCAGACCTCCACTCCGGACCGGCGGGCGGACCGCGCCGGTCCGCCTCCATGCCTCTGTGCGTCTCAACCGGATCCTGACCGCCGGACACTTCCCGTGTCCAACAGATGTTTTTGGTACACGAGATCTGATTTTCCGATCCAGGGCCGCATCCGTGGATCGAAATTTCCGATGCATTGGTACTGAAACATCTACTGGACAGAAAGTGCGTGGCGAGGTCAGGCTGTGGCGATGGCGCCGCCGATCCGTCCGACAACCGCCGCCGGGAAAGGCCACGAAGTGACTGTTCATCGCCGCATCCGCCCGTTCAACACGCGCGACACCTACCCCGAGCAAAACCTCGACAACGACCTCTGCCAGGCCGTCGTCGCCAACGGCACCGTCTACGTCCGCGGCCAGATCGGGCAGGACCTCGACACCAGCGAGTCCGTCGGGATCGGCGACGCCGCCGCGCAGGCCGAGCAGGCGATGGCGAACATCAAGGTGCTGCTCGAAGAAGCAGGCAGCCGGATGGAGCACCTGGTCAAGCTCACCATCTACCTGATCGACCCGCGCTACCGCGAGGCCGTCTACCGCACCGTCGGGCGCTGGACCAAGGGCGTGCACCCGATCTCGACCGGCGTGGTGGTCTCCGCGCTCGCCCGGCCCGAGTGGCTGTGCGAGATCGACGCCATCGCCGTGATCCCGGAGGAGGAGAAGTGACCCTCTCGATCGTCGCCCGCGACACTTCCGGCGGCACCGTGCGATTCGGTGTCGCAGCCACCTCATCCAGCCCTGCCGTCGTCGCCCGCGTCGCGCACCTGCGCCCGGGCCTCGGCGCCGCGGCCTCGCAGAACATCACCGACCCGCGACTCGGCGGCCACCTGCTCGACGGGCTCGCCGAACACGGCGACGCCGAGCGGGCGCTCGCCGGGGTCACCGCCGCCGCGGACAACATCGAGTACCGGCAGCTCACCGTGCTCGGCCCGACCGGCCCGGGCTTCGCCTACAGCGGGCCCCGGACGCTGGGCAAGCACGGTGCCGTCGCCGCGGACGGTGTCGTGGCGGCGGGCAACATGCTGGCCGGGAACCACATCCCGCAGGCCATCGTGGACGCGTTCACCTCCGCCACCGGCGAGCTGGAGCAGCGGCTCGTCACCGCGTTGCAGGCCGGTCTCACCGCCGGCGGCGAGGAAGGCCCGGTCCACTCCGCCGGCGTCGTCGTGGTGTCCGATGTGGACTGGCCGGTCACCGACCTCCGGGTGGACTGGGCGGACGACCCCGTCGACCGGCTCGCCGAGTTGCTCGACGTGTGGCTCCCGCAGCGCGACGACTACGTCACCCGCGGGCTCAACCCCGCTTCGGCCCCGTCCTACGGCGTGCCGGGAGACGAGTGATGACGGCACTGAAGAACGCGGCCCGCACCGAGGTCGACCGGCACGCCGACGCACTGATCCGCCTGTCGGAACGGCTGCACGCCGACCCCGAGACGGCGTGGGAGGAGCACCGCGCCGCCGCGGCGGTCCCGGAACTGCTCGACCGCGCCGGGTTCGCCGTCACCTCCAGCTACCTCGGCCTGGACACGGCGTTCCACGCGAGCTTCGGCACCGGTCCAACGCGGATCGCGCTGTGCGCCGAGTACGACGCGCTGCCCGGCCTCGGCCACGCGTGCGGCCACAACCTCATCGCGGCCAGTTCCATCGGCGCCGCACTGGGGCTGGCCGCGGTCGCCGACTACGCCGGGGTGACGGTCGAGGTCTACGGCACCCCGGCCGAGGAGGGCGGCGGAGGGAAGATCGAGCTGCTCGACCGCGGCGCTTTCGCGGACGTGGACCTCGCGATGATGGTGCACCCGGCGCCCGTCGACGTCGCCGAGGCCCGGCCGTTCGCCGTCAGCCACTCGAAGATCTCCTACACCGGCAAGTCCGCGCACGCCGCCGCCTACCCCGAGGCCGGGATCAACGCCGCCGACGCGTTCACCGTCGCCCAGGTCGCCATCGGCCTGCTCCGCCAGCAGATCCCCGCCTCGGCGCGGGTGCACGGCATCGTGACGAACGCCGGCGACGCTCCGAACGCGATCCCCGAGCACGCCAGCGGCCGCTGGTACGTGCGTGCCGAGACGCTCGCGGAACTGGCCGAGCTGGAGCCGCGTGTGTTCCGCGCGTTCGAAGCCGGCGCGCTGGCCACCGGCTGCGAGCTGACCGTGGAACCGGAAAGCAAGCCCTACGCCGAGTTCCGCGCCGACGAGGCGGCACTGGCGGCCTACCACGCCAACGCGCTCGAGCTCGGCCGCGAGTTCGCGCCGGACGGCACGGCGTCCCGCATGAACCGCGCCTCCACCGACATGGGCAACGTCTCGCAGGTCGTGCCCGCCATCCACCCCTACATCGGCATCGGGTCCCTGCCGGCGATCAACCACCAGCGCGAGTTCGCCGCGCACTGCGTCGGCGGCACCGCGCAACGAGCCCTGCTCGACGGCGCGATCGCACTGGCGTGGACCGGAGTGGACCGAGCCGTGGTGCCGTGACCGCCCGCTCCTCGGCCCGCATCCGCAGCACGCTCACGTTCTGAATCCGCACCATTCCGGGAAGGACAACGATGTCCCACGCCCCGACGCGCACCGAGCACGACATGCTGGGCGAGATCAGCGTGCCCGCGGACGCCTACTACGGCGCCCACACCGCACGCGCCCTCGTCAACTTCCCCATCACGCAAGAGACCCTCGCCGACCGCCCGCACCTGGTCGTGGCACTGGCTGCGGTCAAGCAGGCCGCGGCCACCGCCAACGCGGAGGTCGGCGCCCTGGACCGCACCAGGGCCAACGCCATCGCGGAAGCCTGCGCCGAGATCAGCAACGGCGGGCTGCACGACCAGTTCGTCGTCGACCTGATCCAAGGCGGCGCCGGAACCTCGACGAACATGAACGCCAACGAGGTCATCGCCAACCGGGCCCTGGAACTGCTCGGCCACGACCGCGGAGATCACTCCGCGCTCCACCCGCTCGATCACGTCAACCTGGGCCAGAGCACCAACGACGTCTATCCCACGGCGGTCAAGCTCGCGCTCGACAGCCACCTCGCCGAGCTGCTCGCGGCACTCGCCGGGCTGCGGGAAGCGTTCTCCGCCAAGGCGGTCGAGTTCGCCGACATCCTCAAGATGGGCCGCACCCAGCTGCAGGACGCGGTCCCGATGACCCTCGGCCAGGAATTCGGCGCGTTCGCCGCCACGCTCGGCGAGGACGAGCAGCGCCTCGCCGAGGCCCGGCTGTTGCTGCACGAGCTCAACCTCGGCGGCACGGCGATCGGCACCGGGCTCAACGCCCGCCCCGGCTACCGCGAGCTCGCCGTGGCGCACCTGCGCGAGCTGACCGGCATCCCGACGCTCGTCTCCGCCCCCGACCTCATCGAGGCCACCCAGGACGTCGGCGTGTTCGTCCAGCTCTCCGGCGTCCTGAAACGGGTCGCGGTCAAGCTCTCGAAGATCTGCAACGACCTGCGACTGCTCTCGTCGGGACCGCAGGCCGGGCTCGGCGAGATCACCCTGCCCGCCCGGCAGGCCGGTTCGTCGATCATGCCCGGCAAGGTCAACCCGGTCATCCCCGAGGTCGTCAACCAGGTCGCATTCGAGATCGTCGGCAACGACGTCACGATCACCCTTGCCGCGGAAGGCGGACAACTGCAGCTCAACGCCTTCGAGCCGATCATCGCGCGGGCCCTGACCGCCGGCCTCGACCACTTCACCGCCGCGATCGGCGTGCTCACCGAGCACTGCGTACGCGGCATCACCGCCCGCCGCGAGCACCTGGCGGGCATCGTCGCCACCTCCGCAGGCCTGGTGACCGCGCTGAGTCCCGCGCTCGGCTACGAAACCGCGTGCACCATCGCGCTGGAGGCGCACCGCACCGGCCGGCCCGCGCTGGAACTGGTGCGGGAACGGCATCTGCTGACCGACGAGCAACTCGGCGCGCTGACCACGCCACAGGCCCTCACCGGCGGACCCGTCGGCTGACCGTCCCCGGGCCGCGGTGAAGTCGCCGTTTCAGCCTCGTCAGGCTCGCGTTTCGGGCCAGCTCAGCGCCTCTGCATAGATCCTCTCGATGCATTGCTTTGGTTATTACTTCTTGTTAGATGCCACGGACCGCTCCTAGCGTCATCACGAAATCCGGTCCAAGGAGGCCGCCCATGACCACACGTGAATCCGCCCCGGCCAGGGAGCTCACCGAGACGATCGCCGATCCCGCGACGCTGCGCCGGAGCGTGGCCGCGGGCGCGGTCGGCGTCTTCGTGCACTGGTTCGACTGGGCCGCGTACGCCTATCTCGCGAGCACCATCGCCTCGGTCTTCTTCCCCGACGGCAACGCCACCGCCGGCCTCCTCGCCGTGTTCGGGGTCTTCGCGGTGTCGTTCGGCATCCGCCCCGTCGGAGCGCTGGTGTTCGGACCGCTCGGAGACCGGATCGGCCGCAAGCGCACGCTGTCGATCGTCATCTTCATGATGTCCGGCGCCACGCTCGCCATCGGCCTGCTGCCGGACTACTCGAAGATCGGGATCGCGGCCCCGCTGCTGCTGGTCTTCCTGCGGCTGCTGCAGGGCTTCGCCGCGGGCGGCGAGTTCGGCAGCGCCGCGAGCTTCCTCGCCGAGTTCGCGCCGCGCCGCCGCCGCGGGTTCGGCGTCAGCTGGCTCGAAGTCGGCTCGCTGCTGGGCTTCCTCGCCGGGTCGTTCGTGTTCCTCCTGCTGTCGGTCGGCCTCTCGGACGCGCAGCTCACCTCGTGGGGCTGGCGCATCCCGTTCCTCATCGCCGCACCGCTGGGCATCGTCGGTTTCATCGTCCGCAACAAGATCGAGGACACCCCCGAGTACCGCACCCTCGAAGCGACCGACAACGTGCCCCGCAGCCCCGTGCGGGAACTCTTCCGCAACAACAAGAAGCAGCTGCTGCAGGCCGCCGGCCTGATGACGATGATGCACGTGCCGTTCTACGCCGTGCTCACCTACCTGGTCACCTACGAGACCGACTACCTGGGCCACTCCGCCGGCAACGCCGCGCTCCTGTCCACGGTCATCTCCCTGGTCGGGCTGGTCCTCGTCCCGGCGTTCGGCCGCCTGTCCGACCGCGTCGGCAGGCGTCCGGTCCTGCTCGGCGCGGGCATCGCGCTGTTCGTCCTCGCGACCCCGGCCTATCTGCTGATGCGCACGGGCCTCACCGGAACGTGGATCGGCGGGCTCGCGCTCGGCGTGGTGCTCTCCGCGATCCTGGGCACGTACGCGGTGTGGTCCGCCGAGATCTTCCCGACCCGCACCCGCCAGGGCGGCCTGTCCATCGCGTACAACCTGACAGCCGCCCTGTTCGCCGGCACCGTGCCCTACTTGATGACGGTCCTGATCTCGGCCACCGGCAGCACGCTGGTGCCCGGCCCGTACCTCATGGTCGCCGCCGTGATCGGGCTGATCGCGGCCTTCTCCATGCGCGAAACGGCGGGGAATCCGTTGCTGCAGGAAGAGGACCTCGCCGGGGAGCACACCGAAGCCTGAACCAGAGTCCTGACGCCGGCGGACCCGACCGTCCGGCATCCGGCAGGCACATCATGGAGAACCGGCTGCACCCGAGCAGGTGCAGCCGGTTCTCCATGATCAGCTCAGCAGGCGCTGCCAGGTCCGCTGGTCCAGCACACCCGTGGCCGCCAGGCCGCTGGACGCCTGGAACTCCCGCACCACCGCGACCATCCGGTCGCCGAAACGCGCATCCGCCGCCACGTACCGGCCACGAGACGTCAGCAAGACCTGCGCCGCCCGCACCGCATCGCCACCGGCGCCCTGGCCCAGCACCGGCGTCAGACCGGCCCAGGCCGAACCGCCGAACAAACCCGGCTCCGGCAACCGCGTCGCGTAGCAGGACACGCCCGCCGCACCGCCGGCCGCGACGACCCCACCGGCCTCGGCCTGCGTCTGCGGACCGAACACGCCGTCCACCGGCACCGGAACTCCTTGCGCCCGCAGCAGGAGCTGCAACGCCGTCACCGACGGGCCCGCCGCCTCCGGGCGCAGCAGCGGCCACACCGCCGGCTGCACCACGGCCCGGCCCGTGGCCGCGCCGACGGCCTCGCGCAGCTCCGGCAACCGTCCGTACAGGACATCACCGGGGCATTCGGTGGCCATGAAGTCGCGGTGCCCGTAGATCTCGCCGGGCTCGATGCCGTACTGCGACACCATGTAGGTGCACAACAGCACCAGCGAGTCCCACAGGTCTTCCGGCACGTCGGTGTCGACGTAGGTGCCCTCGTTCTCAATGCCCAGCGACACCGGGTTCTCCGCGCCCGCGTGCGCACCCTGCACGTGCTGATCGCCGGCGGTCAGCACCTCCAGGCTCCGGTGGCGGCCCTCCATCAGCCAGCCGCCGCGGGAGTTGGTGAAGTTCTGCCCGGTGTCCTTCCACCCGTTGGAATCCATGTG
This sequence comes from Saccharopolyspora sp. NPDC003752, assembly GCF_053605825.1. Classification (NCBI taxonomy): domain Bacteria; kingdom Bacillati; phylum Actinomycetota; class Actinomycetes; order Pseudonocardiales; family Pseudonocardiaceae; genus Saccharopolyspora; species Saccharopolyspora sp. NPDC003752. The sequence continues at coordinate 306,147 of NZ_JBSGJZ010000002.1, read as the reverse complement.
GAAGTCCTGGATCTGCCGGGCCAGCGCGAACGCCGCCTCCTGCGAGGTGTCGTCGACGTTGGGCGAGGCGGTGTGGTGCACGACGATCTTGACCGGCTTGCTGTCGAGCACGTCCACCGGCGAAGTGGGCTCCCGCGCCTGCCAATCCGCCGTCGACGCGATCTCCGGCGCGGCCGACCGCCGCGACCGGCCGGCGGCCACCGCCGGCAACCCGCACACGCCGACCGCCGTCGCCGCCAGCCCACCGGCTAACAGCACCCGACGGGCCATCCGAACATCGCGCAACGCCATAGCCACTCCCCAAACCGGACGAACATCATGATCAGGGCCGAGCCCGGAGCCCCGAACGGTACGCAGCGGTAACCGGAGCGGGGAATTCTTGGCGACAATCCGCCAACAACCGGTCAAGAAGCCACCACGCCGCCGCCGGATGACAAGATCACCCGCGTCGAACGCGTCACAACCGAACCGCCGCCGCGTCCCTGTCTGTGACCGACGAACACCGCGGACAACGGGAGTGCGCAAGATGGACCGGTTCGTCACGTTCCTGCGCCGCCAGCTCGACATCGACCTCGAGCTGCTGCGCGTGGCCAGGCAAGACGCCGAAACCGGCGCCGTCCACGCCTGCCTGATCACCCCCATCCGGGGATTCCGGGAATGCGAGCTGAAATCCCGCCTGCTTTCCGCCCACCACCACTGCGGCACCGGCGGCGGCCCCTGCGACGAACTGAGGGAGAGCTACCCGCCTGAGGACGAACGCGGCTGCCCCACCCGGGCGCTGCTCGGCCTGCCCTACACCGACCGCCCCGGCTACATCGCCCGCTGGCGCCCCTGAACCCGCCGGCCCAGGGGCGGCGTCAGGAACGGGGGTCTGGCCCCGGAAACAGGGCGGGCACGGTTGTCCTACCGGCGGGCGGCGAAGCTGCCGGGCGGTCCGCGGACGCTGCGCCAGCTGCGACATTCGGCGCTTTCGCCGCCGTCCCCGTCGAGGCGATCGGTGTGCGAGGCGGAGCTGTTTCCTACCTTTCCGAGCAGGTTCCGGAAGCAAACGGGCAGATTTGTACCTGCGCCGGCTTTCTCGTCCCGCCTCGGCAATACCATCATTGCCGATGAATAGTTGAGCGACGTTCGTTGCTGTCGTCAATGTTCACGGGACCAGTTAATTTTCAACAAAGGATCACTGTGAAACTAGCCGCGCCCGCGTCCGAACTTCAACGGTTGGGTTTCGCTCGATACGAGCTGGCGTCAATGCTGGACATCTCCATGACGGACGAGCGGCTTCGTCGCTTGACCGTGGAGTTCGGGCAGCTGCCAGGTGATCCGCACTCGCGAAACGAGGGCCGCTTTCGCCGCTTCGGCCGAGGGGTGTTGCTGCCGTGGAATGACGAGTTCCACTGGATGCCCGAAACCCTCGTGAACATGCCGGACGGCACGACTTGCAGCGTCAACCACTATCAGCAGGGAATGCACAACCCGGAATTCATCGGCATGGTACGGCACATGCCGGGGCTCACGGAGTCGGTCAGGCGGAATTCCCTGTTGACCGAACTGATCAAATTCGACTTCTCGCAAACGACGTGGAGCGAGGTCGAGCTCTGCTGGCCGATCCATGTCGGCGTCCACCTGATCAGGTTGTCGGTAGGCAGTCCCGGCGGCCGCGCGGTCGCAACCCCCGACATGCTGCACCAGGACGGGGAACCCTACACGTTCGCGCACTTGATCTACCGGCGTGATGCGGAAGGCGGCGAGAACGTCATAGCCACCCCGGCCTGCGCCGGCAGTTCCCCGAACGATGTCGCACCGGAGAGCGTGCTGGACCGGTTCACGCTCCGCCACCCGCTGGACTCCTACGGAGTCAAGGACGACCTGGTCAGCCATTACGTTGCGCCTGTCACCGTCGCCGCCGGCGCTGAGACAGGCGAGCGAGCGGTGCTGTTGATCGACTTCACCCCGATGACGCAGCGAGCATGATGAAGCCGCTCGCACTGGCTTCTCTGGTCGTTGTCACTGCTGTCTGGGGCGGGACGTTCGTCGTCGTCAAGGACGTGACGCAGCAAGCGCCACCGATGGATTTCCTGGCCGTGCGGTTCCTCGTCGCGGCCGGTGCGCTGGCGTTGTGGAGTCCCGGCCGGTTGCGGGTGCTGAGCCGGAAGCAGTGGGGGCACGGTCTCCTGATGGGGCTCTTGCTGGGCATCGCCTACATCGGGCAGACCTTCGGCCAGCAATACACGTCGGCGTCCATGTCGGGCTTCATCACCGGGATGTCCGTGGTGTTCACACCCATGATCGCCGGATTGCTCTTGCGGCACCGGATCGGATTGGCGACCTGGGGTGCGGTGACGATTGCCGCGGTGGGCTTGGGAATCCTGTCGCTGCGTGGGTTCACGATCGGCCTCGGCGAGGGGCTCACACTGCTTTGCGCGCTCTTCTTCGCGCTCCACGTCATTGCGCTCAGCGAATGGTCCACAGCACGTGATGCATACGCCCTCACCGTGGTGCAACTGGGCGTGGTCGGTGCGCTCTGCCTGATGCTGGGCGCCCCGAACGGCATCGCCCTCCCCGGTGATCAGAGCTTCTGGATCCCCGTCATCGGCTTGGCAGTAGTGGCGACAGCGGCGGCGTACCTCATTCAGACGTGGGCGCAGGCTCAGTTGCCGGTTGTCGTCGCGGCACTGGCTCTCACCATCGAACCGGTCTTCGCGAGCGTTTTCGGTGTGCTGGTCGATCATGACGAAATAACGATTCGCATCGTCCTCGGAGGGATACTGGTTGTCGGCGCCATGGCTTTGACCGAACTCCGTTCCGCTGCGCCGAGTGCGAATCGCAATGCACCGGCGAGTTGATCCTGACCAGTGCGGCGCGGTCCCGGCAAGACCGCGCCGCAGATCACCGAGTTGGCCGGTCCGGCCTCGTGGTACCTGGGCACCGCGGCACGGCATCCGTCCGCGTGGCCCGGGTGAGGATCTCGCCACGACGATCCGATTCCTTACAGATGATCAGGTATCGAGGATGCGCTCCACGTGGTCGAGGTCCTGCCGGAGGAGCTTGATCGCCATCCCGATCACGGCCGTCAACGAGCAGACCGGGAACCCCAGGGCTCAGCGCCGGTTTTCGTTCGGATGTTCCTCAACACCCGAATCGGCGGTCAGGACCTCGACGGTTCCCGCGGCGCCGTCCACCCGCACCCGATCACCGCTGCGCAGCCGCGTCGTGGCGTTGCCGCAGCCCACCACGGCCGGAATCCCCAGCTCCCGGGCCACGATCGCGGCATGCGACAGCGGCGCACCCACGTCCGTCACCACCGCCGCGGCCCGCGGGAACAACGGTGTCCACCCCACGTTCGTCACCGTCGTCACCAGGACCTCGCCCGGCCGCAACGAATCGCCCTCGTCGACCGAGGTCAGCACCCGCGCCGTGCCCTCGACGACACCGGCCGCGCCGGCGAAACCGCGCACCGAGTGCGACACCGGGGCCAACGCCACCGACTCGTCGAACACGTCCATCCGCCGATCCGGCAGGGTCGACCACCGCACCGGGTCGAAATGTCCCCGGACCAACGTCGGGTACGGCCCCAACGCCGCATACGCCCGGTAGGTCTGCCGCCGGTCCGCGACCGCCCCCAACGGCTCCCGCGAACCGCCCAGCACCGCCAGGACCTCCTCGATCCGCAAGAAGAACAGGTCCTCGCCGCACCCGGTCAGCTCGCCGGCGCGCAACACGAAGGCCCGCAGCACCCAGAACGCCCGGATCAACTCCGAACGCGCCGCCTCCCGGCCCCGCGCGGACCGCGCGGCCCCGGCGATCCGGCGCCGCAACCCCCGCTCCTTCCCCGGGTGGCGCGACCGCAGCCGCGCCCACGCCGCATCCCGCGCGCGTCGCTGCCGCGCCAGCAACTCCGCCGGATCCGCCGCCGACCGCAACCCCGCCAGCTGCCGGTCGATCCACTCCGGATCCTCGGCGGGCCGGGGCGCGGACACCTCGAACTCGTCCGGGCACCGATGCCCCCACGACCGCGCGAACGCGTCCCGGTCGATCTCCCCGCGCGCCAGCTCGCCCAGCCCCATCACCGGCCCCAGGCTCGCCAGCGCATCCCCGCCGGCGCTGAGCCCGCTCAGCAACGCGTTCGCGTCCGCCTCGCCGACCAGCTTCAGCAGCCGTGGCCGAATCCGCACCAGACCGGCGCCGTCCAACCGCGCCCCGGCCGCCAGCATTCGGCTGGAATCCCGCAGCAACGGCTCCACATCCGAACGCCACAACGCCCGCAACTCCCCGGCGTCACCGGCCGCGGCGATCCGCTCGTGCAACCGCGCGCACCGATCCGGCGAAGACGCCAGCAGTTCCGGCAGCCGCCGCTGGTACGCCGCGACGCGACGCAGGAACGGCAACGCGCTCGCCAGCGCCGACCGCACCACTCGCCACCGCGACATCGGCAGCGCCGGAACCGCCACATCCGCGGGGATGCGCCCGAACGCCTGTTCGCTGGCGGCGCGCACCAGCGAACCCAGCCCGAGCGCGTTGCCCACCGCGAACGTCAAGCTCAGGTTCAGGTAGAAGCGGCCGCCGATGTTGCCCGACAGCCGGTGCGGCCCGACCCGCGACAGCGCCATCGTCTCCGACATGAAGATCTCCACCAGAGACCACGTGCACGGCGTCATCACGCTCGGGATCGCCTCGCCGAGATTCGCGCACGTCCACAGGTAGTCGCCGCCGAGGCTGTCGTTCCACGTCTCCACCGGCCGGTCCCGCAGCCCCGTGATCGGCCGTGCCTGCACCACCCAGAACCGGCCGTCCCGGGCAGCCCACTCCACGTCCATCGGCCGCCCGTACAGCTCCTCGATCCGCACCCCCAGCGTCGCCAGTTCGCCGGCCTCGGCGGGGGAGAGGACCGGGACACCCCGGCGCCCCTCCGGCACCGGTTCTTCCCTGGTGCCCTCGGCGGTGCGCACCGTCATCACCGCCTTGTCGCCGACGACCTGCTCGCGCACCCGGCCGTCGCGCGCGACCACGTAGGTGTCCGGTGTGACCTGGCCGCCCACGATCGACTCGCCGAGTCCCCATGCTGCGTTCACTAGGACGTCCTCGCCGGCGCCGGTCACCGGGTCCCGGGTGAACAACACCCCGGCGGCGTCCGCGGGCACCAGCTCCTGCACCACGACCGCCAGCGCCACCTCGTCGGCGGCCACCCCGTTGCGCAGCCGGTAGTCGATGGCCCGCGCGGTCCACAACGATGCCCAGCAGCGCCGCACGGCATCCAGCACCGCAGCCTCGCCGCGGATGTTGAGGTACGTGTCCTGCTGACCCGCGAACGACATCTCCGGCAGGTCCTCGGCGGTCGCCGACGATCGCACCGCCACCGCAACGTCCTCGCCCATCCCGGCATACGCCGCCCCGACCGCCTCCGCGATCTCCGCGGGCACCGGCGACTCGGCGAACCACTGCTGGATCTTCTCCGACGCCGCCTGCGCGGTCTCCGGCCGGTCCGGATCGACCTCCGCGACCGCCGCCAGGATCCGCTCCTGCACACCCGCGGTGGCCGTGAAATCCCGGTACGCCACCGTCGTGACGTCGAACCCCGGCGGCACCGGCAACCCCGCGCCCGCCAGCCGCGCCAGCGACGCACCCTTGCCACCGACCAGCGCCAGATCCGCGTCGGCGGCATCCAACGGCACTACAACAGACACCGGAACACCCCTCATTCCCCAGCACCCAACAGGGCCTGGTACTTCGCTTCCGCATTGCTCAAGGACTCGTCCAGGTACGACACCGTGGCCGCCGCGAGGTCCCGGGCATCCTCCGAAGTGGACTCCCGCCCGGTCGCCAGCGCCCGGCACGCCGTCTCGGCCAGCAACCGCGCACGCGTCTCGTCGGCGACCGCGAACTCCGCCGGAACCAGCGGCGGTGCCAGGAAGAACCCGAGGAACACCGAGCTGACCAGCTGCACCAGTTCGGCCAGCCCCAGGTCGGTGCGGATCAGGCCCCGCTCGTGCAGCACCTCCAGGTACCGCACGAAATCGCTGCGCAACGCGTCCCCGGCCTGGGCCGCCTTCTCGGTGCGGGCCAGCTTGCCGATCACGTCCATGTCCCGCGTCAGCACGGCCATGAGCAGGGGATGCCGCTGGTAGACCAGCGCCGTGTGCAGCAGCAGGTCGTGCAGCGACGGCTGCTGCGACGACTCGACCACCCGCCGCCGGACCTCGGTCAGCAGCCCGACCCGTTCCCGCCGCAGCAGGACCAGGAACAGCCGCTCCCGGTTCTTCCAGTGCAGGTGGATCGTCCCCTTCGAGACCCCGGCCGACCGGGCGACATCGTCCAAAGTGGTCTTGTCGTAACCCCAGCGCAGGATCAACTCGGCAGCGGCGTCCAGAATCCGCTGCCCGCGTTGCCGGCGTTCGAGGGAACGATCCCGAGCACCATCCGCCACCCAAGCCTCCACGATGTTCTACACATGTTTGACCAGATTTACTCATTCGGTCATGAGTGCACAAGCTACGCCTGCCGCACGGAGGTGACAAGCAGCAGGGGGCGGCTGTTCACCGACCTCGGGGAACACCGGTACAGCGGTTGGCGCTGAGAACGATCACGGTCGGCTAGCACACCGGTCGGGGGCTCCGCTGGGGTTCGCAGAAAGATCGCTGAGCGGGTTCCCGGGCGGCTACGGTCCGCCTCGTGCCGGTTGAGTTTCTGACTGCTGAGCAGGCCGAGGCGTACGGGAAGTTCGCCGAGGAGCCGACCCGCCCCGAGCTGGAGCGATTCTTCTTCCTGGACGACGTCGACCGCGACCTGATCGCGCTGCGCCGCTCCTCGCACCACCAGCTCGGCTTCGCGCTCCAGATGTGCACCGTGCGCTACATCGGCCGGTTCCTCCCGGACGACCCGCTCAATGCGCCGCGGCCGGTGGTCGAGCACCTGGCCGCGCAGCTCGGCATCGAAGGTGGTCAAGCGGTACACCGAGCGGCCGAAGACGGCGTATGAGCACGCGTGGGAGATCCGGGACGCCTACGAGTACCACGAGTACGAGGATGCGGAGTGGTCGCGGCGGTTCCGCACTTTCCTGCATGGCCGGGCCTGGACGCACGCCGAGGGGCCGGTGGCGCTGTTCAACCAAGCGGTGGGCTGGCTGCGCCGGCACCGGGTGCTGCTGCCTGGGGTGTCGGTGCTGGCCCGGCAGGTGTCGGATGCCCCAGGGCTGGACGAAGACGACGACGGCGGGCAGGAGTGAGTATCAGGAGCCGATCGGATCAATCCGTGACGGGCAGGCACTCGGCGAGCAGGGCGACGATGTCACGCCAGGCTCGCTGCGCGTGCCGTGGGTGGTAGCCGACGCCGGGAGGCGCGGTGTGGTCGACCGGTGGGTGGTGGAAGGCGTGAAGGGCTCCTCCGTAGACCACGAGGCGCCAGTCGACGCCCGCGGCCTGCATCTCTGCGGTGAACGCCTCCCGTTGCGCGGGCGGCATGATCGGGTCTTCCGACCCGACCCCGGCCCATACCGGGCAGCGAATGCGTGCCGCCTCGCCCGGTCGGCCCGTGGTCAGTGCGTTGACTGTCCCAATCGCGCGCAGGTCGACGCCATCGCGACCGAGTTCCAGTGCGACTGCGCCCCCGGTGCCGTAGCCGACGGCGGCGGTCCGGTCGGGGTCGGCCCGTGATTCGGCACGCAACACGTTGAGCGCGGCGTGACCGATTCCTCGCATGCGGTCGGGATCGGCGAGCAGCGGCATGCAACGGGCCAACATTTCCTCTGGGTCTTCCAAATAGCGTCCGCCGTGGAGGTCGAAGGCCAGCGCCACGTACCCCAGCTCGGCCAGAGCCTCGGCCCGCCGGCGCTCGACATCGCTGAGCCCCATCCCCTCGGGTCCGATCAGGACTGCGGGTCGGCGCTCGGCGCCGGCCGGGAGCGCGAGGTATCCGATCATCGTCAGGTTGTCGGCCGGGTATTCGACCGTACGGGTTGCGACCGTCGTCATGCGACTGGACGCTAATGACCGTTGCGCCCGCTCGGGGTGGTGTTCACCGATGGCAGACAGCAGTCTGTCCCGACTACATCGCCCGGACGCGTCGGCCGCCTGTCGTCAAACGATCGAATGACGACAGGTCCGACCGGCGTTCCATGAACCCGGTGATTCCGGGGCCTGACGGCGACTCGGATCCAATGAGATCCGATGACGGCTGACGACAGGGTTAGATGACACCCAAGGTCCGATGCGTCGGCAGAAGCGGGGGAACAGCGTGGCCAATCTCGTCTACAAGCGGGTGTCGACCGACCAGCAGTCGACCGCCCGGCAGGATCTCGTCCTCGCCGAGGCCGAGATCGAAGATCCCCGGGTGTTCGAGGAAGAGGCGGCACCTCCAGCCGCCTCCACCCGCTTCAGCGCCCGAAGTTCGGCGAGCTGCTGACATATGCGCGGCCGGGCGACACCGTGCACATCTCCGAGATGTTCCGCCTCGTGCGCGGCAATCAGCACATCCTCGACGTACTCGAAGTCCTGCACCGCGACCAGCTCGCCCAGCCGCTCGACGGCGGCCAGGGCGTCCCGGCGGTCCCAGCCCAGCGCAAGGCCCGCCGCGAGTACGAGAACCGGGTCAGCAGCCTCACGCCCTGACCATGATCGTTCTCAGCGCCAACCGCTGTACCGATGTTCCCCTAGGCCGTTTACGCGCTCTTGATGCCCTGCGGGCCGCCTGACCGGAGGCGGCGATCAGCCGGCGAGTTCGTCGAGGAACCGTCGCACCACGGCCGCGAACCGGTCGGGATGGGTGAGGTGCAGGTCGTGGCCCGCGCCTTCGATGGTGACCAGCTCGGTGTTGGCCCGCCGCCGGACCATGTCCGCGCCGTGCGCGGGCGGGATCAGCGGACTGTCCTCGCCCCGGATCAGCAACAGGGGCTGCTCGCCGCCGGCCCAGTCGTCCCACCACGCCCCGCACACGCCGCGCTTGACCTCCGCCATGTCCGCCGCGTCCCACCGGAAGCGCCAGCCCTGCTCGTCCTCGACGGCGCTCTCGTCGAAGTGCTCGACCGCGCCGAACGGCGCGACGGCACGCCGAATTCCCTCGCGCAGCGCCTGCAGGCTGGCGAAGTGCCTCGGCAGGCGGGCGATCGCGGTGTCCTCGGGAACGGAGATCTCGGCCCCGACATCCACCACGACCGCCGCCGCCACCAGTTCGGGCCTGCGTGCCGCCAGCTGGTAGGCGTTGATCCCGCCCAGGGAATGCCCGAGCACCACCGCTGGCGCGAGGTCCAGCTGCTCGATCACCGACGCGGCGTCGCCGAGGAACGCCTCGCGGCCGTAGTCCCGCGCGGGATCGGACAGTCCGTGCCCGCGCTGGTCCACCGCGATCACCCGGTACCGCGAGCCGAGGCGCTGCGCCAGGCCGTGGAAGGCGCGGCCGCGCCCGTAGGCGCCGTGCAGTGCGAGGACGGGGCGGCCGGGGCCGCCGAAATCCACATACGACAGACGATTTCCTTCCGGAGTGGTCAGGTGTCCCGTCGTCGGCTGGTTCGTCGGCATCTCGTGATCCTTTCGCTCGGGCGTCACTCTAATCGAGTGGTCTCTATTAGAGGTATTACCATGGCGATCGACACAAGGAAGGGGAGGGCTCGTGCTGACGTTGTGCATCCTCGGGTTCCTCTACGAGGAACCCCTGCACGCCTACGACCTGAGACAACGGATCTCCGGGCTCAGCGGGCACATCCGGCCGCTCAGCGACGGCGCGCTGTACCCGGCGCTGAACCGCCTGCAGGCCGCCGGGTACCTGACCAAGCACGCCGAGCGCGGCACCGGCGCCACCCCGCGCAACGTCCTCACCCTCACCGACAGCGGCCGCGCGGAACTGCTGCGCCGGCTGCGCGAACCGGCCGAGGTCGAGATCACCGACCGCAACTCGTTCCTGATCCTGCTGGCGTTCCTGCGCTTCCTGCCGGACCCGGCCGACCAGGCCCAGGTGCTGCGCCGCCGGCTGGCCTTCATGGACCAGCCCGCCAGCTACTTCTACGACCAGGGCCGGCCGCTGCGCGCCGCCGACATGCCCGACCGCTTCCGCCGGGGAATGCTCACCCTCGCCGGCGCGACCAGCCGGGCGGACCGCGACTGGCTCGACCGGACCATCGCCGAGCTGGACCCGCAGTAGCGCGGCCCCGCCGCGCGGCTCACGGCCTGGCTCGGGGGGTTCCGGTCAAGTCGGCGTGGATCAGGCCCGCCGTGTTCGTCACCTGCGGGATCACGTCGCGCTGCATGGCCTCCGCGGTCTGCCGGCCGCTGTGCAGCGAGACGCTCACCGCCGCCGTGACGCGGCCGTCCTGATCGGCGACCGGGGCCGCCGCGCCGCGGAGTTCGTCGTCGAGCTCGCTGTCGGCCAGCGCCCAGCCCTGGCCGCGGATCTCGGCCAGGCGATCGCGGAACACCCGCTCGGACGTGGTGCCCGCGGCCCGGTCCAGCGCCGTCTCGGCGAGGGCCTTGTCCAGCGCGGCGGGCGGCAGGTTGGCGAGCAGGACCCGGCCGGCGGCGGTCGCGGGCGCGGGGAAGCGGGTGCCGAGGTTGATCCGGACCGCGGTCAGCCGCGGGCACATCGCTATCGCGACGTAGAGGATCTCCGCTCCGTCGAGCACCGCGAGCCCGGCGGTCTCGCCGAGCCGGCCGGACAGCGTTTCCAGGTGCGGCCGGGCGATGTCGCGCAGCGGCATGCTGGAGAGGTAGCTGTAGCCGAGTTGCAGCACCTTGGGGGCCAGCCGGAACGTGCGGGCGTCCTCGGAGGTGAGGAAGCCGAGGTCGCGCAGGGTCAGCATCAGCCGCCGGGTCGTGGCGCGGCTCAGCCCCGTCAGCTCACCGGCCTCGGTGAAGTTCAGCTCGGGACGAGCGGCGGTGAAGGCCTGCAGGACGGCCATTCCCCGTTCCACGGCGGTGACGAAGTACGGTGCCGCCTGGTCCTGCTCGTCCACCACTACCTCCGGCGCGGGCGCATCGTGTGCAATCTGCACGCTCAGCGTACCGCTTCGAGGATTCGGCCGAGCCGCAGCTCGACGATCCCGCGCGGCTCCGCGCGCGCCGTCCGCAGTTCGGCCGGCCAATTCCCGCGACCAGCACGCGCGCAACGCATCACGGGCCGCATCGGCGGGCAACGCGTTGAGGATCGCGATGCCGCTCACCGCTCGGTCGCCGATCGCACACCGGAGAGCGTCTCCCGGCACAGCCGCGTGGCCTCCTCCGAGGTGAGCCAGCGCGGGTAGCTGATGATCCGCTCCACCGCCGAGTCCAACGCGACGCGCACCGCCCGGACTTCCTCGCCGCTGAGCTCCTCGCCCAGCGACCTGCCCAGTTCACGGGCCATCGCGTCGTTGCTCAGGCTGTCCCAGACCCAGCGCATCCGGGAACCGATGACCGACGGGTCGACGCAGGCGGAAACCGGCGGGAACGCATCGGTTCCCTGGCGCAGGCAGGACAACACGTCACCCGGCATGTGCCGGAGGAACGCGTACTCGCCGACCAGCGGCTTCAGCGGCGGGATCGGCAGCCCCATCTCGGCGGCCACGAGGTCGGCCAGCGGCTTGAGCCGGTCCAGCCGGATACCGGTGTCCACGCCGTAGAGGAACTCCAGGCTGGAGACCACCTCCTCCAACGGCGCGAACCCGGCGCGGTAGGAGACCCCGGCGACCGAGACGTCCGGGGACGCCCCGGCGGTGGCGGCGGCGATCGCCCCGGCCGTGGCCAGCCCGAAGTCGTCGTGCACGTGCATCGTCACCGGGACGTCGCGCACCAGGGCAGCGCGGTAGCGAGTGATGAACACCTTCATGGCCTCCGGCGCGAGGCTGCTGGTGGAGTCCATCAGGTCGATCCGCCGCGCACCGAGCGCGATCGCGACGTTGGACACCTCGACGAGGCTGTCCCAGTCGCGCCTGCCCACGTGCGCGAGCGTGATCGTCACGTCCATCCCCAGCTCGCGGGCCAGCTCGAAGAAGTCGGCGAGCTCCTCCAACTGGTGCTTCTGCGCCTCCTTCGACGGCGCCTGCACGATGCCCGGCGCCAGCACGCGAACGCCGAGATCGGCCAGCAGCCGGGCCGTCTCGCGGGCCGTCACCGGCTGCCGGTTCACCCCGTCCGACAGCAGCGTGTCCGCGTAGACGTTGAGCCGGAACCCGAAGTCGCGGCCCGCGATGGCCCGGCAGAGTTCGAGTTCGCGGGGGATCGGGGCGCTGCCGCCGCCCCAGTTGATGTTGAGGCTCTCCTCCCTGACGCCGGCGTCGGCGAGCGCTTCGGCGATGCGCAGGAAACCGCCGATCGTGGTGGTCGCCCCGGCGGTGAACAACGTCTTGCGCAACGTGCTGTCGATCAGCTCCAACGGATCGGGCCAGCGGAAACCGCCCTGCACCTCGGGGTCGAAGTTCACCGGGCTGACCCAGTGGCTGCCCTCGCGGCGGTGCGTCTTGTCGGGAGTGGGCATGCGATCCTCCTCGGAGTCTGTCATCGGGGCAGCGCGTCCAGCGCCGCCATGAGGCGAACGCCGAGGTCGGAGACCGGCGCGCGGTCCGCCGAGGCAGTGGCCGCCAGCGCCGCGAGCTCGACGCAGGTCGCGTCGGGCTGCGCGGCGAGCCAGGCCCGGTCGAAGTACGGCAGCTCCAGCTCAGCGCGGTGGAAGTCCAGGACCAGCCGGGCGTCCTCCGCCAGCAAGCGCGGCCAGTCGAGGATTCCCCGCCCCAGCGGGCACATCCGGCGCGCCAGACCGCGCGAGGTCCGGCACAGCCAAGCGTCGTCGAGGTGGACCGCGCGGACGTGCGGCGCGACACGGCCAGCGGCGGCCACCGGATCTTCCAGCCGGACCACCACGTTCACCGGGTCGAAGGCGACGCCCAGCACGTCCGGACCGACGGACTCCACGAGCCCGACGATCTCGAAGGTGGTGATCTCCTCGTGCGTCTTGATCAGCAGCCTGCTGCCCGCGTCGCGCAACGCGGGCACCAGCCGCGCCAGCAGATCACCGGTGGCGCGCAACTGCTCCGGCCACGGGATCGCGGGGTCGAAGCGATCCGCCTCCACACCCACGACCGCGGTCAGCTCGTGCACGCCGAGCGCGGCGGCCGACGCCACCGTCCGGCCGAAGCCGCGCAGCAGATCACCCGACCCCGCCGCCAGCAGCTCAGCGGCCCGGTCCAGGCGGTAGGCGTTGATCATGCCCACCCCGAGCGACACGGAGACCCGCCGATCGGCGGCGAACGCGGCGAACTCCGCCAGCTCCCGCGTCTCGTAGCGCGCGGAAATGGCCGTCACCGAAGGGAAGTGGACACCGCCGAAACCCAGTTCGCCGGTCTTCCCGACCGCCTCGGCCGGATCGGCCGGGGCGCCCGGGAGATCGCGCGCGCAGATCTCCACGCGCCCCCGCGCGGCGATCATCACGCCGTCACCGGCAAGTCCGCGGCCGCGCACACCGACCGCAGGTGCTCGGCGCTGCGCCGGATGTAGGCCACGGTTTCGGCGTAGCCGTAGGGCTGTTCGGCGTAGTCCTGCCTGGTGGGCAGCTCACCGCTGCGGATCCGCCGCTCGTAGCCGTGCACCATCTCCAGGTAGGCGGCCATCTCCTCGACCGTCAGGTCCGGGTGCCCGGCGAGGAACTCCGGGGAGTAGATCTCGATGAGGATGGGCTTGCGCGGCCGCGGCCGGTCGTCCAGCGACTCGTCGTTCTCGATCGTCAGGTGCAGGGCCGGGTTGGCCGCCGCGAGGATCGGCAGCAACGCCGCGAAGTCCACCACGCCGGAGCCGCACGGACGCATCTGGTACGCGAGCTCACCGCACTCGTGCGCGATCAAGGCGTCCTTGATGTGCGTCTGGCGGACGTACGGCGCGACCCGCCGCGCCGCCCACACCGGGTGCTCCACGCGTTGCAGGACGTTCGCCGTGTCGAACACGATTCCCGCGACGTCGGCGCCGACCGATTCCACCAGGCGCACCAGCTCGAACGTGGTGATCTCCTCGTGCGTCTCCAGGTTCAGGTGGATGCCGAGATCCCGCGCGATCGGCGCGAGCCGGTGCAGGAGCCGGTCGGTGGCGGCGAGCTGCTCGTCCCAGGTCACGTCCGTGCGGAAGCGGTCGTAAGCCCACCGGCCGCGGAACGCGGGCTTGTAGTTCGCCGTCGCCACCCACAACTCCCGGCAGTCGATCGCCGCGCAGGCCTCCATCATGCGCCGGAACCCCAGCAGCACGTCACCGTCGCCGACCGCGCGCAGCTCCGGGGCTTCGGCGAGCGCGTAGGGGTTGACCTTGCCGAGCCCGGTCTCCAAGTACATGCCGAGCTCGTCGGCGCGCTGCCGGATCGCCCCGAGCTCGCCGGGGTCGAGGGCCGGGCTCATGTCCAGCACCGTCCGGAAGAACAGCCCCGCCATGCCGAGCTCGTGGCCGTGGTCGAGGCTGGCGACCGGCCCGCGCTTGGCGCTCTCGGGGATCTTCCGGCCGTCTACTCCGATTCGCATCCGGCGTCCTCTCATCGTGCGATCGTGGGATCGGGAATGGGCACCGCGTCCAGCAGCGCGCGGGTGTACTCGTGGCGCGGCGCGCCGAAAACCTCCTCGCGCGGACCGGATTCGACGATCTCGCCGCGCGAGATGACCGCGATCCGGGTGCAGAGGTGGCCGACCACGGCGAGGTCGTGCGCGATGAACAGCACCGCCAGCCCCAGCTCCGCCTGCATGTCCGCCAGCAGGTTGATCACCTGCGCCTGCACCGAAACGTCCAGCGCGGACACCGGTTCGTCGCAGACCAGCAGGCGGGGTCGCACCGCCAGCGCCCGCGCGATCGCGATGCGCTGCCGCTGCCCGCCGGAGAACGAGCCTGGGCGGCGGCCCATGTCCGAGGGGGCCAGCCCGACCATCGACAACAACTCGGCCACGCGGTCCCGGCGGCCGGCCCCGGACCGCTCCAGCCCGTGCACGAACATGCCCTCGGAGACCAGCTGCTCGACCGTCATCCGCGGATTGAGGCTGGCGTGCGGATCCTGGAACACCATCTGCACCTCCCGCCGGAACCGCTTGCGCTGCGCCCGGTCCGCACGGATCACGTCGATGCCGTCGTAGCGGATCTCGCCGCTGTCCGGGCGCTCCAGCCGCAGCACGCACTTCAGCAGCGTCGACTTCCCGGACCCGGATTCGCCGACCAGACCAACGGTTTCGCCCTCGCCCACGGCGAGGTCGACGGCGTGCAGGGCGCGCGTGCCGCGGAATTCCTTGGTCACCGCGCGTACGTCGAGCAAGGTCATGGACGGGCCTCCGCATCATCGCCGAGCAGGTGGCAAGCGGCGACACCGTGCTCCAGCGCACGCGGCCGCGGGATCTCGGTGCTGCACCGGTCCACGCGCACCTCGCACCGGGGGTGGAACGCGCAGCCGGCGGGGCGGGCGGACGGCGTCGGCGGAACACCCGGGATCGACGCCAACCGCTGCGTCTCCCGATCGATCCGCGGCACCGCGCGCAGCAGACCCGAGGTGTAGGGGTGAGCGGGCTGCGCGTAGAGCGGCCGCACCGGTCGTTCCTCGGCCTTGCGGCCCGCGTACATCACGACGACCCGCTCGGCGAAACCCGCGACCAGCCCCAGGTCGTGGGTGATGAGCAGGACCGCCAGCCCGCGGCGGCGGCACACGTCGTCCAGCAGCGCCAGCACCTGCTGCTGCACCCGCACGTCCAGCGCCGTGGTCGGCTCGTCGGCGATCAGCAGCTCAGGCTCGCCGATCAAGGCCATCGCGAGCACCACGCGCTGACGCATCCCACCGGAGAACTCGTGTGGGTAGGCCCGCAGCCGCTGCGCGGCCCGGTCCACGCCGAGCTCGTCCAGCAGCTCCCGGGCCCGGTTCAGCGCGGTCCGCCGCGGAACTCCCTTCAACAGCAGCGGTTCGGCGATCTGCCTGCCGATCGTCTGCAGCGGGTTCAGCGCGCCCATCGGATCCTGGAACACCATGCCGACCCGGCCGCCCCGCACCCGCGCCAGCTCGGCCTCGCCGCTGGACAGCAGTTCGCTGCCACCCAGGCGGATCGACCCGGACAACGCCACGTCGGGATCCAGCCGGAGCACCGACCGGGCCATCACGGACTTGCCGGAACCGGACTCGCCGACCAGCGCGACCCGGTCACCGGCGGCCAGGGCGAGATCGAAGGAATCCACCAGCGTCACCGGCCCCACGGGCCCGTCGACCTGGACCGTCAGCCCGCGGATGTCCAGCAGCGGGGTCGCAACCATCGCGGACCTCATTTCTTCCTCAACGCGGGATTGCGGCGGACTTGCAGCAGATCGCCGAGCAGCCCGAAGGACGCGGCGGTGACGGCGATGGCCAGACCTGGGGCCAGGGCCACCCACCAGGCGGTGGCGATGTAGCCCTTCGCACCCGAGATCATGGCGCCCCACTCGGCGCTGGGCGGCTGGGCGCCGACACCGATGAACGACAGCCCCGCCAGCAGCAGCACCGTGAACCCGATGTCGCCCGCCCACTTGACCAGCAGCGCGTCCAGCGAGTTCGGCAGGACGTGGCGCAGCATCAGCCGGGCCCGGGACACCCCGAGCACGCGAGCCCCGGCGACGAACGGCATCGCCATGGTCTCGTGCATCACCCCGCGCAACAGCCGCGCGGTCATCGGCCAGCCGGCCAGGACCATCGCGATGATCGCGCTCTTGAGACTCGGCCCCATCGCGGCGGCGAAGCCGAGGGCCACGACCATCCCGGGCAGCGCCAGCGCGATGTCGGTGACCCGCATCAGCACCTCGTCCAGCCACCGGCCGCCGACGGTGGCCAGCACCGCGACCAGGCATCCGATGGCCGAATAGCTGACCACCACGAGCATCGCGGCCAGCAGCGTTTCGCGCGCCCCGGCCACCAGCCGCCAGAGCACGTCCCGGCCCTGGTCGTCGGTGCCGAACCAGTGCGCCGCGCTAGGCGGTTGCAGGGCTTCCAGCACGTTGGAGCGGAACGCCGACCCAGGCGCCAGCAGCGGCCCCAGCAGCGCGGTGGCCACGACCAGGCACACCAGCGCGATCACGATCACGTCGAGCGTGCTCCGCCTGCTCGACCGCGCCGACCTGACGAGTTGCGGCACGGTACTCACCCGCCCATCCGGGTCGAGCGCAGCCGCGGATCCCGCACGAGCTGCACCACATCGGTCACGAGGTTGGCGAGCACGACGAGCACACCGATCGCCGTCACCGTGCCCAGCACCGCGAAGATGTCCCGCTGTTCCACCGCGTTCTGCAGGTAGGCGCCGACACCGGACAGCCCGAAGATCGACTCGACCAGCACCGCGGAGCCGACCAGGATGCCGACCTCGATGCCGGTGAGCGTCAGCACCGGACCCATCGCGTTAGGCACCGCGTGCCCGCGCACCAACCGCCGCATCGGCACCCCTTTGGCCCTGGCGACGGTGATGTGATCGCGGGCGAGCACGGTCAGCAATTCCGCGCGCAACAACCGGAACAGCTGCGCGGCGACCGGGACGGCCAGCACCGAGGCGGGCAGCACGAAGTGCTGGAGCGCGTCGTAGAACGCGTAGAGGTCACCGGCCAGCAACGCGTCGAGCATCGCCATGCCCGTGCGCGTCGGAACCTCAACGCCTGCGGAGAACCGGCCGGAGATCGGCAGCATCTCCAGCTTGGTGCCGAGCAGCCACTGCAGCAGCAACCCCAGCCAGAAGGTCGGCAGCCCGGCGGTGATGACGACCAGGATCCGGCTGACCGCGTCGGTGGCCGCCCCGTGCCGCAGCGCCGCGAGCGTCGCGGCAGGCAACGCCACCAACAGCGCCAGCAGCAGCGCGAGCACCACCAACTCGGCCGTCGCGGGCAGCACCGCGAGCACATCGCTGAGCACCGGGTGCCGGGTCGCGGTGGAGGTGCCGAGATCGCCGTGCACGAGCCGGCCCAGGTAGCGGAAGTACTGCACGATCGCCGGGGCGTCGAGACCGAGCTGCGCGCGGGTCCGCTCGACCTGCGCCGGGGTGGCGCCGTCACCGGCCGCCACCTGCGCCTCATCGCCCGGGATCAGCTTGATCATCGCGAACACCAGCGTGACCAGCCCGAGCACCGTCAGCAGCGCGGTGCCCAGCCGGCGCGCCAGGAACCAGATCGCCTGTCGTGATCCGCTCATCGGGCGCCTCCCGCCGACAGCCGCAGGTCCGGCACCGACACCCCGGACCCGACCGTCGCCGGGCGCACCCCCGACACCCGGTTCGCGAAGCCGATCGACTTCTCCAGCGTGTACATGGGCAGGGTGATCGCCTGGCGGTCGATCAGCTCCTGCGCCCGCAGGTAGCTCGGGCAGGCCTGCTCGGCGGTGGGACTGGCCAGGGCCCGCCGCAGCAACGCGTCCAGCTCGGGATCGGCGTAGCCGGAGCGGTTCGTGCCCACCGACTCGGAGTGGTAGCCCCGCACCAGCAGCGCGCCCGGATCGGGGAACTGGGCGAACTCCTCCAGCAACATCATCTGCGGGATCTTCGACCGGTCCGACAGCCGGCTCAGGTAGTCGGCGAAGGCGATCGGTTCGAGGTTGAGCGTCACCCCGATCTCGGCCAGGTTCGACTGCAGCAGCGTCGCCTCCTGCTTCCACACCGTCGACGACGGCTGGAAGCTCATGGTCAGCGTCAGCTTGCCGATGCCCGCCCGGTCCAGGATCCGCCGCGCCTCCGCGAGGTCGCGATGCGCCGGCGGCAGGCCCGGGCGGCACGACATCGTGTTGGGCAGCGGCCCCGCGGCGACGGATCCCGCGCCGCCGCGGAAGGCCCGCAGCGCGCCCTGGTAGTCGTAGGCCAGCTGAATCGCCTTGCGCACCGCGGGATTCGTGGTCGGCCCGTCGACCATGTTGAACACCACCACCGATTCCAGGTTGGTCGGGGAGGTGCGGACGGTGACCCCGTCGATGCCGTCGAGGGTGGCCGCGTCGGTCGCGGTCAGGGTGGTGGCCACGTCGAGGTTGCCCGCGCGCAGTTCGTCGCGTTGCGTGGCGCTCTCGGTGATCAGCCGGAACGAGAGCTCGTCGGGCCGGGCCGGGTCGAACTCCCAGTAGCCGGGGTGGCGGTGGACGCCGAAGGTGTCGCCCTGCCGCGCCTCGGTGAGCCGGTACGGGCCGCTGCCCGCGTCGTTGGCGGACAGCCAGCTCTGCGCGTCGTCGGTTCCCTCATTGCGCCGCACCAGGGCGGAGTTGAGGATGTAGATCTTGCTGAGACCGCCGAGGATCAGCGAATTCGGCTTGGTCAGCCGGATCGTCAGGTGCCCGGCGTCGCGGACCTCGGTGCCCGCGTACCCGGTCAGGTAGGTCGCCGCGCCCCGCGCCAGCCGCGCCGTCCGGTCCAATGTGTACGCGACGTCGGCCGCGGTCAGCGGGGTCCCGTCGTGGAACGTGACGCCCTCGCGCAGCGTGATGTCGACGGCGGTGGCGTCGGGGGACAGCGCGAAACCCGACGCGAGCCGGCCCACCAGGCGCTGGTCGGCGTCGTAGGTGACCAGCGTGTCGTAGAGGCCCTGCAGCACCACGTTGGCCTGCTGGTACTCGACGTTGATCGGATCCAGCGAATTGATCTTGTTGTTGTAGGCGACGACGATGTTCCGCCCGTTTCCCGCCGTGGCGCCCGCCCGGCCACCGGCCGTGCACGCCCCGGCCGTGGTGGCGGCCAACGCGAGGGTCACCACCACCGCGGCGAGGCGCCGCGGCCTCGATCTCGCTCCGCTACCGGCCACCTGGGCTCCTTTCGCGAAGGCTCGAATGTACGCTCTACGTACATCCGCCCGCATCGCGTACAAACTAGCCCGTGCATAGTTGCCGATGCAATGGGGCGACGAGGTGGTTACCGACCCGAAACGCGCCCGGCCCGCCTTCGACCAGCACCAGGACATCGAGTCGCGTCACCGCACGCCAGCCGCAATTCCTGGTCCTCCGGATCGGCGACCGGCAGGTGCCGCTTCGGATCCGCGTGCAGTTCGATCAGGTGGGGCAGGACCCGGAAGCGCCACGGCTGGCTGTTGTGCAGCGACGGAGCCATCCCAGCCAGCCGGACGACCTGCTCCGTCAGGCTGGATGTCAGCCCGAAGGCAGCGGGAACGTTCGCATGCACGACTCCTCACCCTCGATGCTGTCGCTGTGACCGCTCGGAGCCCCGCTGGGCGAGGGTCCAAGTGCCTTCGGACAGCACCGCAGCCACGAGTGACGAAGTGCCCGTGGCACCCGGCGCATCCGACCTGCACCGACTGGGCCACGAAGTCCTCCAGGAACGCCCGACTTGTGCGGTTCTGGAGGGGCCTTACGGTCGGTCGGGGGAAGGAGACGAGCATGCGCAAGGCCAACATCGTGGGCGTCGACGGGTCCGGGGCGGCGCTGAACGCCGTGCGGTGGGCTGCGGCCGACGCCGCGTTGCACCGCGTGCCACTGCGGTTGATCTCGGTCGGAGCGGAATCACTGCCGGACAAGGCGCGTGTCGCCGAGGAGTCCGCACGGCGCCGTTGGCTGGCCGTGGCCGCTCAGCAGGTCGACGAGGTCGCGCCAGGCGTCGAGACGACGTCGGAACTGCGCCGAGGCGCCCCGCACGCCGTTCTCGTCGAGGAATCCGGACAGGGCCGCCGGGTGATCGTGGGGATCCGGGGCCTCGGTGAAGGCGGGGGCATGATGGTCGGGTCCACGGCCGAGACGGTCGCCATGCACGCCGAGTGCCCGGTGGTCGTAGTGCGTGTTCGCGACGTCGAACCGGCAGATCCGGGGCCGATTCTCGTCGGCGTCGACGGGTCCCGCGTCGGCGAGGCCGCCGTTGCCGCAGCCTTCGAGGAGGCATCGGTGCGCCACGCGCCGCTGGTGGCCGTGCACGTCTGGATGGACGTCGAAGTAGAGCCTTGGCTCGCCCGCGACGACGACCAGGAATGGGAGTCGATCAACGAGGCCGAGCGAGCGGTGCTCGCCGAGCGCCTCGCCGGGTGGCGCGAGAAGTACCCGGACGTCGAGGTGCATCGCGTGGTGGAACGGGACCGGCCGGTCCGCTACCTGGTCGGACACGGCAGGGAGGCCCAGCTGATCGTCGTGGGCAGCAGGGGGAGAGGCGGCATGACCGGCATGCTGCTGGGCTCGACCAGCCGAGCCCTGCTGCACATGGCCCCGTGCCCGGTCCTGATCGCCCGCTCCGCGGCGTGACCTCTGCGGACGATCGAGGGGCGATGCGGCGGGGAAGGGCAGCCTACGCACCGACCGCCCTCTGGTGCATGGGGAGGGGATTGGGGCCGACCGCGTACGGGTAGGGGATAAGTCTTTCCGGCAGACGTTAGGGGGGGCGAGCTGCCAGAAGTGACCGAGGGCAGCGGCATCCAGGAGCGAATGTGCGTGGAGTAGCAACAAGTCCCGGGCGGCGCGAGCAAGACCTTCGGCATCATTCCCTTTCCCCATTTGATGGATAATGAACGTTATCCATCAAATGGAGACGTGGCGCGAGGAAAGAGCCGGAGCCCTTCCCGGGGGATAGCTGGTCGCTCGCCCAGGCCGATCGGCTCTCTCGTGGTCCACACGTTCAACGGCTCCGCATCGGCACGCCACACGCCTTGACGTCCGGCCGAATCATCAGGCCAGATCGTTCCACATGGCGCGCCCGGCTCGGCCCGCCTCGAACCATGTGGATCATGATCCGGCGGATTGCTTCGATGATGCTCCGCAGATGGACGTCCCGTTCCGCCTACCTGATTTTGTCACTGTGACGTTAATAGGCAGAGGAACGAGGCCTGGTAGATCGAGCCGGATGGGCGACCGGAGGACCTTCGCCTGCATCCGACACCATGAGCCGGCCAAGCTCGGCACTCCACAAGGCGGCTGCGGGTGCAGAGCCTCACGGCACGCGTCGACCAACCGCCAACTCGGCTCACGGACGCAATCCCATGGTCGACATCGCACTCAGCGCCTGACACGACGCCGACGAGCCAGCCAGTCGTCAGGCGCCGGTTGCCAATCACGCCATCCGGCTCGTCGGCATCTGACGTCGAAGTCGGATGCAACATGGCGCGAAAACCCGACAAACGGCCCTTCTGGCCGCCGTCTCCGCAGATCGACAAAACGCCGATAATGTACATTATGTTAAGTAATGCATTTGCGGGGCGCCCCGACCACCACCCTGGCCTCCGACCACGTCCCGGTCGCGTTACCGCCCGACCTCACAGGCATGCCGAGTCCGCCGCGCTCATCAACGCTCTGGCATCCCGAGCGACGGGAAGGCGGCTCCTGGCTCGGAGTGCGCGCTGCGGTCGCGCACCCGCGTGTCTGACTCGCCAGTTGCGCGCCAGCGAGAAAACTGCGCCGGACCACCGGCTGCCTCTCCCCTTGGCGTCCCGTCCGAGATCAACACCGCAGAGATAGACGCATCGCAATGGGTTGATGGCTTGTGCGACGGAGCCGCCCCACTCCCCTTGTCTCCGAAGTCGAATCGTGCCGGCGGATCCGGAAATCCGTTGGGCGCGAACAACTTTCACATGAGTTGGTCACTCAACACCGCTGTGTCCTCCCATCAGTGGCTATGCCGAGGGAAACGGCCCCGCACGGACGACCATTCCTCCCGCCGCACCGGATGATGAGTGCCGAACCAATTCGCTTCGCAGCAGGTCTGCTCGTACGTCTGGAGGCATCGGTGGCAGTTCTGTGCAGACCGGCGGTTGCGGTTCCCGAGCACGTCATCACCGTGGAGGAAACTCTTGAGCACGCCCGTCGAGTCCACGCCGATCACCCGCAACTCCCCCTCGCACTGCGATTGATCAGCAACACCGGGGTCCGCAAGCGCCACCTCATCCGGCCGATCTCCGAGACGTTGCAGCATCCGGGGTTCGAGGTGCGCAACAGGATCTACGAGGAGCAGGCCAAGCTGCGCGTGCCGGCCGTCGTGTCCCGGGCGCTGGCCAATTCCGGGTTGCGCGCCGAGGACATCGACCTGCTGGTGTACGTGTCGTGCACCGGGTTCATGATGCCGTCGATGACGTCGTGGCTGATCAACTCGATGGGGTTCCGCCACGACACGCGGCAGCTGCCGATCGCGCAGCTCGGGTGCGCTGCGGGTGGTGCGGCGATCAACCGCGCGCACGACTTCTGCACCGCCTATCCCGACTTGAACGCGCTGATCGTGGCCTGCGAGTTCTGCTCGCTGTGCTACCAGCCCGACGACCACGACATCGGTTCGTTGCTGTCGAACGGGCTGTTCGGCGATGCCGTCGCGGCTGCCGTGGTGCGGGGTTCCGGTGGTAGCGGGGTTCTGCTGGAGCGCAATGCCGCGGCGATGATCCCGGACACCGAGGACTGGATTTCCTACCAGGTGAAGGCCACCGGCTTCCACTTCCGGTTGGACAAGCGGGTGCCGACGACGATGGAGCCGCTGGCGCCGGCGTTGCGTGCGTTGGCGGATCGCCATCGGTGGGATGTCTCGGGGCTGGACTTCTACATCATCCATGCCGGTGGGCCGCGGATCCTCGACGATCTGACGAAGTTCTTGGGGGTGCCGCCGGTGGCGTTCCGGTACAGCCGGGCGACGCTCACCGAGTACGGGAACATCGCCAGCGGCGTCGTGCTCGATGCGTTGTTGCGGATGTTCGACGAGGGTTCGGTGCCCGATCGGGCGCGTGGGGTGATCGCTGGTTTCGGCCCGGGCATCAGTGCGGAGATGGCCGTCGGCAGTTGGGTTTCGGGGCCGGAGCCGACGATCGTGCGTCCCCGGGGTGAGCAGGTGGAGGTTGCGCGTCCGTTGGGAGGTCGCTGATGTCGGATCGGTGTCCGGTGCGGCTCTACGTGCCGCCGAACGTCGCCGGGGTGGGGTTCGATCCGGATCTGGCCGCGTTCTTGCGGGACGAGCCGGTGGCGCGGATCCGGATGCAGTTCGGGTCGGGTGAGGCGTGGCTGGTGACGCGGTACGAGGACGTCAAGTTCGTGACCTCGGATCCGAGGTTCAGCCGGGCGGCGATCGCGGGCCAGCCGTTCCCGCGGATGACGAAGCACATCATCCCGTTGGACCGGGCGGTGAGCTATGCGGATCCGCCGGGGCATGCGCGGATCCGGCGGGTGGCGGCGAAGGTCTTCGCGCAGCGCAACGTCGAGCGGTTGCGGGCGCGCGCCGAGCAGGTGGTGGCCGAGCGGATTGCGGCGTTGGTCAGCGCGGGGCCGCCGGCCGATCTGGTGGAGCACGTGGTGGCGCCTTTTCCGATGGCGATGATCGGTGAGGTCGTGGGTGTTCCGGAGGACGATCGACCGTGGTTGATGTGGTGCGCGGAGACGTTGTTCAGCATGGCGCGCGACGAGTCGGAGGTGGCTCGCAACGGTCGGATCAAGGACGAGTTGTACGCGTACTTCCACAAGTTGGTGGCGCGGCGTCGTCGGGAGTCGGGTGATGATCTGCTGACGGTGCTGGGTGATGCGCGCGATCGTGGCGAGATCGATGACGAGGAGCTGGGCGCGCTGGTGGTGCTGGTGTCGCTGAACGGGTGGCACGCGGTTCGCTACAACAGTTCGAACATGGTGTACGTGCTGTTGACGGAGCCGGGTTTGCGGGATCGGTTGGTGGCCGAGCCGGGGCTGGTTCCGCATGCGGTGGAGGAGCTGCTGCGTTTCATCCCGCACAAGCGCGGTGTCGGGCAGCCGAGGGTGGCTACTGAGGACGTGGTGATCGGGGGTGTTCGGATTCGGGCCGGGGACGTCGTGCACGTCTCGTACGTGACGGCGAACTGGGATCCGGAGGTCTTCCCGGAGCCGGAGCGGTTCGATCTGGGGCGTGCGGAGATTCCGCACGTGGCGTTCGGGCATGGCCCGCATTACTGCGTGGGGCCGTTGTTGGCGCGGATGGAGTCGCAGGTGCTGCTGGGTGGTTTGGTGGAGCGTCTCCCCCGGCTTCGGTTGGCGGTGCCGCCGGAGGAGGTCCGGTGGCGGCAGGACGTGATGATCCGCGGTCCGGTCGGTCTGCCGGTGACCTGGTGATTCGGGGAAGGTTCAGCGCTGATGCGGGGTTTGGTCGTTCCGCCTGGTGGTGGGAAGCGGATCGTGACGGGTGCGCAGGACGTGACGTTCAAGGTCACGGGGGCGCATTCGTCGGCGGCGTCGAGTTTCGAGGTCGTGGTGCCGCCGGGTTTCGACGTCGGTGCGCATGTGCACGCCCGCAGCGAGGAGTTGTTCTACGTGCTGGAGGGTGAGCTGGAGCTGTTGGCGTTCGAGCCGGTCGTGCGTGGTGGGGGCGACTGGTCCGAGTGGGAGGGCGAGTCGGGGCAGCGGGTTTGTCGTGCTGGTCCGGGCAGTGTCATGTTCGTGCCGCCGGGGTGTCCGCATGCGTTCGCCAATCGTGGTGGGGTTGCGGCGCGGATGTTCTTCCAGTCGTCGCCGCCGTCGCATCACGAGCGGTACTTCGAGGAGTTGTTGGAGATCCTGGAGGCTCCGGGGGGCGTGGATGATGTGGCGGTGGCGGAGTTGCGGCGGCGGCATGACATCGAGCAGTTGACGCCGTTGCGGTTCGATGCGTGAGGTGTTGTTAGGCGTCGGGTAGCGCTTCGCCGGTTTCCAGCAGGGTTTTGAGGCTGGAGAGCAGGGCGGGCCAGCCTTGGGTGATCATGGTGAGCACGGTGCTGTCCGGTTCGAAGCCGTCGTGGATCACGGTGAGTTTGACGATGTCGCCGAGGGGTTCGATCTCGAAGGTGACCTTCGATCGGGGTTCGGCGGCGATCGTGGTGAGCGTGTCGTCGTCGATGCCGCTGCCTTCGGCCCATTGCGGGGTGAAGGTGTGCCAGGTGTAGGCGAGCTTGCGGTGGGGTTCGGCTTCGATGACGACCTGGGCGGGGTCGGTGATCGTGGTGCCGGGTACGTGCCAGGTCATGGTGGAGCCGGGTTGCCAGTCGGTGTCGATGGTCAGGCCCCAGTAGCGGCGGGTGAAGGCGGGGTCGGTGAGGGCTTGCCAGAGCCGTTGCGGCGTGGTGTTGATGTAGGTCGTGTAGACGAATTCCGGTTTGTTCACGGGTTGCTCCAGTGCGGTTTTGAGGTCTGCGAGTGCGCGGATGCGTTGCCGGTCGTACTGGTCGATCCAGCGTTCGGTGATGGCGTTGATGGGTTCGGCGTTGAGGTAGTGGAGTTTTTCGCGGCCGCGTCGGACGGTGGTGACGAGGTTGGCGGCTTCGAGCACTGCGAGGTGCTTGCTCACGGATTGCCGGGCCATGTCGAGGCCGCTGCACAGTTCGCGCAGGGTTTGGCCGTTGTGGGCGTTCAGGTTGTCGAGCAGTTGGCGACGGTTGGGGTCAGCCAGTGCTTTGAACACGTCGTCCATCTCACCTACCAAAGCGCAGCCGGTTGGCTGCATGAATATAGGCAGCCAACCGGCTGCATGTCAAAGTGTGGCCGGTTAGGCTCCCGGTATGGCTGTGGTGCTGGTGCACGGCAGTTTCCTGGGGCCCTGGTCGTGGCGCGATGTCGTCGCAGACCTGGAGGGCGTGGGGATCGGGTGCTCGGTCGCGGATCTGCCCAGCGGGTTCGGCGGCGTCCGCGATGCGGCCGGCGACCTGCACGACGACGCCGCCCAGGTGCGGGAGCTCCTGGACGCGGCGACCGAACCGGTGGTGCTGTGCGGGCATTCCTACGGCGGTGCGGTGATCACCGAGGCGGCGGCCGGGCATCCGGCGGTGCGGCGGTTGGTGTACCTCGCCGGCGCGATGCCCGATGCCGGGCAGAGCCTGACGGATCTCGCTCCCCCGCCTGTTGTTGGGCCCGGGGTGCGGGAGGCGGTGCGGTGGCGGGTGGACGGCTTGCTGGAGCTGACCGCGGATTCCGCGCGGGAGGCGTTGTTCCACGACTGCTCCGCGGCGCGGGCCGAGGAGGCGATTTCGTTGCTGCGGCCCAGCAACCCGGTGATCGGTGCGCAGGGTGTGCGGGCGGCGGCGTGGCGGGAGGCGCCGGTGACCTTCGTGCGGGGCGCGGCCGACCGGATGCCGGAGCTGGTGTCGGGTTCGGTCGAGTGGGACGCGGTCGAGGTCGTGGAGTTGCCGACCGGGCACTGCCCCAACTGGTCCCGGCCGGATCTGGTCGCCGCCCTGCTGGCCGATCTGGCGGGGTCGCTGTGACGACGGCTGTGGTGTCGTGCGTGCTCGGACGCACGACACCACAGCGGGTCAGTCCTGCACGGCCATCTCGCCGAGCAGCGACCAGTCCTGCTGGTCCACGGTCGCGTTGACGATCCGCGGGGTCTCGGCGAGGTGCGGCGGCAGGGTTTGCCGGGCCTTCTCGAAGTGCTCGGACTGGACGTGCGCGGTGCCGGCCTGGTCGTCGCGGAAGGCTTCGACCAGGACGTACTCGTTCGGGTCGTCGAGGCTGCGGGACCAGTCGAACCACAGGCAGCCGGGTTCGGCGCGGGTCGCCCGGGTGAATTCGGCTGCGATCTCCGGCCACCGGTCGGCGTGTTCGGGCCGGATGCGGAACTTGGCGGTGATGAAGATCATCGCGGGTACTCCTTCGGCGTCGTGGTGCTCGGCTTCCACCGGGCTCGATGATCCTAAGGAACCGCGCGCGGGGCGATTCGGGCTGGTCGGCTTCGATTCAGTCCAGGCCGAGGCGTTGCGCGTAGTGCTCGCGCAGCTGCTCGGTGCGGTCGGCGGGCCAGGGGCAGCGGATGTCGCCGTGCAGGGCCGCGAACACGATCTCGAAGTAGACCTGCCATGCCGCCAGGAGGGTGGCCCGTTCGGCGGCCTGTGCGGCGGGCAGCGCGTGGGTGAACGTGAGGCGGGTGCCGATCGGGTGCTGGTCGCGGAGCTGGAACCGGACGGTGCCGCCTGGTTGCCAGGCGTATTCCAGGGCGTTCGGGGCTTCGACGCTGGTGAGTGCGCCGGCCTCGCCGTAGCCGTGGGTGCTTTCCAGCGGAGGCCGGGTGCCTGCGGTGGGGTTGCTGTCGCCGGTGATGAGTGCCCAGACCTCGTGGGGTGGTTGGACGAAGTCGCGTTCGAAGCGGATCTCGTGGCCGTTGTCGGTCTCGTGCAGTTCGCCTTCGCCGAGGCCGAACTGCTCGATGTAGGCCTCGGCGCGTTCGAACCAGGTCTGCATGGAGAACTCGGCGGTCGTGCCGGTGAGCCGGGCGGCGAGGCCGTCGAGGCAGGCGTCCCAGCCGGCGGCGTGGCGGGCGGTCGACGGGCGGTCGCTGTCGGGGCCGTGCAGCGCGTGGCTGAACACCAGCAGGCAGCCTTCGGGGCGCGGGAGCAGTTCGCAGCGGATGACGTCGGTGTCCCAGCGGAAGGCGAAGACCTTCGGCGGGTCGGCTTCGAGGATCTCCCCCTCGTCGGCGGTGTCGGAGCCTTCGAAGGTGAAGCGCATCTTGGCGCCGGGGACGGGCTGGTCGAAGTCGATGCGGGCCGGGAACCAGTGGGTCAGCTCGGCGGGGTCGGTGATGGCGCGCCACACCTTCTCCGGCGGGTGGTGCAGCAGGCGTTGCAGGCGCAGGACGGGGCGGTCGCCGATCATCGTGACGGACGTGTCGGTGTTCATGGCTGGGTGTCCTCCGGGTCGGGCATGGCGTCGAGGTGGCGTTGCAGGGCGTCGAGGCGTTCGTGCCACATCTGCCGGTAGGGCGCCAGCCAGGCGTCGATCTCGGCCAGTGGCTCGGGACGCAGCCGGTACCAGCGGCGTTGGGCGTCCTGGCGGACTTCGACCAGGCCTGCTTCGCGCAGCACCTTGAGGTGCTTGGACACCGTGGGCTGGCTCAGCGGGAGGTGGTCGACGAGGTCGCCGACGGCTCGTTCGCCGGTGCGCAGCAGGTCGAGGATGTCCCGGCGGTGCGGTTCGGCCAGGACTTCGAAGGCACTTGCCACCCCGTCAATATAGCCGAGCGGAAATATGACCGCGAATCCGGCCGATCAGGCCGTGAGCACGGCCTGGGTCTGGGTGGTGTGCCCGATGCGGCGCCCGTCGACGTCCAGCAGCTCCGTCTGCACCGCGATGTTCGAGCGGCCCACGTGCAGCGGGCGGCTGACCGCGTGCAGAGCACCCTCGCGCAGCGCGCGGAAGAAGTTCGTCTTCGATTCGATCGTGGCGGTGTGCGCGCCCTCGGGGAGGTTGAGGAACGCGCAGATCGCGCCGATCGAATCGGCCAGCGCCATGACCGCTCCCCCGTGCAGCACTCCCCCCGCCGTGCAGCGCTGCGGTGCCCAGTCCAGGTGCCCGCGGACCTCCTCGGCGCTCGCGGAGTCGATCTGCACACCCAGCGACACCGCGAACGGCATGAGCGCGACGAGCTGCTGGTGGTCGATGGCGGTCATGAGCTCTCCTCCGCGAGGATCCGGGTCGCGGCGGCGACCAGTTCGGCGTTGTCGGCGGCGACCTGCCCATCGGGCAGCAGCAGGGTGTCTTCCAGGCCGATGCGGGTCGCGAGCCCACGGCGGGCGGCGACGGTCAGCACCGGCCACGCACCCGCTGCCTCGCCGTGCAGCAGGATCGGTGTCGCCGCCGGCCGCAGCCGCTCCAGCAGGGCTTCGGCGGTCGCCGGGGCACCGCGCGCCGTCAGGTCGGTGACCTCGGCCAGCACCCGCAGGACCCGGCCGCGGTGCGGGGAACGCAGGAACTGGTGGTCGCCGTCGGTGCCGGAGTAGATGCCCGCCTCGACGCCGATACCGCGCTCCAGCAGCACGGCCGCGACGTCGTCCGCGCCGGGCTCGTGCCAGTTCACCGAGGCGTGATCGGGCAGCACCGTCCACGCCCGGATGGCCCGGATCCGGTCGGCCGGGTCGGGCGCGGTCCAGGCGCCGGTGGTGACGCCGACCCCGACGCCGGGTGCCGCGGCCCGCACCGCGCGCAACGCGGCGGCGACCGCGTGCGGGTCGAGGCTGTCGGTCCCGTCGGGCGCTTTGGGGTGCAGGTGGATGTCGGTGGCGCCGGCGGCGATGCTGTCCGCGGCGGCCTTGGCCAGTTCCTCGGGCCGCACGGGCAGGTGGAAGTGCTCGCGCGGCGAGCGGGCGCCGTTGAGGCAGACCTGCAACATGCTCTGATTCTCCCCTGCGCCGGCAGGGGTGCGGAAGCTGACGACCCCGTTTCGTGATCATCGTGGGCGCGACAATCCGCCCGGATCGGTGATTGCGGCGCCTGTACTAGCGTGGTGGCCGTGGTGTTGAGCAACCGGATCCTGCGGGGCGTGGCCGCCGGCGAGATCACCCTGGCGTTCCAGCGCTGGCCCAGCCCGCTGGCGCGGGCCGGCTCGCGGTTGCACACCGCGGCCGGGGTGATCGGTGTCGACGAAGTCGCCGAGGTCGATCCGGCCCAGATCACCGATGCCGACGCCCACCGCGCCGGCTTCGCCTCCGCCGCCGGTCTCCGGTCCTCTTTGGACAAGCACGGCCGCGGCGCGGTCTACCGCCTCGCCCTCAGCTACGCGGGCTCCGCGCCCCAGCTGCCGCCGGAACCGGTGGAGCTGCGTCCCCGCGAGCGCGCCGAGATCGACCGGCGATTGGCGCGGCTGGATGTCGCCTCCCCGCGCGGGCCGTGGACCAAGGCCGTCCTGGAGGTGCTGCGGCGGCGCCCCGGGCTTCGGGCCGCCGAACTCGCCGCCGACCAGGGGCGGCCGGTGTCGCGCTGCAAATCCGATGTGTGGCAGTTGCGCGAGCTCGGCCTCGTCGAGCCCCAGGAGTCGGGCTTCCGGCTGTCCTCGCGCGGGCAGTCCTACCTCGACGGTCCCAGCTGAACGGATCCACCAGACCCGCCCCGCCGACATCTTCGCCGATGCCGAAACCGCGCTGTGCGCGGCGATCCGGGCCTACAGCGGCGGTGATGCCCCACCGCGCACAGCGCGGCTGGCCGACTACTGGTGGCGGCCGGCGTTCCTGGTCGAGGCGGTCACCGGGGCCGGATGATGCCGCGCTGCAACGCCGTGGTGATCGCCGCGGTGCGGTTGTCCACGCCGAGCTTGTCGTAGATGTGCACCAGGTGCGTCTTCACGGTCGCCTCGCTGATGAACAGCGCCTTCGACAGCGCCCGGTTGGACAGGCCCTGGGCCAGCAGCTGGAGGATCTCCACCTCGCGCGGGCTCAGCGCGGGCTGCGGGCGGCGCAGGTGACCGAGCAGTCGTGCCGCCACGCCGGGTGCCAGCGCCGTCTGGCCCGACGCCGCCAGCCACACCGCCTGGCACAGCTCCTCCGGTGGGGCGTCCTTGAGCATGTAGCCGGTGGCGCCGGCTTCCACGGCGGTGAGGATGTCGGCGTCGGAGTCGTAGGTGGTCAGCACCAGCACCGGCGGGCCACCCTCGGCGGTGATGCGGCGGGTGGCCGTGACGCCGTCCATGCCGGTGGGCATCTGCAGGTCCATCAGCACGATGTCCACCTCGGTGCCGGCCAGCACGTCCAGCGCGGCCTGCCCGTCGGCGGCCTCGGCCACCACCGTCATGTCCGGCCGGTCGTCGAACATCGCCCGCAGCCCGCGCCGGACCACCGGATGATCGTCGACGAGCAGGATGCGCAACGCTTCGGCCATCACCGGATCTCCTCGTCGGTCAGGGGCAGCCGGATGGCCACCGCGGTGCCGTCACCGGGCGCGGACTCCACCGCGAGCCGCCCGCCCAGCGCGCCGATGCGTTCCCGCAGCGCGATCAGCCCGTATCCGCTGCCATCTGGTGCGGGCCGGACCGCGGCCGGGTCGAAGCCGGCGCCGTCGTCGTAGATGTCGAGGGTGACCTCCGTGTCGAGGAACCCGAGCGTGACCACCGCGGTGCGGGCGTGGGCGTGGCGGACGACGTTGCCGAGGCTGGCCTGCGCCGCGCGCAGCAGCGCCACCTCGTAGCCGGACGGCAGCTGCACGGGCACGCCATCGGTCTGGAAGCGGCAGTGGATGCCCGATTCCCTCGCGGTGTCCTCGCACAGCCGCTGCAGTGCCTGCGGCAGTCCCGCACCGGTCAGCGACGGCGGTCGTAGGTCCCGCACGAAGCGGCGGGCCTCGTCGAGGTTGTCCGCCGCCGTGCGCTGCGCCTCGACGATGCGGGCGCGGGCCTTGTCCGCCTGCGGCGGCAACGCCGAGTCCGCCGCGCGCAGCAGCAGCACGATGCTCGACAGGCCTTGGGCGAGGGTGTCGTGGATTTCCCTGGCCAGCCGTTCGCGCTCGGCGGCCACCCCGGCCTGGTGCTGCGAGGACGCCAGCTCCGCGCGGGTGCGGGTCAGGTCGTCGATGAGGGCTTGCCTGCGCTGGCTCTCGGCGTAGATCGCCGAGTAGCCCCAGGTGATCACCACGGCCACCCCTGCCCCGACGACCGGGCCCAGCACCATGCCCACGCTCCAGGTCCCGGCGTGCCAGCCCTGGGCCGAGACGACCAGGGCGGTGACCACCACGACCGCGACCAGCGCGTGCCGCCCGCGCAGGAGGTGCAGGTGCAGGAAGAACAGCGGGAACGCCAGCCACGAGAAGTCCGGGCTGATCACCAGCAGGCCCGCCCACACCGCGGTGACCGCCGCCAGCCACGTCATCGCCAGCCACCGCCGGTGCAGGGCGTGGCGCACGGCCGCGCCTGCGGCGTACACGGCGGTGAGCAGCACCGCGCCGGCCACCGCCAGCCAGCCGGTCGGGCCGGCGGGGTGGGTGAGGAACACCCGCGCCGTGGCGATGCCCAGCAGCAGCAGGAATCCCGCGTGGAACACCAGCCGCATCAACCGCAGGATCGCCACCGGGCCGGGACCGGCGGGCAACGACGTTTCGGACACTGTGGACACCTTAAGGCCTGCGGGTGGACGGGGCGGACGGTGCTCGCCAGGGTCCTTTCTAGACATCGGGGCCGGGGCGCGGCATCGATCGTTCGGTTGAGATCGGGGTGCACCGCGCGGCAGGCGCGGAATCAATCCGTGCGGCGATGGCAGCGGGGCCGATCGCGGCGAGGCTGGATGCCGGAATCGACCACGACCGGAAAGCAGAGCACCGTGTTCCTCGCCATCCGCGACATCCGCTTCGCCAAGGGGCGGTTCGCGCTCATGGGCTCGGTGGTCGGGCTGATCACGCTGTTGATCGTGCTGCTGTCGGGACTGACCGCGGGACTGGCCCACCAGTCCACCTCGGCCATCTCACAGCTGCCCGCCACCCACATCGCCTTCGGCACGACCAGCGCCGAAGCCCCCGAGCAGTCCTTCGCCGACTCCTCGGTCACCCAGGCCCAGCTCGACGCCTACCGCGCCGCACCCGGCGTGCAGCGCGCCGCGCCGCTGGGCATCACCCAGACCCGCCTGGAAACCGCCACCGGCGGCGCGGCGGCCACCATCTTCGGCGTGCGCTCCGCCGACGGACTCGCGCCCGAGGCGGTCACGCCCGGCACGCTGGTGATCAGCCGCGAGCTCGCCGAGGACAACGACCTGGCCGTCGGGCAGACCGTGCTGGCGGGCACGCAGCGGCTGACCATCAGCGGCATCGCGGACAACGCCTACTACAGCCACACGCCGGTGGCGTGGACGGCGCTGGAGACCTGGTCGACGCTGCGGCCCCCGCGCGTCGACGCGCCGCTGGCCACCGTGATCGCTGCCGAGGTGACCACCGATCCGGCGCAGGCCGACGCCGCGGCGGGCACCACCACGGCCACCACCGGAGCCAGCCTGTCGGCCATCGGCTCCTACTCCTCGGAGAACGGGTCGCTGCTGATGATGCAGGGCTTCCTGTACGCGATCTCCGCGCTGGTGATCGGTGCGTTCATGACCGTGTGGACCATCCAGCGCAGCGGCGACATCGCGATCCTCAAGGCCCTCGGTGGCGCCACCGGCTACCTGCTTCGGGATGCGCTGGCGCAGTCGGCGATCGTGCTGGTGCTCGGCGCCGGTGTCGGCGGCGCGGTCGGGGTCGGCCTGGGGGCGCTGGCGGTGCAGGCCGTGCCGTTCCAGCTCACCGCCGCCACGACGGTGCTGCCCATCGCCGCCATGATCGTCCTGGGCATGATCGGTGCCGTTCTGGCCGTCCGGCGCATCACCTCCGTCGACCCGTTGACCGCTTTGGGAGCAGCCCGATGAGCCTCACCCTGACCGATGTCCGCCTGACCTACCCCGACGGCGACCGCGTTCTCACCGCCCTCGACGAGGTGTCGCTGCAGGTCGAGCCCGGCCGGATGCTGGCCGTCGTCGGCCCCTCGGGGTCCGGCAAGTCGAGCCTGCTGGCCGTGGCCGCGACCCTGCTGCGCCCCGATTCCGGCCGCGTAGTCGTCGACGGCGTCGACGCCGGTGGTCTTTCCGCCGCCCAGCGGGCCCGGCTGCGGCTGGAGAAGATCGGCATCGTCTTCCAGCAGCCCAACCTGCTCGGTTCGCTGACCGCCGCCGAGCAGCTGCTCGCCGTCCAGCACATGCGCGGCGGTTCGGTGCGGCGGCAGCGCCGTGCGGCCGCCGAAGCGCTGGCCGCGGTCGGGCTGGATGGCAAGCAGCACCGGCGTCCGCACCAGCTCTCCGGTGGTGAGCGCCAGCGGGTCAACATCGCCCGCGCCCTCACCGGCAGGCCGGCGGTGCTGCTGGTGGACGAGCCGACCGCCGCGCTCGACCAGGAGCGCGGCGGCCAGATCGTCGAGCTGCTCGCCGAGGTCACCCGCCAGCACCAGGTCGCGACCGTCATGGTCACCCACGACACCGAGTACCTCGACCAGGTTGACGAGGTGGCCGTGATGCGTGACGGGGAGCTGGCCCGTTCAGTAGCGGGTGCCCATCGCTGAGCGCACCTCGGTGAGGGTCGCCTCGGCGATGGTGTTGGCGCGCTCGTTGCCTTCGCGCAGGATCCGGCGGAGATAGCCGCGGTCCTGCGCGAAGGCGGCGCGGCGTTGCCGCATCGGTGCCAGGTGCTCGTTGACGGCCTCGGTGACGGTGCGCTTCAGCGCCGCCGCGCCACCCGGACCGATGTCCGCGGCGACGTCGTGCGGATCGCGCCCCAGGCACAGGGCCGCGAGCAGCACCAGGCTGGAGACCTCCGGGCGCGCCTGCGGGTCGTAGGTGATGTGGCGCTGTGCGTCGGTCTTCGCGCCGCGGATCAGCCGCGCGGTCTCATCGGCGGTGGCCGACAGCGTGATCGCGTTGCCGCGGCTCTTGCTCATCTTGGTGCCGTCGGTGCCCAGCAGCAGCGGCGCCGGCGACAGCAGTGCGTCGGGTTCGGGCAGCAGCCGCCCGTAGCGGTCGTTGAAGCGGCGCGCGATCGTGCGGGTCAGCTCCAGGTGCGGCAGCTGGTCCTGGCCCACCGGTACGAGATTGGCCTTGCAGAACAGGATGTCGGCGGCCTGGTGCGCGGGGTAGGTGAACATCAGGCCGCTGACGGCCGCCTGCCGCGAGTGGTTGATCTCGTCCTTGACCGTGGGGTTGCGGCTGAGCTCCGAGACCGACACCAGGCTCAGGAACGGCAGGAGCAGCTGGTTGAGCGCCGCGACCGCGCTGTGGGTGAAGATCGTGGCGGTCCGCGGGTCGATCCCGGCGGCCAGGTAGTCCAGCACCAGGTCGTCGACGTGCTCGCCGAGGTGTTCGGTGAGGTCGCGGTCGGTGAGCACCTGGTAGTCGGCGATGATCACCATCATCTCCACGCCCTGGCGCTGCAACCGGACGCGGTTGTGCAGGGTGCCGAAGTAGTGGCCCAAGTGCAGCAGCCCGGTCGGGCGGTCGCCGGTGAGCACCCGGAAGTCGTTGGGGCGCAAGGCGATCTGCTCCTCCAGCTCGGCGCTGCGGCGCACGGCGGTGGAGGTCTCGATCACGGTGGTCATGGTGTTCTCCTCGGTCTGGTGGCGGGGTCCGGCCGGGGCCCCGGGACGTGTGGAGAACACGAAAAAGGGCCGTCCATCCGAACGGCCCGAGACGTGCGTGCTGAGATGGCCGCTCCTAACCGGAGCGCCACCACGCGAAGCACGAACTGCGAATCACGCCGCCATCCTAACCCGCTCCGGCCGCGCACTGCCTGCGATATGACCGAAACCATCCCGGCGGCCGGTCCGGGGATGCGGTCACGGGATTTCCACGGTCATCGTCGTGTCGGTGACGGCGAACCCGAGCCGCTCGTACACGTGCTGCGCCGGATTGCCGACCGTGACGGCCAGACCCACTTCGTGCCAGCCCTGCGCGCTCAGCCACGCCATCGCGCGTCGCAGCAGCAGCCCGCCCAGGCCGGCGAATTCCGGTGCCGGACGGCGGAACACATCGCCCACCCACGGGACACCGTCGTGATCGTTGACCACCAGCCCGGCCCCGACCCTGTCGTCGGCGTCGACCACCAACGCGCTGCACCCCAGCACGGGGCCCAGCACCCGGCCGGCCAGCAGCGGCTGCAGCAGCTCCACCAGCACCTGCTGGTCGTCGCCGGAGGCCCGGTCGGGGTGATCCGGCGGGTACGCCTCGCGCCACGACGCCAGCAGTTCCGACGCCGGGCGATCACAGTCCGCCAGCCGCATCGGCGCCGCCGGCACCAGGTCCGCCCACTCCTGCGGTGGCGGGTCGGCCCGCAGATCCCGCCGCATCGCATGCGCGTGCCGCTTCAGCCGCGCACCTTCGCGCACCAGGGCCGCGCCCTGCTCCGGTGTGGCGAACAGCTTCCACCCCGGCAACTCCGCGCGCAGCAGGTCCAGCGCGGCGGGTCCGTCGATGCCGAGCACCCGGGCGGTGCGCGGCATCCCTTTGGGGATGTAGGACACCGTCGTGGTGCCATCCGACAGCATCGCGGGGTCGCCGGCGTGGTTCTGTTGCATCATTGGACAACCACTACACCCGAATCTCGCGGCGGGGCAACCGAATTAGCGTCGGAGCGGACAGCGTTGGGGGCCTGTTCCGCGCGGAACAGGCCCCCAACGGTTCGGCTACCGGGGAACCGGTGTCACTGGTTCCCGCTTTCGTCGGTCGCCACGGCGTGCGCCACGCCGTCCTGCCCGTACCCGTCCTGCCCGTTGGAGCTGGTGCAGCTGCCGCTCTCGCATGCCGGGGCGGGCAGCGTCGTGACGTTCCACGGCTGGTCCTGGGCCTGTGCCAGGCCCGCGGTGGTGCCGGCGAAGGCGGCGGCGAGGATGGCGACGCTGAGGATTCGGCGCATGATCACGTATCTCCTGGAATGCTCGGGCCCCCCGTGCGGGGGCCGGTGGCCCCAGGCCAACACCGACCGGCGCCGCGCGCCGACTGGATCACCACGACAGGCGAGCGGATCTACCCCGTCCGGCGGACGGCGGCGAGGAAATTCCCTTGACATCCGCGGCGGGCCGGCCGCTAAGATCAACACCACTATGAAGAACTGACTTCGAGCCAGGCCCGCGTCCGAGGCTTCCGCGACCGCTTTCACCGGTTCGCGTCGAATCATGCCCGGCGGGCGACTGCCATCGAGTCCTCCGGTGTGACGCCCCGTGTCCCATGCTTCTGCTGCTTCGTCCGTCGTCCTGCGCGCGCGTGATCTCGTCAAGTCCTATGCGGACCGAACCGTCCTCGCCGGGGTGTCGCTGACCGTCTCGCCCGGCCAGCGCATCGGCCTGGTCGGCGAGAACGGCGCCGGCAAGTCCACCCTGCTGCGCATCCTCGCCGGTGCGGAAGATCCCGACAGCGGCGAGCTCACCCGCCCCGACGACCTCGGATTCCTGCACCAGGAACCACCTTTCACCCCCGACACGACGCTGGCGGCCGCGCTGGACGAGGCGCTGGCCGACCACCGCGCCGCGCAAGCCCGCCTGGCCGAACTCGCCGACGCCCTCGGCGAGGCACCCGAGGACCCCGGGATCCTCACCGCCTACGGCGAAGTCCTCGACTGGGCCCAGCAGCACGACACCTGGAACGCCGACCACCGCGCCGAAGTCGTCCTCGACGGGCTCGGCCTGGGCGGCATCACCGGCGACCGGCGCATCGGCACGCTCTCCGGCGGCCAGCGCAGCAGGCTGGGACTGGCCGTCCTGCTGCTGCGCAGGCCGCGCGCGCTGCTGCTGGACGAACCCACCAACCACCTCGACGAATCCGCCCTGACGTTCCTGCAGCAGCACCTCGCCGCGCTGCCCGGCGCCGTCGTGCTGGCCAGCCACGACCGCGTCTTCCTCGACGCGGTCTGCACCGACATCCTCGACCTCGACCCCGCCGTGGACGGCCCCACCCGCTACGGCGGCACCTTCACCGACTACCTCGCAGCCAAACGCGCCGAACGCGCCCGCTGGGAACAGCGCTACACCGCCGAGCAGAACGAACTCGCCGCCCTGCGCCACGCCGTGGACGTCACCGCCCGCCAGGTCAGCCACCACGGCATGCGGCGCGACAACGCCAAGATGGCCTACGACTACTCCGGCGGCCGGGTCCAGAAGCAGATCTCCCGCCGGGTGCGCAACGCCCAGCAGCGCCTCGACGACCTCACCGCCGCCCAAGTCCGCGAACCGCCGAGCCCGCTGCGCTTCGCCGCACCCCTCACCGGCCGCGAAACCACCACCGATGTGGTGCTGCAGATCCGGGAAGCAGGCGTGCGCGGGCGGGTGTGGATCGACGAACTCGACGTCACCGGCACCGACCGGCTGCTGATCACCGGCGGCAACGGCGCGGGCAAGTCCACCCTGCTGCACCTGGCCGCCGGCCGGCTGACACCCGACACCGGCAGCGTGCAGCGCCGCCACGACGTCAGCATCGGCCTGCTCGAACAGGACGTCACCTTCGCCGAACCCCGCAAGAGCCCCCGGCAGATCTACGCCACGCCCCACCGGGAGGACCGGCCCGACCTGCGCGACCTGGGCCTGCTCGCCCCGGCGGACCTCGACCGCCCCGTCGGCGTCCTCTCGGTCGGCCAGCGCCGCCGCCTGGCCCTGGCCGTGCTGCTCGCCGATCCACCACAGGTGTTGTTGCTGGACGAACCCACCAACCACCTGTCGCTGACCCTCGTCGGCGAACTCGAAGACGCCCTGCACACCGCGCCCGGCGCCATCGTCCTCGCCAGCCACGACCGATGGCTGCGGCGACGCTGGAACGGGCCCACCCTGAACCTGCACGACGGCCGAAGCGCCTGAGGGGAGCCGCCACCATGCCCAACACGCCCGACCCGGCCCGGGTGCACCCCAGCACCCGGCCCGAGCTGACCAACGTGGCCTTCCTGTCCACAGTGGTCAGCTCCCCGCTGATCGAGATCGGCGAGTACACCTACTACGACGACCCCGCGGGCGCGGCCGAATTCGAAACCCGCAACGTGCTCTACAACTACGGGCCCGCGCGGCTGCGCATCGGCCGGTTCTGCGCGCTGGCCACCGGAGCGCGGTTCATCATGCCCGCCGCCAACCACCCCATGATCGGCTGCTCCACCTACCCGTTCACCATGTTCGGCGGCGACTGGGCCCAGGCCACCCTCGACCTCGCCACCAGCCTGCCCGCCAAGGGCGACACCGTCGTCGGCAACGACGTCTGGATCGGCCGCGACGCCACCATCATGCCCGGCGTGCGCATCGGCGACGGCGCGATCATCGCCACCGGCGCGGTGGTCACCGGCGATATCCCCGCCTACGGCATCGCTGGCGGCAACCCGGCTCAGGTGATCCGCCGCCGCTTCTACGACGACGACGTCGAGCTGCTGCAGCGCATCGCCTGGTGGAACTGGCCCGTCCAGACCATCACCACCCACGTGCGGACCATCATGGGCGGCGACCCCAAGGAGCTCGCGGCCCTGGCCCGCAGGGAAGGGCTGCTCGATGACTGAACGCCACATCACCACCCCCGACGGCCTGCTGCTGTGGAGCGAATCCCGCGGCAACCCGGCGGACCCTCCGGTGCTGCTGATCATGGGCGCCAACACCAGCGCGCTGGGCTGGCCCGACGAGTTCGTCGACGCCCTCGTCGCGCACCACCTGCACGTCGTGCGCTACGACCACCGCGACACCGGCCGCTCCACGCACCTGGACATCACCGACTACGCCCTGACCGACCTCGCCCGCGATGCCGTGGCGGTCCTCGACGGCCACGGCATCGCCACCGCCCACGTCATCGGCCTGTCCATGGGCGGCACCCTCGGCCAGCTGCTCGCCCTGGACCACCGCGACCGGCTGCGCACCCTCACCCTGATGCTGACCGCCGCCCTCGACGTCGACTTCGCCGACTCGATGCGCCGCGCCGTCGAAGGCGAACCCAGCGACCTGCCCCCACCCACCCCGCGGGTGGTCACCGCGATGGCCCACCGCGCCGACCCCGCACCCGACCGCGCCACCG
Organism: Saccharopolyspora sp. NPDC003752; assembly: GCF_053605825.1. Lineage (NCBI taxonomy): Bacteria > Bacillati > Actinomycetota > Actinomycetes > Pseudonocardiales > Pseudonocardiaceae > Saccharopolyspora > Saccharopolyspora sp. NPDC003752. Next base: position 266,080 of record NZ_JBSGJZ010000002.1, on the reverse strand, counting down.
CGCTGCAACGCCGGATCGACGAGTGGCGACTGCTCGCAGGCGACGAAATCCCCTTCGACGCCGCGGAGTTCCGCCGCTGGGAGAACGCCGCGATCGACCACGCCGGCAGCTACCGGCAACCGTCCGCGCACGCCTTCGCCACCCCGGTGCCCACCGAACGCGGCGCCGAACTGCGCCACGTCAGCACGCCGACCCTGGTCATCCAGGGCCCGCAGGACCCCATCAACCCGCCCCCGCACGGCCGGCACCTCGCCGACCTCATCCCCGGCGCCCGCTGCGCGACGATCCCCGGGCTCGGCCACGCCCTGCCCGGCGCGCTGCACCGCCAGATCACCGCCACCATCACCGACCACATCGGACACTTCGAGAGGACCACCGCGTGATCGACCCCCGCCTGCGCGACCGCGTTGCCGTGATCACCGGCGCCAACAGCCCGCTGGGCATCGGCGCCGGCATCGCCCGCGCCCTGGCCCGCCAAGGCGTCAAAGTCGTGCTCGCCTCCCTGCCCGAAACACCCCCGACCCGCGACACCGCCGGCGCCGACCGCACCTACGGCGCGGCGAAGGCCACTGACACCGATCACGTGCGCGATGCCCTGCGCGCCGACGGCGCCGACGCCGAATCGCTGGCCGTCGATCTCGCCGACCCCGCCGTCGTCCCGGCGATCTTCGACCACGCCGAAACCCACTTCGGGCCGGTGGAGATCCTCATCAACAACGCCGCCCACTGCGTGCCCGACACCTTCGGGACCGAGCCCGCGCGCGGCGCCACCACCGTCGCCGCGGCGACCCTGGACGCCCACCACGCCGTCAACACCCGCGCCCCCGCGCTGCTGATGGCCGAATTCCACCGCCGCCACCGGCGCCGCAAAGCCGGCTGGGGCCGCATCATCAACATCTCCACCGACGCCGCGCCCGGCGCGGCCGACCAGATCTCCTACTGGGCGACCAAGAACGCGCTGGAATCGCTGAGCCGCTCCGCGGCCATCGAACTCGGCGCCGCCGGCATCACCGTCAACATCATCTCGCCGGGCCCGGTGCAGACCGGCTGGATCAGCGACGACATGAACACCCGCTTCGCCGAGTTCAGCCCGCTGGGCCGCGTCGGCCGCCCCGACGACATCGCCGACCTCGCGGTCTTCCTCGCCTCCCACCAAGCCCGCTGGGTCACCGGCCAGACCATCTACGCCGGAGGGGGCAAACGCATGATCTAGCGCCGGCCACTGTGTCCGGCGGATCGCCGCGGCGGCCACCCGGAGCCGGTCGTCGGCACAGCCTGACCCCCGTGAGCGTTTTGGGGTGTAGTGGCGCCCCAAAACGCTCACGGGGCGGCGCATCTCACCGCACTGCGGAAACGCGGTCACCCACGGCCCGACGCGCGCCTGCGGCGAGGCTGACGGTGATCGCCGCCAGCCACAGCAGCACGCCGACCACGGCCAGGCGGTGCAGCCCCGCGGCGAAATCAGCAGGTGCTTCCGGCGAGCCCGCGACCGCGCCGAACACCGCGACACCCAGCGCGGTCCCGGTCTGCCGCATGGTGTTGTTCACCCCGCTGGCCAGCCCCGAACGCCGCGGACCGAGCGCACCGACCGCGGCCGCCACCACCGGCGTGGTCAGCAACCCGGCACCGATCCCGCACGCCACCAGCACCGGAACCACCTCCGCATAACCACCGCCCGGAGACGCCAGGGCCCAGCAACCCGATCCCGCCGCGGCGATCACCGCGCCGCACACCATCGGCACCCGGGGTCCGAAGCGCGCCACCAGCCGCCCGGCCACCGGCGCCAGCAGCACCAGCGGAATCGACATCGGCAACAGCAGCGCCCCGGTGCGCGCCGGCGAGTTCCCGCCGAGGTTCTGCAGGTACAGCGACAGCACGAACAGCGTGCCGTTCATGCCGAGATTCATCAGCAGCGCCACCGAGTTCGCCGTCAGGAACGGCCGGTTGCCCAGCCACGAACGCGGCATCCGCCGCCCGGCCGCCCCCAGCGCGATCACCGCCAGCACCAGCGCTGCCACCACCGATGCGTCCAGCCCCGCCTGGCCGGCCTCGATCACCGCGAACACCAGTGCCGTCAACCCCGCGACCGCGCCCGCCAGCACCCCGACGCGCACCCGCTGCCCGCGATCGCCGGGCACATCCGGCACCAGCGCGCGAACTCCGACGACCGCGGCGATCACCACTGGCACGTTCAGCGCGAACACCGACTGCCAGCCGCCCCACTCGACGAGTAGGCCGCCCATCAGCGGACCGGCCGGCAACGCCAGCGACGACACCGCCGCCCACACCCCCAATGCCCGCGCCCGCGCCGCCGCGTCCGGGTACACCCCGGCGATCACGGCCAGGCTGCCCGGCAGCAGCAACGCCGCCCCCACGCCCTGCACTGCGCGGGAGGCGACCAGCGCCCCCAACCCCGAAGCCAGCGCGCACCCCAGCGACGCCGCGCCGAAGACCGCCAGCCCGGCCAGCACCACCCGGCGGTGCCCGAAGCGGTCGCCCAGCGCGCCGCCGACCAGCAACATCCCGGCGATGGCCAGCGCATACCCGTCGACCACCCACTGCGTCCCCGCCATCCCCGCGCCCAGCGCACCGCGGATGGCGGGCAGGGCCACGTTGACCACCGTGACGTCCAGCAGCACCAAGAACATGCCCGCGCACATCACCGCGAGCACCAGCACAGGAGAACCTCGTCTCTTCAACACGCACCGAGGCTGCACCCGCAACACTTCACGCCGGCCTGAAACGTCGCGGGCGCAGAATGGGCGCATGGCAGTCCAGGGAGACAGCGACATCGCACCGGTGGCCGCACTGTTCGCTGAACCCGGCCGCGCCAAGGTGCTGCAGGCGCTGGCCGACGGGCGGTCGCTACCCGCCTCGGTGCTGGCCGCGGAGGCCGGGCTGTCGGCCAGCGCCGCCAGCGCGCACCTCGCCAAGCTCTGCGCCGGCGGCCTCATCGAGGCCGAACGCTCCGGGCGGCACCGCTACTTCCGGCTCGTCGACGACCGGGTCGCCGCCGTGCTGGAAGCCCTCGCCGCCATCGCACCGGCCGAACCGGTGCGCTCGCTGCGCCAGGGCACCCGTGCCGCCGCGGTGCGCGAAGCCCGCAGCTGCTACGACCACCTCGCTGGGAGGCTCGGCGTCGCGGTCACCGCGGCACTGCTGGACCGTGGCGCGCTCGCCGCAGACGACGGCATCCCCGACACCCGCCGTCGCCCGCACGAGGGCCTGTCCGTGCAGCTCAGCGACCATCCCTACCGGCTCGGTCCGCACGCCGAAGGGGTCTTCGCCGCCCTGGGCGTGGACCTGCGCGCCGTGCAGGCCGGGCCGTCGCGACGGCCGCTGCTGCGGTTCTGCGTGGACTGGAGCGAACAGCGGCACCACCTCGCCGGCCGGCTCGGCGCGGCACTGCTGACCGGGTTGCTCGACTCAGGCTGGCTGGCCCGCAAACCCCAGCAGCGGGCGCTGAAACTCACCGCGCACGGCGTCGACGGGCTGCAAACCGCGCTCGGCATCACGCCGGGCGAGCCCGGTCGGTCAGCAGCCGCACCGCCAGCCCGGCCAGCACCGCGCCCATGAAGTAGCGCTGCACCCGCAGCCACCCCGGGCGCCGGGCGAGCATGCCCGCCACCGACCCGGCCGTCACCACGATCAGCGCGTTCACCGACAGCGCCACCAGGATCTGCACCACGCTCAACGTCAGGCTCTGCAACGCCACACCGCCCCGCGTGGGGTCGATGAACTGCGGCAGCAGCGACACGTAGAGGACCGCGATCTTCGGGTTGAGCAGGTTGGTCACCAGCCCCATCGCGAACAGCTTTCCCGGCCCGTAGGCGGGGGTGGGCGCCGGCGCGAACACCGACACCCCGCCCGGGCGCACCGCCTGCCACGCCAGCCACAGCAGGTATGCCGCGCCGGCGATCTGCAACGCCGTGTACAGCGCGGGCACCAGCGCGAACACCGTGGCGATGCCCGCGGTGGCCGCCGCCGCGTACACCAGGAACCCCACCGCCACGCCCAGCAGCGACACCAGCCCCGCCCGGCGTCCCTGCGTCAGCGACCGCGACACCAGGTAGAACATGTTCGGTCCCGGCGTGAGCACCAGCCCCAGCGCCACCACCGCGATCCCCGCCACCGCCGGAAATTCGACCACCACGCCACCTTCTCGCCGCAACAAACCGTCCTCATCGGACACTAGGCAGTCGCGGCGGCGGCACCAAAGGCCAATTCGGCGGCACTGGCCTCCCCCGTCTAGGAGCCCAGCTCCGCGAGGTCACTGTCGTCGAGCCGCAACCCACCGGCGGCCACGTTCTCTTCCAGGTGCGCGCTGGCAGCTTGCTGCCGACCTTCATCAACGGCGTGCACGCCCTGTTCGACGCCACCTGGCACACGGCCATCCCACTCTCCGACTACTTGCGCCAGGAACTTCCGCAGATCGACCAGGCCGGGCGCAGCGTCCTGCAGGCGCTCAACGCCGGGCTCACCGACGAAGCCGCGGCCCGCCGCATCGGCGTCTCCCTCCGCACCTACCGGCGGCGCGTCGCCGAGCTGATGACCCTGCTGGACGCCAACTCCCGCTTCCAAGCCGGTGCCCGAGCCGGCGAACTCGGCCTCACCAGTTGAAACGCCGTGGTCAGTACTCGTCGTGGTACTTCACCTGCGGGCTGCCCGCAGGGGCACCCAGCCCGGTGGCACGGCCCTCGGGTTCCTCCCAGTCCTCCTGCCGCCCCAGGGCGGTCAGGTCCAGGAAACTCGTGGTGCTGCCCAGCACGTCCATGCCCCGCCCGTAGGTCGAGTAGGTGTGGAACACGCGGTCGCCGACGCGCAGGAAGCAGCTCAGCCCGGGCAGCTCGAACGGCTGCTCACCGGAGACGTAGTAGCCGGTGCCGGCCCGCCGGTGCTCCTCGGCGGTGCGGTAGTTGTACTCCACCGGGCGCACCGACTCGTCCAGCGTCACGTGGAAGTCGTAGTTGAAGTCGCTGCCGTAGGAGGAGTACCAGGGCACGGTCCAGCCCATCCTGGCCCGGAACGCCTCGATCTTGGCCAGCGGCGCGCGCGATACCAGGACCAGCGACGTGCCGCGGGCGTGCAGGTGGGCCAGGTGCCCGATCTGGTCGATGAACGACGAGCAGCTCCGGCAGGCGCCGTCCCACCTCGGATCGAACATCGCGTGGTAGATCACCAGCTGCGGCCGCCCGTCGAACAGCTCCGGCAGGCCGACCGGCCCGGCCGGGCCCTCGAACCGGTAGTCCGCGTCGATCTCGACCATCGGCAGCCGCCGCCGGTCGGCGTTGAGCGCGTCGCGGGTGCGGGTGAACTCCTTCTCCCGCACCAGGAAATCGCGGCGGGCCGCCAGCCACTCCTCGCGCGAAACGATGTCGGGAACGCTCATCACATACTCCGTCAACCTCGTGGTTTCGCCTGCACCACGGGTAGACCGGCGCGCGGCGCGAAACTCATCGCGCCAGCGCCCGGCGTGCGTGCTGCAAGAACTCGCGTTCGGCAGCGTTGTCGGTTCCCGCGATCGCCGCGTCGTAGGCCCGCGCCGCCTCCTCGACGCGCCCCAAGCGGCGCAGCAGGTCCGCGCGGACGGTGTGGAACACGTGGTATCCGCCGAGGTCGAGCTCGTCCACCAGGGCCAGTCCCGCTTCCGGGCCCTCGACCTCCGCGACGGCGACCGCGCGGTGCAGCGCCACCACCTGGCTCGGCGACACCGTCAGCAACTGGTCGTACAGCGCCCGGATCTGCCGCCAATCGGTGTCGGCGGCGGTCGGCGCGTCGCTGTGCACGGCGTTGATCGCCGCCTGGATCTGGTAGGGGCCGGGCTGGTTGCGGCGCAGGCAGCGGCGCACGAGGGCCTGGCCTTCGGCGATGAGGTCGCGATCCCAGCGGCCGCGGTCCTGATCGGCCAGCAGCACCAGTGCGCCATCGGCGGTCGTGCGCGCCGCCCGCCGCGATTCGACCAGCAGCATCAGCGCCAGCAGCCCCAGGACCTCCGGCTCGTCGGGCATCAGCCCGGCCAGCAGCCGCCCCAGCCGGACGGCCTCCGCGCACAGGTCCTCGCGGACCAGCCGAGGCCCCGAGCTGGCGGTGTGGCCCTCGTTGAACACGAGGTAGACCACGGCCAGCACCGCGCGCAGCCGGTCCGGCAGGTCGGCTTCGCTCGGCACCCGGTACGGAATCCCGGCGTCGCGGATCTTGCCCTTGGCGCGCACCAGCCGCTGGGCCATCGCCGGCTCGGCCACCAGGAACGCCCGCGCGATCTCCGCGGTGCTCAGCCCGCCGAGCAGCCGCAGCGTCAGCGCCACCTGCGCGCCGGTGGACAGCGCCGGGTGGCAGCACGTGAAGATCAGCCGCAACCGGTCGTCGTGCACGGGCCCCTCCTGCTCCGGCTCGTCGCGGGCGTGCAGCAGCGCGGCCTGCGCGTGCCGGTCCTCGCGGGAGACCTCCCGGCGCAGCCGGTCGACCGCCCGGTTGCGCGCCGTGGTGATGATCCAGCCCGCCGGACTCGGCGGCAGGCCCGCCGATGGCCATTTCGCCACGGCCGTGGCGAAGGCGTCCTGGACGGCTTCCTCGGCGATGTCGATGTCGCCGAAGAAGCGGACCAGGACCGCCACCGCGCGGCCGTACTCCGCGCGGAAGACCCGTTCGATCTCCGCTACGCCGACGACCGGCACGTCTCGCCCTCGTCGTCCTGCAACGGCCGCACCTCGATGGGCAGGGTGATCGCCTTCGCCAGCTTGCGGCCCCACTCCAGCGCGGCGTCCAGGTCGGCCGCCCGGATGATGGTGAACCCGCCCAGGTGCTCCTTGCCCTCGGTGTACGGGCCGTCGGTGGTGAGCACGTCGGCGCCCTTCGCGTGCAGCACGGTCGCGGTGGTCGGCGGGTGCAGGCCGGCGGCGAACACCCACGCCCCGGCGGCCTGCATCTCGGCGTTCACCGCCTGCACGTCGCGCATGATCGGCTCCAGCACCTCCGGTGGCGGCGTGGGCCCGTCGGGCTGGTAGATGCTGAGCAGGTACTGCTTCATCGCGTTCTCCTCGCGCTCGTGAAGCCGGCTCCGCCCCGGCTCCTCACCCACTACACGAACGGCTCCGCGCCGGATCGACACCACGGTGCGAAGAATTTCCGCGGGCCGCCACCCAGCACGTACCGATGATCATGCGGCCGCCGGACTGTGGTCTGCCTCTCGCCGCCGGTCGCGGCTGAATCGGTCAGGCGCGCGGTCCACTGTGATCCGTGGCGGGCACGCAACGGCACCGGCGCGCTGGGGATAGCATCCGGCTAGGCAATCACCCGGCGAGCAGGAGAACGAAACCTCATGACCCAAGCTCCCGTCACCGTGACCGTTACCGGTGCGGCCGGTCAGATCGGCTACGCGTTGCTGTTCCGGATCGCATCCGGTCAGCTCATCGGGCCCGACACCCCGATCAAGCTCCGCTTGCTGGAGATCCCGCAGGCGGTCAAGGCGGCCGAGGGCACCGCGATGGAGCTCGACGACTGCGCCTTCCCGCTGCTGCAGAGCATCGACATCACCGACGATGCCCGCACCGCGTTCGACGGCACCAACGTCGCGCTGCTGGTAGGCGCTCGCCCGCGCACCAAGGGCATGGAGCGCGGCGACCTGCTGGAGGCCAACGGCGGCATCTTCAAGCCGCAGGGCGAGGCGATCAACGCCGGTGCCGCCGACGACGTGCGCGTGCTGGTGGTCGGCAACCCGGCCAACACCAACGCCCTCATCGCCCAGGCCCACGCGCCGGACGTGCCCGCCGAGCGGTTCACCGCGATGACCCGCCTGGACCACAACCGGGCGCTGTCCCAGCTGGCGCAGAAGCTGAACGTGTCGATCACCGACATCAAGAAGCTCACCATCTGGGGCAACCACTCCGCCACCCAGTACCCCGACCTCTTCCACGCCGAGGTCGGCGGCAAGATCGCCGCTGAGCAGGTCGAGCAGGCCTGGCTGGCCGACGAGTTCATCCCGACCGTCGCCAAGCGCGGCGCGGCCATCATCGAGGCCCGCGGCGCGTCCTCGGCCGCCTCGGCCGCCAACGCCGCCATCGACCACGTGCACACCTGGGTCAACGGCACGCCCGAGGGCGACTGGACCTCGGCGGCCGTGGTCTCCGACGGCTCCTACGGCGTGCCTGAGGGTCTGATCTCGTCGTTCCCGGTCACCGCCCGCGACGGCAAGTTCGAGATCGTGCAGGGCCTGGAGATCGACGAGTTCTCCCGCGAGCGCATCGACGCCTCGGTCAACGAGCTCGTCGAGGAGCGCGACGCGGTCAGCAAGCTCGGCCTGATCTGAGCCACTCGCGCATAGCCGAAGTGGGCCGTCCCGGTTGCGGGGCGGCCCACTTCGGCTATGCGGATCCGGTGATATTCGGTTGCCGGGACCGGCCGCGGGGCAGGACCATCGGCGCATGGCCCACCCCCCGGAACTGATCACCCTCGAATCGGCGGTGTTGCGCCGCTGGCGCGGTGGCGATCTCGCCGAGATGCACCGAGTGGTCACCGAGGCCCTGCCGCACCTCCGGCCGTGGATGCCGTGGGCCGCCGGGGACTACTCGCTGGACACCGCCGTCGAGTTCCTCGACCGCTGCGACCGCAATTGGCACACCGGCAGTGCCTACACCTACGCCATCATCGTCGACGGCGCGATCGCCGGCTGCGTCGCCATGGAACGCCGCATCGGCTCCGGCGGCCTGGAGATCGGGTACTGGCTGCACCCCGACTACACCGGTCTCGGCCTGGCCACCACCAGCACCGCCGCGCTGGTCGACGAGGCGTTCGCGCTGCCGGGCATCGACCGGGTGGAGATCTGGCACGACGCGGCGAACACCGCCAGCGGGCGCATCCCGCAACGCCTCGGTTTCACCTGCGTCGACCGCCGCAGCCCCAGTCGTGACCCCCGATCGGGCAGCGAAGAGGGCATCGACGTCATCTGGCGGCTGACCCGCCCGGCCCCGCGGTGACGCCCGAGGTCACCACCGCCGCCGGCCGGATTCGCGGCCGCCACGGCGCAGTCCACTCGTTCCTCGGAATCCCATACGCCGCAGCACCGTTCGGGCCGAACCGGTACCAGCCGCCCAGGCCGGCAGAGACCTGGAACGGGGTGCGCGACTGCGTGGCGTTCGGCCCCATCGCACCCCAGGACGCGGAACTGCCCGGCGCGCCGACGTGGTCCGGCGCCGACGACGTGCTCACCCTCAACGTCTGGGCGCCGCCGGCCGCGCACCGGCTCCCGGTGCTGGTGTGGATCCACGGCGGCGCCTACACCTTCGGTTCCACCGCCCAGCCCGACTACGACGGCACCGCCCTGGCCGCAACCGGGCTCGTCGTCGTCACCGCCAACTACCGGCTGGGTTTCGAAGGGTTCGGGCATCTGCCCGGCCATCCCGACAACCGCGGCCTGCTGGACCAGATCGCCGCGCTGCGCTGGGTGCGGGAGAACATCGCCGCGTTCGGCGGCGACCCGGGCAACGTGACGGTCGCCGGGCAGTCCGCCGGTGCCGGATCGGCGGCGTGCCTGCTGCTCATGCCGCAGGCACGCGGGCTGTTCCGCCGCGCCATCCTGCACAGCGTCCCCGACTCCTACTTCACCACCGACGCCGCCGCGGCCATCACCGCCGAGATCACCACGCGGCTGGGCACCGATCCGCAGACGGCCCCGCCCCGCGAACTCGTCGCCGCCGCGACCGAAGTCTCCGGCGCCCCGCAGCCCGGTTCCCGGCGACAGTACGACCCGGTCCTGTTCGGCCCCGTCGTCGACGGCCGCACGCTGCCCGCGGCACCACTGTCCACAGTGCACGACACGACCGTCGACATCCTGGTCTGCCACACGGCAGAGGAGTACTGGCTGTTCGATGCACTGGACACCATCAAGCGCGTCGACACCGGTGTCCAGCTGCGCGCCTTCGCCCACGCCATGGCCATCCCGGATACCGTCGCCGCGCGCTACCTCGCCCTCGCGTCCTCGCCGCGCGATGCCTATCTCGCCCTGTTCGGCGACGCGATCTTCGCGGCCCACAGCACGCGGCTGGCCGAGCACCACGCACGCCACGGCGGGCGGGCGCACCTGGCCCGTTTCGCCCGCAGCCGCCCCGGAGTCCACGCCTGGCACGGTGCCGATGTGCCGCTGAACTTCGGCAACCTCGCCGCGGCGGACTTCCTCCTCGGCGGCCCACCCGACCACCACGACCAAGCCCTGTCCCGGCGCATGATGCGCGCCTGGCACGACTTCGCCCGCACCGGCGACCCCGGCTGGCCACAGGTCACGCCCGGCGAAACCCCGGTGCACACCTGGGCGACACCCGGCGACCAGCTCGACCGGGCCGGCGGCGAACCCTGGCGCGCCATGCGGTGACCGGCGTCAGCCCGGCCGGTTGCCCATCGCCGAGGGCTGCAGCAGCGAGATCGGGTTGCCGTCGAGATCGGTGAAGGTCGTCATCCGGCCCCACGGCACCTCCTGCGGGTTCCCGGCCTCCACTCCCGCGGCGCGCAGTTCCGCGATATCGGCGTCCAGGTCGTCGGTGTGGAACTGCAGGTGCACGGGCCCGCCGAATTCGCGCCCGTCGACGCTGAAGTCGACCAGCACCACACCGGTCTGCGCGCCGGACGGGGCGACCATGACGAACTGGCCGTGCGGGCCGGCGATGTCCACGACCAGCTCGAAGCCGAGGACGTCGACGTAGAACTCGCGGGCCTTGACGTGGTCGGCCACCGGCACCGACACGAACTGCAGACGTGAGATTCGCATGTCGACACGGTAGGTGCCGCCTACAGTTCGAGCACCAGATGCGGACGGGACCACGTGATCGCACCCTCCGCGGGAACCGTCCCCACACGCTGAGCCCCGACCGACAGGTAGAAGCCCTCCGACGGCGGGTGCGACACCACGTGAACCCGCCGCAAACCCCGGGCGCGGGCCTGCGCGCGGGCGTCGTCGATGAGCATCCGGCCCACGCCCCGGCCCTGCGCGGCGTCGTCGACGAACATGAAGTCGAGCTCTCCTTCTCCGGCGCCGCCACGCCCCGGGACGATCACCGTGCAGAAGCCCAGCGGCCGGCCCGACTCGTCGCGGGCGACCCGTACCAGGTGCGCCGCCAGGTACTCGGCGTCGATACCCAGATCGGCCACCATCACCCGGTAGTGCCCGTCGTAGGCGCTGCTGGTCCGCACGATCCGCGTCAGCCGTTCGGTATCGGCGACCGTCGCGTCATCGATCTTGATTGCCATGGCAACCAGTCAATACCAACCCCATGACACCCGGCGCCAACCCCATGACACCCGGCGCGCCCCGCCGCACCGGAAGCCCGGTTCACCAGACCGACTCGATGGCTTCCTCCAGCGCCATCATCCGGTGCGGGCCGGCGAGGTGCCGGGTCACGAACGCGCAGGAATACCCGTGCTTCCGCGACACCCATGCCGTGGAGCCGCCCAGTCCGCCCATGGCCAGGTCTCCGTCGTAGTGCTGCAGGCCCAGCGTCCACGTCACGTCGAAGCCGAGGAACAGATCCCGCCCGCTGACCTGCGGCCGGATGAACTCCCCGTGCAGTTTCCCGCCCAGCAGCCGCGCCACCGGCCCGTCGGCGTCGGCCAGCCCGGCGAAGAACCCGCACAGCGCCCGGGCGGTGGTGTGCATGCCGATCGCCGGGAACTCGGCGCGGCGCCAGCGCTCGGAGTTGTGCAGCGCCACGTCGAACGCGCCGGGCGGTACCGCCAGCGCGCGGTGCGTCAGATCGCCCGGCTCGCCGAACTTCCAGGACTCCGGGTCGGCGACCTCCAGCTCCGCGACCCGCCCCAGGTCCGCTTCAGGAACCCCGAAGTGCGCATCCAGCCCCAGCGGTCCCGCGATGTCCTCCCGGAACACCGTCCCCAGCGAGCGCCCGGTGACCGACCGCACGACGCCGTCGAGCAGATGACCGTAGGTCAGGCCGTGTTCGGCCACCGCCGTGCCCGGCGGCCATTCCGGCGCGGCCGCGGCCAGCTGCGCGCGCAGCCCGGCGTCGTCGAACGGGTCCGCGGCGGCGGGGAACACCGGTTGCCCGGTCTGGTGGCTGAGCAGCTGGCGCAGCGTGGTCGCCGACTTGCCGGCCGCCGCGTAGTCCGGCCACAGCGCGGCCACCGGGGTGTCCAGCGCGATCCCGGCTTCGGCGAGCACCTTCAGCAGGGTCAGGGCGGCGAACGGCTTGCTGACCGAGTAGACGTGCACGAGCGTGTCCTCGCGCCATGGGCGGGTGCGCGCGGCATCGGCCCACCCGCCGGAGAGCCGCACGACCTCCTCGCCGCCGTGGCGCACCACCAGCCCGGCACCGGTCTCGCGGCCGCCGGCCAGCAGCTGCGCGAAGGTCTCGGCCACCTTGGCGAACCGGTCGTCCACCACGCCCCGCGGTTCCATCGTCCTCCAGCCCTTTCGGTGTCCACTGTGGAACAGGTTCCGGCGGATCCGGCTCAGCGACCGCCCACTGACAACCAGACTATTCGGACGATCAACTCCTTTTTCGCGACGAGCGAAAGCCCCCATCGCGGCGCCCGCCGGTAGGGTGACGTTATGTCCGATGCGTTCCGCCTGATCCGCAGCGGAAAACTGTCCGATGTGGCCGAATACGCCTACGGCGCGGTCGTGCGCCCCGACTCGCAACTCGTCTTCGCCGCCGGAGCCTGCCCGCTCGACGAGGCCGGCGCGACAGTGGCCGTCGGCGATTACGCCGCACAGGCGCACCAGATGATGCGCAACCTCGAAACCGCCCTGACCGACGCCGGGGCCCGACTGTCCGATGTCGTCAAGACGACCGTCTACGTGGCCGCCACGCGGCAGGCCGACCTGGTCACGACGTGGGAAGTGGTGCGCGACCACTTCGGCGACCACGCCCCGCCCAGCACCCTGCTGGGCGTCACGGTGCTCGGCTACGACGACCAGCTGGTCGAGATCGACGCGCTGGCCGCCGTGAACCCCTGAGCCGAGCCCGCGACGCGAAATCCAGGTGCGGATCGGGAAACCAATTGACAGGCTGGTGGTCATGAACCACGCGCACGACGCCGCCAGCACCGGGCCGCAGGCCCGGGTCACCACCCCCATCACCGCGGATCTCCTGCGCGGTGCGCTCGACCTGGAACGCACCGAGCACGGGTTGCTGCCGCACCGGCTGCCGGCCTGGGCGCGTGCGCAGTACACCGATGGGCAGCTGGCCACGGCCGAGTCCCAGCCCTCCGGCGTGCGGTTGGTCGTCAGCACCCGGGCCACGGTCATCGAGCTGGACGTCCTCCCCACCAAGACCGTCTACCAAGGTCTTCCGCCGCGCCCCGGCAGCGTCTACGACCTGCTCGTCGACGGCCGCCTGACCGACCAGGCGAGTGCGCCGGGCGGCAACGTTGTGACCGTGGACATCGCCACCGGCTCCACCGAGACCCGGCCCGGCCCGGTCGGCACCGTCCGGTTCGCCGGGCTGCCCGACCGCGTCAAGGAGGTCGAGATCTGGCTGCCGCACAACGAGCTCACGCAACTGGTAGCCCTGCGCACCGACGCCCCGGTCGAGCCGGTGCCGACCGGGCTGCGCAGGGTGTGGCTGCACCACGGCAGCTCCATCAGCCACGGCTCCAACGCGGCCAGTCCCAGCACGATCTGGCCCGCGCTGGCCGCCGCCCTCGGCGACGTGGAACTGATCAACCTGGGCTTCAGCGGCAGCGCGTTGCTCGACCCGTTCACCGCCCGCACCCTGCGCGACACCCCCGCGGACCTGATCAGCGTCAAGATCGGCATCAACGTCGTCAACGCCGACCTGATGCGCCTGCGCGCCTTCACCCCAGCAGTGCACGGCTTCCTCGACACCATCCGCGAAGGACATCCCACGACGCCGCTGCTGGTCGTCTCGCCGATCCTGTGCCCCATCCACGAGGACACCCCCGGCCCCGGCGCTTTCGACATCGACGCGCTCCGAGCCGGCAAGGTGCAGTTCCGGGCCACCGGCGACCCCGCGGAGCGCGCGGCCGGGAAGCTGACGCTGAGCGTCATCCGGGAGGAGCTCGCCCGCATCGTGAAGCAGCGCGCGGCCGACGACCCGAACCTGCACCACCTCGACGGCCTCGAGCTCTACGGCGAGGCGGACTTCGCCGAGCTGCCGCTGCCCGACCGGCTCCACCCGGACGCCGCCACCCACCGCCGCATCGGCGAACGCTTCGCCGAACGGGCCTTCGGCTCCGACGGCCCGTTCACCGCCGAACGCGCCCGCTGACTACGTCACCGCGCCGCCTACCTGCTGCGGAACCGGGAGGCAGGCGGCGCGGTGACCCGAAGGTTGCTACGCCGGCTCCACGGGCGGCGGCGCCGCAGCTGCCCGCAGAGCACGCAGCTCCTCCGTCGCCGCGTCGAGCTGCCGTTCGGCGCGCTCCGCGCGTGCCAGCGACTGCTCCCGCGCGTCCTGCACCGCCGCCACCCGCTGCGCGGCGGCGGTGCGCTCGGTCTCCATCCGCTCCGCGGCCTCTGTCCGCAGCTGCTGGAGTTCCGCCGCCTGCTGCTCGCGCAGCACTGCGAGCTCGTCGCGCTGGCGCTGCACCTCCGCGCGCGCTTCCTCCGCTACGCGCTTGAGCTCGTCCAGCTGTCCCTGCGCGGTCTCCGCCGATTGCTCGGCGCGCGCCGCCCGCTCCACCGCCGCCGCCTGCTGCTGCGCCGCGGCATCCATCTGCCGCCGCGCTTCCTCTTGCGCCGCTTGGATTTCCGCCGCCGCGCTCGCCTTCGCCTGCTCGATGGAGTTGCGCGCGTCGGCGATCTGCCGCTCGGCGTCGCGCCGGGCCGCCGCGGTGGCGACCTCGGCTTCGTTGCGCGCCGCCTCGATGTCCTGACGCGCCCGCCGCTCGGCTTGGTCCGCCCGTTCCACGGCATCATCCCGTTCCTTGCGGGCGCTTTCGGCCTCCTGCCCGGCGGTTTCCGCGGCCGCGGTGGCGTCCTCTGCCGCCGCCTCGGCGGCGCTGCGCGCCTGTTCGGCGTCGCGACGCTGCTGCTGCGCGGTGGCCAGGGCTTTCTCGGCCTGCGCGATGCGGTGCGCGGCTTCGGCTTGGGCCGCCTGGATCTGCGCCTCCGCCGCGCTGGGATCAGCGATCGTACCGAGTTCGGCGATCCCGGCACGCAGATTCCGGGTCAATTGCTCCGACAGGAGCCGGTACTGCCGCAGCAACTCCTCGGCCCGCAGCCGCGCGCTGTCGTACTCGACGGCCGCGACCGGCGAAACCTCGGCCTGATCCTGCACGGCTTGCAGGCGCTGCCGTTCCTTCCAGGCGCGCCAGCGGGTGTGTTCGGGAAGATCGCAGTACTCCGAGGGGCGCCCCGGGCCGCCGGTGCGCACGACCTCCCGCGAGCATCCGGGGAACCGGCACACCCCTTCGGCCTGCTCCTCGGACGTCGCGTCGCGCACCTGCTGCTCACCCATGCCGCGGACGTTATCAACCGCGACCGGCGGCACGTCGGACCTGCTGGCGGGCACGCCGCCGCCCCCGGGACCCGCCCCGGCAGCACGACCTGCGTCCGGCCCGCCGCATCCGGTCGGGGAGAATAGGACGAGAGAACGCCTCGCGGCAGGAGATCACGCACGTTGTCCGACCAGCACCAAGCCCCACCCGCCGATGGCGGTCTGCATGCAGACTGCGCGAACTGCTTCGGACTGTGCTGCGTGGCACTGCCCTTCGCCGCCTCGGCCGACTTCGCCGTGAACAAGGACGCCGGGACGCCGTGCAGGAACCTGCTGGACGACTTCCGCTGCGGCGTCCACTCGCAGCTGCGCGAGCGGGGTTTTCCCGGCTGCACCGTCTTCGACTGCTTCGGCGCCGGGCAGAAGGTCTCGCAGGTCACCTTCGGCGGCACGGACTGGCGGCAGGCCCCGCGCACCGCCGGGAAGATGTTCGCGGTGTTCCCGGTGATGCGCCAGCTCCACGAGCTGCTCTGGTACCTCGCCGAAGCCCTGACCCTCCCGGCGGCCGAGCCCGTGCACGACGACCTCCGCAAGGCGCTGGAGGACACCGAAGCGCTGACCCGCGGCAGCGCCGATGAGCTCACCGATGTCGATGTCGCGGCGCTGCGCCACGACATCAACACCCTGCTGCTGCGCACCAGCGAGCTCGTGCGGGCCAAGGTCTCGGGCCGCAAGAAGAACCACCGGGGCGCGGACCTCATCGGAGCCAAGCTGCGCGGCGCCGACCTGCGCGGCGCCAACCTCCGCGGCGCCTACCTCATCGCGGCCGACCTGCGCGGTGCCGATCTGCGCTCGGCCGACGTGATCGGCGCGGACTTCCGCGACACGAACCTGCGCGGGGCCGACCTCACCGGCGCGATCTTCCTCACCCAGGCCCAGCTCAACGCCGCCAAGGGCGATGCCGCCACGAAGCTGCCCCCGGCGCTTTCCCGCCCCGCGCACTGGTGATCGGCCGCGCTGCCGCTCAGCCGCCGTGGACGACGACGGAACGGGCGTGACCGGCTTGCAGCGCGGCCGGCTGGCCGTCGTCGACCCGCTGGGAGCCGTAGACGACCAGGGACCACAGCAGGCACGCGAATGCCGCGGTGTGCACGAGGGCGCGGACGATGTTCCAGGTGGCCCAGGTCTTCTCAGGCGAACAGCCCGGCCATCAGCGCGCAGGCGATCGTGGCGGACAGCATCGTGGCGGTCTGGAGGAATTTCAACGTCGATCTGCCGTCCGGTCGTGGATCGCTGGGCGGCAGGGGTGCGCGTTACCGCCGGGTTGCGGGCTTGGGCGGCGGCCGGGGGCGGGGCGCGGCATCGGTGGCTGCGGGCGGTGTTGGCGCTTCGGGCGAACTCGCATCTCGGGTCCTCACTTCCAACTTCGATTGAGATACTGTGATTGAAGTGGTTGAAACGTAGTACTGCATTTGAAGTGGTGTCAACGAGTTTCGGGAGATCGACATGCGACAGAACCCCGCCCGCCGCACCGCCCTGCTGGATGCCGCGATCGAGGTCCTCGCGCGGGACGGGTCGCGCGGGCTGACGCTGCGTTCCGTGGACAAGGAAGCGGGCGTTCCCACCGGCACGACGACCAACTACTTCGCCAACCGCGCGGAACTGCTCCGCCAGATCATGGCCCGCACCCACGAGCGCCTCACCCCGGACCCGGTCGAGATGGCCGAGACGATGAAGGCCGCGCCCAGCCGCGAGCTCACCGCCACGCTGCTGCGCCAGCTCGTCGAGCGGATGCGCGCCGACCGCAGCAGCCACCTCGCCATGCTCGAACTGCGCCTGGAGGCCACCCGCCGACCGGAGCTGCAGGAAGACCTGACCACCACCTTCGCCGACATGCTCAAGAGCAACATCGACTGGCACCTCGAAGCAGGCCTGCCCGGCGACCGCGCCACCGTGCTGCAGCTCTACCTGGCCATGCTCGGCGTCATCGTCGACGACCTCACGGTCCCCGGACTGCTGCAGCCGTACGGCATCGACAAGATCGTCGACGACCTGGTGGACCGGAGCCTGCCGGAGAGCTGACCAACCGCTCGGTCACCCACCCGCTCATCGACGGGCAGCCGCTTCGCCCGGCCCCCGGACGGCCGCCGGTGATCTTTTGGCAAGATCGCCGGGGTGCGCTTCTACGCCGATCTGCACATCCATTCGAAGTACTCGCGCGCCTGCAGCAAGGACTGCGACATCGAGCACCTGACCTGGTGGGCGCGCCGCAAGGGCATCACGCTGGTCGGGACCGGGGACTTCACCCACCCGGCCTGGTTCGCGCACCTGCGCGAAGTCCTCGAACCCGCCGAGCCCGGCCTGTTCCGGCTGCGCGACGACCTCGACGCCGCGATGACCCGCGGCATGCCCGCCAACTGCGGCGGTCAGGTGCGGTTCATGCTGTCGGTCGAGATCTCGACGATCTACAAGCACGGCGAACGCACCCGGAAGGTCCACCACCTCTGCTACCTGCCGGACTTCGCCGCCGCCGAGCGGTTCAACCAGCGGCTGGGCCGCATCGGCAACCTCGGCTCCGACGGCCGCCCGATCCTCGGCCTGGATTCCCGGGACCTCCTGGAGATCACCCTCGAATCCGGCGACGGCGCCTACCTCGTGCCCGCGCACATCTGGACGCCGTGGTTCGCGGTGCTGGGCTCCAAGGCCGGGTTCGACGCGATCGAGGACTGCTACCGCGACCTCGCCGGGCACGTCTTCGCACTGGAGACCGGGCTGTCCAGCGACCCGGAGATGAACTGGCGGGTCTCCGCGCTGGACAAGTACACGCTGGTCAGCCACTCCGACGCGCATTCGCCGCCGATGCTGGGCCGCGAGGCCAGCGTCTTCGACACCGACCTGGACTACTTCGCGATCAAGCGCGCACTGGAGACCGGCGAGGGCTTCGCGGGCACGGTGGAGTTCTTCCCCGAAGAGGGCAAGTACCACCTCGACGGGCACCGCAAGTGCCAGGTGCGCTTCGAGCCGGGCGACACCCGCGCCCACAGCGGACTGTGCCCGGGCTGCAACAAGCCGCTGACCGTCGGCGTGCTGCACCGCATCGACGCGCTCGCGGACCGGCCCGAAGGCATCCGCCCACCCGGCGCGGCCGGGTTCCGCAACCTCATCCCGTTGCCGGAGATCGTCGGCGAGGTCCTCGGCGTGGGACCCAAGAGCAAGAAGGTCTTCGGCGAGGTCAGCGACCTCACCGCCGCCCACGGCCCGGAACTGCAGATCCTCCAGGACGTGCCGGTCGACGAGCTGCGCCGCAGCAACGCCGCGGTGGCCGAGGCGATCGACCGGCTGCGGCACGGCCAGGTGCTGCGCGATCCCGGCTACGACGGCGAATACGGCACCATCCGCGTTTTCGAACCCGCCGAACTCACCCGCCTGCGCACCGGCGATGCGCCCGCGCTGTTCGACGACGCGCTGTTCGCCCCGCAGCCGGAACCCGAACCCGCTGCCGCACCGGTCCCCCAGCCACTAGCCGAACCCGAGCCGCAGCCGGCTCCCACCCGGAACACCGGGACCGGTGTGCTCGCCGGGCTGGATCCCGACCAGCGGGCCGCGGCCGAGGTCCCGGGCGGTCCGCTGCTGATCGTCGCCGGGCCGGGCACCGGCAAGACCCGCACCGTCACCCACCGGCTGGCGCACCTCGTCCTGGAACGCGACGTCCCGGCGGAGGAATGCCTCGCGATCACCTTCACCCGCCGCGCCGCCGAGGAGATGACCGAACGCCTGCACGCGCTCATCGGCGCGCCCGCGCAGCGGATGACCGTGGCGACCTTCCACTCCTTCGGCCTGCAGATCCTGCGCGAACACCACCGCGAACTCGGGCTCGGCGCCGACTTCGGGCTCGCCGACGCCGCCCGCCAGCAGGAGATCCTCACCGCCATCACCGGCGACGAACGCAACGCGCGGCGGGTGAAGGCGCAGCTGTCACCGGCGCGCCGCGGCGGCGAGGCGGACCCGGAAACCCTAGCCGTGCTGGCGGACTACCTGGCGGGACTGCGCGAGCAGAACCTCGTCGACTTCGACGACCTCGTCGTGCTCGCGGTGCAGCTGCTCACCGACCATCCCGGCATCGCCGAGCAGTACCGCCGCCGCTACCGGTGGATCACCGTCGACGAGTACCAGGACGTCGACGAACTCCAGTACCGGCTGCTGCGGCTGATCGCGCCGGCCGAAGCCAACCTGACCGCCATCGGCGACCCCGACCAGGCGATCTACTCCTTCCGCGGCGCCGACGTCGGCTTCTTCCTGCGCTTCGAGCAGGACTACCCCCGCGCACCGGTCCGGGCGCTGACCCGCAACTACCGCAGCGGCGCCCACATCCTCGACGGCGCGATCCGCGCCATCGCACCGTCCACACTGGTCACCGACCGGCGGCTGCACCCGGCTTCGGACCGCGAGGCGCACCGCATCGTCGCCCACCGGGCCGGCGACGAGCGCGCGGAGGCGGCGTTCGTCGCGCGCACGATCGACCAGCTGCTCGGCGGCGCGTCGTTCCACTCCCTCGACAGCGGCAGGGTCCTCGGCGACGGCCCCGGCGGCATCGGGTTCAACGACATCGCGGTGCTGTACCGGACGGACTCGCAGTCGCACGCCATCCTCGACGAGCTCACCCGCTGCGGCCTGCCGGTGCAGAAGCGGTCGCACGACCGGCTTTCCGCCCGCCCCGGCGTCGACCTCCTGGTCCGCGAACTGCTGCACGTCGCCGACCGCACCGGCCCGGTGACCGACCAGCTGCGCATGGCCGCGAAAACGGTCGCCGACACCCTGCCCGAGGACACCCGGCCCGACATTCACACCGCGGTGGAACTGCTCGGGCCGCTGGCGCAGCGCTGCGGTGAGGACGTGCCGCGGTTCTGCCGCGAGGTGCTGCTCGGCGCCGAGGTCGACACGCTCGACCCGCGAGCCGAGGCGATCTCCCTGCTGACCCTGCACGCCGCCAAGGGCCTGGAGTTCCCGGTGGTGTTCCTGGTCGGCTGCGAGGACGGCCTGCTGCCGCTGCGCTGGCCGGGCGCCGAACCCACCGCGGAGGAAGTGGCCGAAGAACGCCGCCTGTTCTTCGTCGGCATGACCCGCGCCCAGGATCACCTCTACCTCACCGGCGCGGCACGGCGAACGGTCCGCGGCAGCACCCAGGACCGCCAGCCGTCACCGTTCCTGTCCGCCCTCGGCGACACCACCACCCAGGCCGCGACCCCGGCACCACGCCGCCCGCGTCCCGCGCAGCTGACACTGCTGTGACGCCGTTGCCCCGCCTCGGTCAGGACTGCCGACCGAGGCGGGCGCGGGCTTCGCCCAGCGCGAAGCCCAGCAGGTTCAGCCCTCGCCACTGCTCGGGGTTCTCGCAGCGCGGATCGTCGGCGGCGAGGCCGATGCCCCAGATCGAGTCGACCGGGCTGATCACCTCGCCGACGTCCGCTGGGCCGATGTCCATGTGGGACAGTCTTCCCGCTCAGGCCGGCTGCGGGCCAACGAATTCGCGCACGGCTGTCGATGAGCCGGGCACCGGCGGATGTCATGATCAGCGCATGAGTCGCCCCATCACGATCATCACCGGCGCCAGTCGCGGCATCGGCGCGGCCACGGCGTCGTGGCTGGCCCGGGCCGGCCACGACCTCGTGCTCGGATACCGCGACAACGACAGCGGCGCCGAGCGCGTCGCGGCCGAAGCCCGCGGGCACGGCGCCCGGTGCGTGGTGGTGCGGGTGGACGTCAGTCGCGAGGCCGATGTGGACCGGTTGTTCGCCGAGGCCGCGGACCAGCTGGGCCCGGTCACGGGGCTGGTCAACAACGCCGGGCTCACCGCGCACATCGGCGATCTGGCCGACACGCCGGTCGAGGTGATCCGCCACGTCATCGACGTCAACTTCCTCGGCGCGGTGCTTTGCGCGCGTGCCGCCGCGCAGGTCATGTCCACCCGCCGCGGCGGCGGTGGCGGGGCCATCGTCAACATCTCCTCCAGCGCGGCAACGCTCGGCTCGCCGCACGAGTACGTCCACTACGCCGGAGCCAAAGCCGCCGTGGACGCGCTGACGGTGGGCCTGGCGAAGGAACTCGCCGACGAGGGCGTGCGCGTCAACGCCGTCGCGCCCGGACTGGTGCGCACCGACATCCACGCCAGCGCGGGAGCGCCGGAACGCATCGACACGGCGGTGTCACGCGTGCCGTTCGGCCGGGCCGGCGAACCCGACGAGATCGCCCCGGCGATCGGCTGGCTGCTCGGTCCGGAGTCGGCCTACACCAGCGGGGCGGTGCTGCGCGTCGCGGGCGGGCTGTAGCGGCGAAAACCCGTTGCCCGCGATCGTAGGGTTGATCTCGTGCAATCGGTGCTCGTCAACTTCGTCTACTGCCACCCCGTCGGACACGCCGTGGAGGCGCTGCAGTACTGCCTGGGATATCGCCGCGCGAACCCGGATCGGCGGATCGCGGTGGTGCTCAACTCCGCCACCGCCGTCGACCTGGCCGCCTGGTGCGACGCGATCGACGAGGTGTACACAGTGGACATCGACGTGTTCGAGCCGCCGACGGCCGACGTCCTCGCGCACATCCCCGCCGAGTGGGACTGGGTCGTCGACGACCCGCGCGGCCACCAGAAGTGGCAGCACGACTTCTTCCCCGGCCTGCAGCGCTACTACGAGCTGTCGGCCGAGCACTTCCGCACCACCGGCGGGCACACGCAGGTCGGCGCACCCGAACCGGCCTACCAGGCGCGCAACCCGCTGCGGCTGAGCCTGCCTGCCGCGGCGCGCGACTGGGCCGCCGAGCTGTTGCCGCAGCACGACGCGCCGACCATCGCGGTGCTGCCCGGCGGCAGCGCCGAACGGTGGCGCTACCCGTCGCTGGCGTCGTGGCAGCGGATCCTCGGCGCCATCACCGACCGCTGGCCGCAGGCGCGGATCTGCTTGACCGGCAAGCTCGCCGACGACGGCCGCACCAGCACCGGGTTCACGCGCGCGGAGTTCGACGCGCTGGCCGCGACCGTCCCGAACGCGGCGTGGGCGCTGGACGTGCCGCTGGACCGGCAGCTGGCCGCGATGCAGCGCTGCGACATGCTGCTCTCGCCGCACACCGGGTTCGCGTTCGCCGCGCTGGCCGTGGACACCCCGTGGCTGGCGCTGGCCGGGAACGACTGGGCGGAGTACTACTTCAACCCGGGCGTGCCGTTCTACTCGGTGCTGCCGGACCTGGAACGCTTCCCCTGCTACGTCATGCTGGGCAACACGCCCGAGCCCGTCGACGACGACGGCCCGCGCTCGCCCAGCATGTCCGCGGCCCGCATCGACGCCGACCTCCCCGACCTCGTCGACGGCGTGGCCCGCCTCTACGACGGTGCCGCGGACTTCGATACCGCGATGCGCGATCACGCCACCCGCCTGCATAAGCTCTTCGGCGGTCGCACGGAACTGATGTACTCGGTGGACGACCTGTTGACCACCTACCTGTGACGGCCGCCAGGGCCGGCCCCGGGAACATCGGTACAGCGGTTGTCGGTGAGAACGATCATGGTCGGCCAGCACAGTGACCCACTTCGCCACTGGGGTTCGGTGAAATGCCGCTCGCGGTGCCGTGACCTGCCAGTTTCGCCTGGTCGCCGGCTCCGCCGGGTTACTGCTGTCCCTGCGGGTTTTCACGCGGCGCTGATCGGTGCCGGGTTAGCGGGGAGCCGCCAGTCGCCGCCGCGGTCTTCCTCGGAGAAGCGTGCGGTGAGTTCCGGGACGCGGAGGACGCAGGCAAGTGCGGTGGTGGCCTGGAAGACGTCGATCGCGCGCTGAGTCATCGGCATGCCCAAGCGCAGCAGCCGCGGGTTGACTTCGCCCTGGATCTCGTTGACGAAGGGTCGCAGCGTTTGGTCGTTAGTTCGCCAGGGCGGTCGGCAGGTCGCCGGAGTGACGGTTGATCTCGCCGACCAGGCCGCCGGAAGTGCCCATGCCGCTGTAGGGGGAGGCACAGTGCGCGGCGTCGCCGGCCAGGACCACCCGGCCCTTGGACCAGGTGTCGGTGCGGACCTGGACGATCTCCTGCGAGTAGAAGAACGGGCTGGTCACCATGCCCTCGACGAAGCGCTCGGTCTGCCAGCCGGCGTCGCGGAACCGGTCGGCCCAGAACGCCTGTTGCTGCTCGTCAAATGACCGTTTGACGACAAACGGCCCCAGCGTCCAATGAACCCGTTACGCACGGCCGGGCGACACCGTGCACATCTCCGAGATGTTCCGCCTCGTACGCGGCCCTCGCCTCCGCCGGCGAACTCCAGCGCGAGCTGAGTACGAGAGCCGGGTCAGCACACTCGCGCCGCCCGGACCATGATCGTTCTCACCGGTAACCGCTGTACCGATGTTCCCCGAGGCCGAGGGCCGTCCGAGAGCCGCGCAGTACCCCCTGCAGCCGAATGCGCGACCTCGGACACGGCCCCGGAGGCACCTCCGGCCGGCAAGCGCCTCCGATGGTTGGACCGCGCCGGGCCGCGAAACTCATCGCGACCGCTAAGATCTGGTGCCAGGCCTGCTCCAGTGGCCGTTCACGCCGCGCTCACCCCGGCGTTCCCGCCGCATCCGGCGACGACAATCACCGCACTTCCGTTCGCGACCGTTGCGAGGGTTCGATGGTGGAGGTCGGCATGTCGCCAGCAGATTTCGTCGTGATCACCGGTGGTCCCGGGGCGGGCAAGACGACGCTCGTCGAGCGCCTGGCCGCCGCCGGATGTGCCTGCTCGCCGGAGGCGGGCCGCGGCGTCATCGCAGATCAGCTGGCCGCCGGAGGCCGCGGTCTGCCCTGGGCGGACCGGGCGTTGTTCGCCGAGCTGATGCTGCAGCGGGACCTGCGTTCCCACCGGCAGGCCCGCCGCAGGCGCGGACCGGTGATCTTCGACCGCGGGCTGCCCGACATCGTCGGCTACCTGCGGCTGAGCGGCCTGCCGGTGCCCCCGCACGTGGACGCCGCCGCGCGGCGGTTCCGGTACCGCAACCGCGTGCTGATCGCCCCGTTCTGGCCGGAGATCTACCGCCAGGACGGCGAACGCAAGCAAACCCCGGCGGAGGCCGAACGCACCTACGAGCACATGGTCGCCGCCTACACCGACTACGGCTACGAACTCGTCCACCTCCCGCGAACAACGGTCGACCAGCGCATGCGATTCGTCCTCGACGAACTCGCCAGGGACGAGCGCCGCCGGTAGGCGGTCTGCTCAGGTGCTCATGTAGGTGCTGAGGTGGTCGACGAGGTCCCGGTCGAGGTCGTTGATCTCCCGTGCGATGGCGCTCAGGTCGGTGGCCAATCCGGGCATGTCGAGCATCACCTGGCGCAGGTGCTGGCGGTCGGCGGGAGAAGCGTGTTCGGCTATGCCCGAGACAGCTCGGCCGACGCCGAGCACGCGCTGACGCAGCTGCTCGATGCGTTGCGCGAGGGCGGCCAGCCTGCTTCCCAACTGGTCGAAGGGTGTCCGGTCGACCGGCGGATTCTTCCCGAGGTGCTCCGCGACCTGTTGCGCCCCGGCGGTCAGCCTGCCGTGGTCTTCGGCGAGTTGCCGCTCGGCGACGGTCAGCCGGTCCAGCACGTGCTGCTTCGTGATCCCTGCCCGGTGTCCCTCCTCCAAGCCTTTCCCGCGGTGCAGCGCGTTGTAGGGGACGCCGAAGTTCTGCGCGATGTCCATGACTTCGTGCAGCGTGTGGTAGGCGAGCTCGAACGAGTGGTCGTAGTCCAAGCGCCAGAAGGCGAAGATCCCCCAGGCGACCGCGCTGATCTCCTCGATGGTGCCGCCAGCGGACTTGGCGAGGTTGAGCATGCGCATCGCGGTGAACGACGAGCCCGCCCACACCGGGATGTCGTGCCGTCGGGCGAGGCGGGTGCTCTCCGCGGACTCCCGGCGCGTCGACGGATGGTTCTTGACCTTGCCCCCCGGCAGGACGGTGGACTCCTGGCCCCGGTCCTCGTCGGCCCGCACCCGGTTGCCGTGGTCGTCGATCGCCGTGGTGGTGAGGTTCTGGCCGTGCTGGTCGGCGATGACGTCGTTGCCGGCCGTGGGCGGGTTCCACCGCTGGTGCTTGCCGAAGTACTCCATCAGGTCGTGCAGGACGACTATCTTGTCGCGGAAGCTGAACTGCTCCGGAGCCTCCAGCGCCTTCCACATGCCGCCGTTGATCCGGGTGCGCAATTGGTCCCTGATCTCGGCCGGGATCTCGGCCTTCCCCTGGATGACCTGGTCGAAGTAGTGCTGGTAGTGGCCGAACTGGCGGTTGCCGCCCGCGTCCGGCTGGAGGGTCGTCCCGGTCTCCAGTTCCTGGCGGATGTATTCCCACCGGAACGGGCCGGTGGGACTCCGCTCCTCGGCTCGCCGGTCCTCGACGATCGCCCTGACCCGGGTGAGCAGGATCTCGAGGTGCAGCTCGACGTCGGAGTTGTCCTTGACGTTGCGGGCCAGTTCTTTCTCGTCGTGCCGCGCGGGTTTGGCCCGCATCCACCCGCTCAGCGCCAGCGCGAGATCGGTGTAGGTGTGGTAATCGCGGTCCTGCTGTTTGGCGCCGAACTGCGGATGGGACTTGGCGCCACGGGCGCCGGGTGTGCCGGCGGCCCATTTGAACAGCTGCGGTTCGAGGGTTTCCCGATTGCGCTCGAATTCGGCTATCTCGTTCTCGGGCACGCCGCTGCCGTTGCGGCTCTCCTCCCTGAGCTTGTGGACGAGGAAGCTGAACAGCCCACCGGCGTCGGTGGTCCCCCCGGCCGTTTTCGCCTCTTCCAGCAGGTCGCTGCCCTCTGGTTTTTCCGCGGGGCGCATGGTGATGCTCCGCTGGATCACCCCGGCGACGTGCGGCTTCGGCTGGCCCCCGCGGCCCTGCGCTCGGTCGTTGCGCTGGACGGCCGGCCCGTGTCCGCAACCGTCGCCGCACGCATGCTGCTGCGCGGCGATCAGCTTGCTCACGGCGTCATTGCCTGCGGTGCGCTGCAGTGCCAGCGCCGCTTGCGGGGACAGCGGTGTGCGTGTCAGGCCGCCGGCAGAGGGCTTGTCCGCGGCCTGGTGGAGCGGCCGCTGCGGCTGCGACATCCGGTTGGATGCCTGGTCGTGTGCGCGCATGCGACTCCCTCCGCAGAGCCAGGTCCCGAGCCGATGCTCCCAGCGGGTGACTTCCCCAGGAATGTCCGAAAGGGCACGACTTCGCCCCGAAGGGCATGACCGGACGGACATCGGCAGGTGAGCAGCCGGCTCATCCCCGACCGGGACCGTTTTCTCTAGCTGTGCGCGCGGTAGAGGTCGGTGAGCAGGGCGACGGCGGCTTGCGCGGCCGGGTGCGGGTCGTCGCGCCACCAGATCAGGCGGACCGCGATGGGTGCGGCGTCGCGCAGCGGGCGGAAGACCACGCCGGGGCGCGGGTATTGGTCGACGGTGCTTTCCGCGGTGATGCCGACGCTGCGACCGGTGGCGATGGTGGTGAGCCAGTCGTCGAGCTCGTGGGTGTACTCGATGGCAGGCCGGTTCTCCGGCGGCCACAGGTCGGTGGTCGTGGTGCCGGTTCGGCGGTCGATGAGGAGCGTGCGTTCGCTGATCTCGGCCAGCCGGATGGAGCGGCGGCGGGCCCACGGATCGTCGGACGCCACCGCGCAGAACCGGCGTTCCAGGCCGACGATGACGCCGTCGAAGCGCCGCTGGTCGGGTTCGGTGCGCACCACGGCGACGTCGCAGGCGCCTTCGGCGAGGCCGCCGGTCGCGGAGTTGGTGCGCACCAGGCTCAGTTCGACGTCCGGGCGCAGCGCGGGCCACCTGCGCTGGAAGTCCACCGTGTGGCGGCCCATGGCCGACCAGGCGTAGCCGATGCGCAGCCGGGTGTGCCCGGAGGTGGCGTCGCGCACTAGGTCCTCGGCCTCGGCCAGCAGCCGCCGGGCGCGGGCGATGACCTGCGTGCCGACGGCGGTGGGCACGACCTCGCGGCTGGTGCGGCGCAACAGGCGGACGCCGAGGGCGGCTTCCAGCGAGGCCAGCGTGCGGGAGACGGCCGCCTGCGAGACGCCCAGTTCGATGGCGGCGTCGGTGAAGGTGCCCTCGTCGGCGATCGCGACCAGGCAGCGCAGCTGCCGCAGCTCCACATCCATAACCCAAGCGTATAGCTGGCGCGCCGGATGCATTTTGCGGAAGCACCGCGGCGGCGCAGGCTCTGTGCCATGCAGACGACAGCGCAGGTGCGGCAGCCCGTGGCGGTCCCGGCGCCCACCGCGGAAAACGGCGGCCGCTACGCGGGAATCGCGATGATGGTCGGCAGCGGGCTGTCCAATCAGGTCGGTGCGGCGATCGGATCGCTGGCGTTCCCGGTGATCGGGCCGGCCGGTGTCGTGGCGGTGCGGCAGTGGATCGCCGCCGTGGCACTGCTGGCGGTGGGGCGTCCTCGGCTGCGGGCGTTCACGTGGCGCCAGTGGCAGCCGGTGCTGCTGCTGGCGGCGGTGTTCGCGACGATGAACCTGTCGCTGTACAGCGCGATCGACCGCATCGGCCTCGGTCTTGCGGTGACGCTGGAGTTCCTCGGTCCGCTGGTGGTCGCGCTCGCCGCGTCGCGACGCGTGGTGGATCTGGGGTGCGCGGTGGTCGCGGCCGCGGGCGTGGTGGCGCTGACCCGGCCGCAGCCGACCACGGACTACCTCGGCATCGGCTTGGCGCTGCTGGCCGCGGTGTGCTGGGCGTCCTACATCCTGCTCAACCGCTCGGTGGGCCGCCGGTTGCCCGGTGCCGAGGGCACTGCGGCCTCGGCCGGGCTGTCGGGTCTGCTGTTCGTGCCGATCGGTATCGCGGTGCTCATCCAGCATCCGCCGACCCCGGCGGCGCTGGGCTGCGCGGCCGCGGCGGGCATCCTCTCCTCGGCCGTGCCGTTCCTGATCGACATGCTGGCGCTGCGGCGGGTTCCGGCGCAGTTCTTCGGCATCTTCATGAGCATCAACCCGGTTCTGGCGGCCGGCGTGGGACTGGTGTTCCTCGGCCAGAACCTGCAGTTGCTGGAGTGGCTGAGCATCTCGGCGATCGTCGCCGCCAACGTCGTCAGCGTCGTCACCGCGCGCCAGTAGCGGCGCGCTCGTCTTGCGAAAGCCTTGACCTGGGCGAAGCTGGTGCGAACGCCGCGACGACGCAGGGTTGCCATGACGCGCTCTCGGTGACATCCGCACCCGGCTTCCGATCCATCTCATATTTGAGCTAGTCTCCCGAATATGAGAAACGGCTCTGAGATGGACACCCGGCTGGCGGGTCGGCTGGCGGAGCTGCGGGTGGAGCGCGGCTGGTCGCTGGAGGAGTTGGCGCAGCGCACCGAGATCAGCCGCTCGACGCTGTCGAGGCTGGAGCGGGCCGAGATCAGCCCGACCGCGGCGCTGCTGAACAAGTTGTGCGCGGCCTACGGGCGGACCATGTCGCAGTTGCTGGCCGAGGTGGAATCGGAGCCGCCGCAGCTGGTGCGCGCCGACCGGCAGGAAGTGTGGCGGGACGCGGCATCGGGCTTCACCCGGCGCTCGGTGTCTCCGCCGCATCCGGGACTGCGCGGCGAGGTCGTCGAAGGCGTGCTGGAACCGGGCGCGGACATCTCCTACGACGGCCCGGCCGTGCCGGGCCTGGAGCAGCACATCTGGGTGCTGGCGGGGGCCCTGGAGGTCACCGCGGGCGACCACGTGCACGAGGTGCGGGCCGGTGACTGCCTGCGGTTCCGGCTGTGGGGCCGGTCTCGCTTCCGCTGCCCTGGCCCCGAACCGGTCCGCTACGCCCTGCTGATCGTCCTGCCCTGATCACCCGGAGGGAACCCGCCTTGCCGACCATCACCCGGCTGTCCGCCGCCGATTTCCGCGACTACGTGAAGGAACTGGCCGATCTCCTCGTCGACGTCGTCGACGGCGGCTTCTCACTCGGGTTCCTCGAACCCTTCGACCAGGACGCGGCCGCGGCCTGGTGGGAGACCCGGGAATCCGCGATCGCCGACGGCAGCCTGATCGTCTGGGCCGCCCACGGCCCCGACGGCATCACCGGCACCGTCAGCCTCGCGCTGGAATCCAAGCCCAACGGCCGGCACCGCGCCGAGATCGTCAAGCTCATGGTGCACCGCGACGCCCGCGGCCAGGGACTGGGCCGCGAACTCCTCGCCACCGCCGAACGGGCCGCCGCCCACGCGGGCGCCATCCTGCTGCTCCTGGACACCACCACCGGCAGTCCCGCCGAGGGGCTCTACCTCGCCGCCGGTTGGACTCGGTTCGGCATCGTGCCCGGCTACGCCGCCGACCCGGCCGGTCGTCTCGAAGACGGCAGCTTCTTCTACAAGCAGCTCGCCTGAGAAATAATGGAGTCGACTCCAATATTGCAGTCGAGTTAAGCTTGTGGCATGACCGAGGGGCTGCGGGAGCGCAAGAAGCGCCAGACACGGCAGCGGATCACCGAGGTGGCCGTGGGCCTGTTCGTCGAGCGAGGCTTTGAGCACGTCACGATCGCGGAGGTCGCCGCGGCCGCTGAGGTGTCGGCGAACACCGTCTACAACTACTTCCCGACCAAGGAAGACCTCGTCCTGCCACCGGACGAAGCGTCCCCGCAACGGCTCGCCGACATGGTGCGGCAACGCCGCGTCGGCGAGTCCGCCGCGGACGCGATCCTGCGCGAGTTGCGCGAGGAAGTGCGCCGCCGCGACCGCAAGGTGGGGTTGACCGGCGGTTTCGGCCGCGTCTTCGACATGATGCGGGCCGCGCCCACGCTCCTCGCGCGGCTTGAGTCCCTCGGTCAGCAGATGACCGACGCGCTCGCCGCCGTCCTCGCCGAGGAGACCGGGGCCGCACCGGACGACCCGCTGCCCCGGGTGATCGCCCACCAGCTGGGCTGCTTCCACTCCCTGGTGTTCGCCGAGATCGGCGAGCGCCTCGCGGCCGGCGAGCGCCCCGACGCGATCGCCGAGGCCGCGCTGGATCTGCTGACCACCATCGAGGACGTGCTCGGCGACCGCGTTCTCACCTACGCCACGCGAAAGGACCAACCGTGTTCCGAGTGACGATCCGAGGCAAGTTCGACGGGCTCAGCGAAGCCGGGCGCGCCGCCGTCCTGGCGGCCACCGACACCGCCTTCACCGAGGCGGGCACGTTCACCCACGACGACACCGTTTCGACGTTCACCTTCCGCTGCCAGGTTCCGGCGGAACGCGACGACGACGGCGAGCGGGAGGCGACCCAGCGCGCACTGGCGGCGCTGGACGCCCACGGCCACCCGTACCAGGTCCTGCGCACGGCGGTGACCGACATGCGCCAGATCAAGATCCGCCGGAAGGGCCGCAAGCCCTGATCCCGGCGATCGCTCGGGGCACCGGGAAGAGCCGCTCCGGAGGCAGCAGCCGCAATGACGGCTTGATCCACGTCATCCTGTTGAACGAGAACAGCGGGACGAACCGGTTGGCGCGCAAGGCCGGATCGGCGACGGCCGGATGTTCCATCCAGCCAACGAATATTCGGTGGCTGCGCGCGTGGCGGGCTGGGAAGATCGGCCGCATGTCGGCGAGTTCGTTCGAGGAGTTGGTGGCCGAGGCCTCGGCCGCACCGGTCGATGGGTGGGATTTCTCCTGGTTGGACGGTCGCGCGACCGAGCAGCGCCCGTCGTGGGGTTACCAGCGGCTGCTGGGCGATCGGCTGGGCGTCGCGTCGGCCGCGCTGGACGTGCAGACCGGTGGCGGCGAGGTGCTGGCCGGCGCCGGGAACTTCCCCGCCGTGATGGCCGCGACGGAGTCCTGGCCGCCGAACGTCGCCAGGGCCACCGAGCTGCTGCACCCGTTGGGCGCGGTGGTCGTGGCAGCCCGGGACGAGCCGCCGCTGCCGTTCGCGGACGCGGCGTTCGACCTGGTCACCAGCCGTCATCCGGCGACCGTGTGGTGGGCGGAGATCGCCCGGGTCCTGCGGCCCGGGGGAACGTACTTCGCCCAGCACGTCGGCCCGGAGACCGTGTTCGAGCTGGTGGAGTTCTTCCTCGGGCCGCTGTCCGAGGACATCCGCCGCAAGCGCCATCCCGACGTCGAGACGGCCGAAGCCGAGGCGGCCGGACTGGACGTCGTCGACGTGCGCCTGGAGCGGTTGCGGATGGAGTTCTTCGACGTCGGCGCCGTCATCTACTTCCTGCGCAAGGTGATCTGGACGGTTCCGGACTTCACCGTCGACCGCTACCGGGACCGGCTGCGCGAGTTGCACGAGCGGATCCAGCGAGAGGGCCCGTTCATCGCCCACTCGGCCCGGGTTCTCGTCGAGGCCCGCAAACCGGCCTGATTTTCGTCACCGTGACTCAAGATTCCCACCCGCTCTGCTGGGGAATCGTGGCCGTTCTGTCCGGTGCGGGCGAATCCGTGGTAGACGGCAGGCGGACCCGCTCCGTGGCGGGAAGGTTCGTCGGTGCTGCTGAGGCGTTCTCGGTCATTCCGGTGGTTCCTTCGCTGGTTGAGGCGATGATGTCCAGCGTGCGCCGTGGAAGCGCGTGGAGGCTTGAACGCTGAAGCACCCCTAAGAAGCAGTCTGGGGTCGTGAGCGACGTCGACGAGTACCGGTTGTTCGTCTTCCCCGTGGCCGACGGTCACGGAGACCGCCTGTTCGACTCGACCCGTGAGGATCTCGAGCTGCTGGAGACGCGCCCGTTCACCTCGGGCGTCGTGCTCCTGCGCTACGCGCTAGCCGGATCGGCAAGACCGACCAGAACAAGCCCCATTGATCATTTACGTCACCGTGACGTAAATGATCAATGGGATTGTTCGGGCGATTTCGGGGTTGTTTCGCGGGTTTCGCTGGTCGCTCCCGCGACGAGGTGGGCCGGGTCGCGGGTCAGCGACACCGCGACGTGGTCGTAGAGCTGGGTGACCGCCGCCGAGGAGTGCCCGAGCGCGTCGCGGCGGTCTTCCAGAGCCGCTCCCCTTTCCCGGGCGATGGTGTTGAAGGTGTGCCGCATCGAGTGCGGCGTGATCCGCTGCGGCATCGGCACGCCGGCTTCCGCGGCCATCGTCTGCACAAGCCGGAATACCTGGTGGCGGTTGATGCGCTCGCCGTGCCGGGTCACCACCAGGGCGCTGGTGTCGGCGTCCGGCCGCTGCGCCAAGTAAGCGTCCAGGACCGGGACCAGCGGCGCCGGGATAGGCCGGGTGCGGACCTTGCCGCCCTTCATGTGCACGGTCAGCACCCGGAGGCCGTCGCGCTGACCGAGGTCGGACAAATCGGCGTGGCACAGCTCCGAGACGCGGATACCCAGATCGATCAGCAGCATCATCACGAGCGCGACCGCCTCGGGCGCGAGGCTGCGGTGCCGGTAGTCCCGGCTGGCGGTCAGCATCTGCGCGGCCTGTCGCTCGGAGACGCTGGCGGTCGGCGAGTGCTGCCTGTCGTAACGGGGCCGCGCGGCGTCGCGAGCCGGGTTGGCGTCGATCGCACCGGCGCGCACGAGGAAGGTGTACCAGCTGGAGACGGCGGCGATCTTCCGCGCCCGGGTGCTGGCCGCGAACGCACGCCCGGTGCGCGGATTGGTCGCCGCGGCGAGCTCGGCGCCGTACATCTGCACCTCCGGGAGGCGCACGTCGAGCGGATCGAGTTCCCGGCGCGTGCACCACTCCACGTACTCGCGGAGATCCCGCGCATAGGCGGCGCGGGTAGCTCCGGAGTCCGCGAACGAGCCCAGCCACGCCGCGATCAACGCGGCCACGGTGTGGCCGGTGCGCGTGGGCGTGGCCAGGAGTTCCGTTTGCGCCTCTCGGCCGACGACTGGCGCCCGCGCTTCTCCGGTGATGCTCACCGAATCAGCTTACCGCACATAAGCGCGATTATGCGCGGTAAATCTGGCGGTGTTTCTCGAATCAAAATTCTGTTTCGTTTGGTTATTAACGTTACTGTTGATGGTGTTACGTAATACGTGCGGAGGTGCTGTCGGAGCCGGTGACCGGACCCGGTTCGGGGTGCCGTGGCCGCCGGTTAAGGTCCGGTGTTGGTTGCGGGAACCGGAGGTGCGAGTTGGCGGGGAACCGGCCGAGCGCGGAGGAGTTGGCCGCGGCGGAGGGGGCGAGGATTCCGGACGTCCTCTCCCCCGGTTTGCGGGTGCTGTTCTGCGGGATCAATCCGGGTCTGTGGTCGGGAGCCACCGGTCACCACTTCGCGCGGCCGGGCAACCGGTTCTGGCCCGCGTTGCACGCCTCGGGCTTCACGCCGCGCCTGCTGCAGCCGCACGAGCAGGGCGAGCTGCCCGGGTTGGGGCTGGGCATCACCAACTTCGTCGCGCGGGCCAGCGCCCGGGCGGCCGAGCTCACCGACGACGAGTTGCGGGCCGGCGGGCAGGTGCTGGTGGAGAAGGTGCGCCGCTTCCAGCCCGCGTGGGTGGCGGTGGTGGGGATCACCGCGTATCGGACGGCGTTCGGAGAGCGGCGGGCGACGGTCGGGCCGCAGGACCGGCGGATCGAGGGCGCGCGGGTGTGGGTGCTGCCGAATCCCAGCGGCCTCAACGCGCACTGGACCGCGGGCACGCTGGCCGCGGAGTTCCGCCAGTTGCAGCAGGTCTCGATGCCCGGCGAGCCGCCGCAACAGGATTCCGGCGCGCCGCAAGGCTGAGTGGCGCCCGAGCCGCCTCGAAAGGGCGCCTAACGAGGGCGGGACCGATGGGTTTCGCCATCGCTTGGCGGATCTTGATTACGCCGGATGGCCGCTTCGGGACTCGCTGTGATCACGCAGCGAGACATACGGAACACGGGGGTGTGCTTTATCTGTCCGTTACCGGTAGGGTCTGAGCCGCCGGTGAGGGAAGCCCCTGATCCGGTGACATTGGCCCCTTTGCCCCCCGCAGAGTCGATACGGATGACTATTCAAGACGACCTTGCTCGACCGTGGTTCCAGCCCGTGCTCCAGTCGGAAGCGCAGCAGCCGCGACTGGACTCGGGACCGCCGACTACCCGCATCGTGGGCCAGCTGCCCCTGGACGAGGTGGTCGTTCCGGCCCGCCCGGCGGCATCGCCGCCGCCCATGGCCGACGCCCCATCCCGGGTGGAGGTCACCCAGCCCTACATTCCCGCGATCCGCGACGAGCAGCCGGAGTTCGCCAAGCTGCTCAACCCCGACCCGCCGGCACCGGCCGCGGGGATGACGGGTCCGCAACCGCAGGCGTCGGTGGCGGCGCCGACCGAGCGGGTCAAGCCGGTGACATCGGCCCCGCCCGCCCCGGTGAAGAAGCGCAGCCTGGTCCGCCGGGTGGTGCGCCGTATCATCGGCCCTGATCTGCTGCGCAAGGATCCGCCGAAGAAGAAGCGGTAAGAGCAGCGCAAGGCGGTGGCCTTGGCACTGGCGCAGACCTGCATCCTGCGCTGGTGCCAAGGCCACTGTTGTTTTCCCCGCCGAAACCCCGACAGCCCGGCATGCGGAAGTGGTCCTCGACTCGCTGGCGAACCCGAACACATCCGCGGCTACAGCACCGCGGTGGGCTCGTTGCTGTCGTGGTGTCGCGATCGCGACCATGAGGACCTGGCCATCCGGGGTGGACCAAGCGACTCGCGACCCCGGATTCCGAGACCC
Source organism: Saccharopolyspora sp. NPDC003752 (assembly GCF_053605825.1). Lineage (NCBI taxonomy): Bacteria > Bacillati > Actinomycetota > Actinomycetes > Pseudonocardiales > Pseudonocardiaceae > Saccharopolyspora > Saccharopolyspora sp. NPDC003752. Next base: position 231,125 of record NZ_JBSGJZ010000002.1, on the reverse strand, counting down.
GGCTGACGATCGACCGGCTGGTGGCGCGTCGTGAGGCCGCGATCCGGGAGAAGACGCTCTACCGGATGCTCTATGAAACCGCCGCTCGCGCCGAGGAAATCCTCGGCCTCAACATCGAGGACCCCGACCTCACGCCCTCACACGAGGCCCTGGCCGAGGTCACGAGCTTGCTGGCGCCCGGCGACAACCGCCGCTGAGCTCGGCCGGTAGCAGGCCCAGGTCGATTGCACCTGCGTGAGTAAGGATCTCTGGGGACACCGCTGCCGGATGCACTCGGCCTCCGAGGCGCCTCCCGTCGGTCCTTCGCGCCGCATTCCGCGGCTACGGGTCGGGTTCGCGTCGTGCTTGGAGGTCGCCGGAGGTGTGCAGGTCTACGCTTTCCATCGCGGTCCAGTACCGGTTGGCGTCGGCGACGGCCGTGGCCAACTCGTCGCTGAGCCTGGCCAGGTGCGTTCCGGCGATCCTGATCTTGTCGGCGGGGTCATCGCTGGTCGTGGCCTGTTCCAGCTCCTGTTCGTCGAAGCGCCCTACCTGGTCGGCCAGCACGGAGCTGAGGTGGCCGAGCTGGGCGAGCGTGCCCACGATCGCGGAGCCGAAGACATGGAGGTCATTCAAGGACGGCTGCGGGATTCTGGCCTGCTGGCTCACAGCCGCCGCCACCGCGTCGCGCCCGCGGTGCAGCGCTTCCAAAGGGTGTTCCTGCTCAGACACGGGATGCCTCCTCCGCTGCGTCCTGGCCGCGATCACCGCCAGGCCTACCGCGAGGTGCGCTGCTGTTGCGGCTCATCGCGGGTAGGCGCCGCTGCCGTGCCGGGCGGGATCGAGTCCGGCACACGCCGGCGGTGTGCTAGCCGCTGGAGGACCCCTTCCAGCTCGTGCGTTCGCGCGCGTAGTTCCGCTGTCCCCAGCGGATCGGCGGTTGTCTCGGGCTCGCCCAGATGGGCGGGACGCTTCTGCGCTGCGGCGCTCCGGCTGGCGCAGGGATCGGCTGCTGCCGGGTCCGGGTGGGGCGAGGCGTGCGCCTTCGCGTGTCGGGGGGCAAGCAGGACCAGGCCTGCGCAGTCGGCGGCGGCCATCCAGTCATCGACCGTGGCCTCCGGGCCGGTCACGCCGATCTCGTCCAGGCTGCCGATCACGCCCAGGTCGGTCTCGGCGGCACGGTCGGCGGGCACCAGCACGTTCCACCACACCTGGTGGTTGGTCACCGCCGCGGCCACGACCAGGGCCCCATGCCCGTCGTGCTGCCCCACAACCCATTCCACGGCGTCACCGGGCACGCACACGACCACCGGCACACCGCCGATCCGGCAGGCGGGGAGCGTGGCCAGCCGGGCACGCAGCCGCTGGTCAGCGAGGACCTCCATCAACACCCGGGTGGAGTGCTCGCGATCCAGCACCCACTCGTCGAGGGCCTCGCGCACCCACAGCCCGTCGCCTGCGGCGTGTTCGGTGTGCTCGACCCACCCCGACCGCCTCCCGTCGCCGACGGTGGTGGCCGCCATCAACTGCCGGGCCTGGCCCAGCGAAGGCGCGCGCACGTGCACGGGAATCTCACCGTCGCAGGTCGCATAACCACGCCACCGAACCTGGTGGTCCAGCTCGCATCGATACACCACATGCCGCGCTGCCATCGCCCCGCACCACCTTCCACTGACCTGATATCTCCCGAGACGGCGCTACATACTGTGAATCAGCGGCCTTGCAAATCTGCAGTGGCAGTTCCAGAATAAGTGAGGTAGCACTGTTGGCAAGAGGTCTACCAGCACAAACACAGGAGGTGAGGCTGTCGGTCATTTCTCCCCGCGGAGTGCCCGGGCGTCCGGCCTCCGGCTCCGCTCCCCGCACTCCGCTGCCGATCATGCGTGAGTTGACGTTGAGCGTGTGAAAGGAGTGGTGGGTGATGACGCTGGCGTTCGACCCGTTCTTCCGTGACCTCAACCGGCTTGCCACCGAGGTGTTCGGCAGCGCCCGCACACCCCAGGCCATGGCGATGGACGCCTACCGGGCCGGCGACAACTACGTGGTCGAGTTCGACCTGCCCGGCATCGACACCGAATCGCTGGAAGTCAGCGCGGAGAACAACACCCTCACCGTGCGCGCCCAGCGCCGCGGGCGGCCGAGCGGGGAGGGCGATGCCGAGATCAGCTACCTGACCGCCGAACGGCCCCGCGGCACCTTCTCCCGCCAGCTCTCGCTGGGCGGCGGCCTGGATGTGGACCACATCAGCGCCGACTACACCGACGGGGTGCTCACCGTGACCCTGCCGGTGGCGGAGAAGGCCAAGCCACGGCGCATCGAAATCGGTCACGGCGGCGGCCGCAAGGTCATCGAAGGCGCCACCCAATGACCCCCGCGCCCAGGTCCGGCTCCCTCGCGGGCCAGACCTGGGCGTATCCCGATCTCGCGAGGTGGGTATGACCGATCCTTCCCCGGCCTACAGTGCGGCCAGCGCCTTCGACGACGCCGACTACCCCGCCTACACCATGGGCCGCGCTGCCGCGATGCTCGGCGTCACCCCCGAGTTCCTCCGCAGCCTCGACGCCACCGGCCTGCTCGCACCCGACCGCTCCGCCGGCGGGCATCGCCGCTACAGCCGCACCGAACTCACTCTCGCCGCCCGTGTCCGAGAACTCCTCGACGGCCACACCATCCTCTCCGCCGCCTGCCGCATCGCCGAACTCGAACGCGACCTCGCCGCCGCCCGCACCCGCCTCACCGAACTCGAAAAAGGCCCTAGCGGTGGAGAACACCCCGACCACACGGTGTCGACACCCAAGCGGGCTGCTCAGCCTCCGACGCCGCCCGGCTGATTGCTCGGTGCGGTGCCACCCCGATCGACTCCGCTGGCGGCGAGCATTGCCATCAACTCGGCCCGGGACAGCGCCTCGGGCAACTCAGTGCCTCCCGCTGCTAACACCGCGCGCCATGGCCGTCACGATGCTGCTGGCCGCTGGGACGGCTCTTGGGTTGACGTGAGTACTCATCAGCGCCGGGTTCAGTGATCCTTCCGCACGGAGGTCGTGTCGACGTCGGCGGGACTGCCGCTGGAGCCGGTCGGCCGGAGCTCCGGAAGCGGGAGGCCAAGCTCGTCGACGAGGACGGAGTGGTTCTCGTCGGAGGCGAAGGCGTGGCGTTCTCCCCACTGGCGCAGGGCCACGATGATGGTGAACAGGTCGCGCCCGGCAGGGGTGAGCGTGTAGAGCTGCCGCCTGCCCGATGGTGCGGTCTTCCGGTCGAGGATGCCTCGCTCGACCAGCCGGCGGAGCCGGTCGGTGAGGATGTTGCGGGCGATCCCGGTGCGCTGCTGGAAGTCGGTGAACGCTCGCGCGCCGTCCATCGCGTCGCGGACGATGAGCAGGCTCCAACGGTCACCGATCAGGTCAAGCGTTCGCGCCACTGGGCAGGGCGGGTCGGTCCAGGCCACATCCTCGGCACTGATCGCGGTCTGAGTCACCGTGCCTCCCCGAAGAGTTGCTGTTTGAAACCATTCTGCCGTACCTTCGAATGAGTTGCAATTTGCTACTAATCGAAGGAGGGCGGATGGGCCCGACCATTGGCCTTGGCCGAAGGACGTTGTTCGCCGCGGTCTGCGCGGTCGCTGTCGCGAGCATCTACGTCGCCCAGCCGGTTCTCGCTCAGATCGGAACCGGCCTGAGCATTCCGGATGCCCACCTGGGGTGGATCGTCGCCGCCGGGCAGCTCGGCTATCTGGCAGGACTGGCCGTTCTCGTCCCGTTGGGCGACATGATCGACCGGCGCAAGCTCATGGCGGGGCACCTTCTGCTGACCGCGGCGGGTGCGGCGCTGGCCGCGGCAGCCACTCGGGCCTGGGTGCTACTTGCCGGGCTGGTGGTCGCCGGCCTGTTCGCGGTCGTCGTCCAGACGACGGTGGCCTACGCCGCAGCCCTGTCCACGCCCGAGGAACGCGGCCGCAACCTCGGCGTGGTGACCTCCGGTGTCGTCATCGGCATCCTCGGGGCACGCGTGGCGGCCGGAGCCCTGGCCGCGGTATGGGGTTGGCGCAGCGTGTACGTCGCGCTCGCCGTGCTCCTGGTGGCGCTGGCGTGCCTCGTCCTGAAAACCCTGCCGCCGGACATTCGTGCCGACCACACCACGTATCGACAGGTGCTCACATCGCTGGGCGGACTGTTCCGCGAGCGCTTGTTCATCTCGCGCGGGCTGATCGCGTTCTTCCTGTTCGCGTCCTTCGGCACGCTGTGGAGCGGCCTGGCGCTGCCGCTCGCGGCTGCCCCGTGGCATCTGAGCACGGCGCAGATCGGCCTGTTCGGCCTTGCCGGCCTGGTCGGCGCGCTCGGCGCCGCCCGGGCGGGACACTGGGCCGACGGCGGATTCACGAGCGCCGTCACCGGCGGAGCGCTCGTCATCCTCGCCGCCTCATGGCTGGCCATCGGGCAAGCGGCGTGGTCGCTGTGGCTCATCGTCATCGGCGTGGTCGTGCTCGATTTCGCCGTCCAAGCCGTGCACGTGAGCAACCAGCACCTGCTCACCATGACCCACCCGAACCGCACCAGCAGCGTCGTCGGCGGCTACATGATCTTCTACTCCCTCGGCTCCGCCCTCGGCGCCACCACGACGACCACCGTGTTCGCCGGCGCCGGATGGGCCGGCTCCAGCATCCTCGGCGCAGCCTTCGCGGCCTGCGCTCTCGTGGTCTGGGTATCCAGCCGTCGCGTGGCGACCGAACCGCGCCTGCCCCTGAACGACCCGCAGAAAGCGAGCCGGTCCTGACGCTTTGGCCGAACCCGGTGACTACGGACGCTCCGCGATTTACATAACGAACGTTGCGTGAAATCTTGGGGCTCGGTACGGTGCCTCCATCGGCCAGCGCGCACGCCGGGACTCCTGACCGGCACGAATGACGTTGCGGTGCTTGGTGGCCGGATCCCGGACCGTCCGCATTGGACCACCGATTCGAACCACATCAGCCGAGAGCGCGCGGGAGGAACTCGAGTTGGTCGCCACGGGATACGCGGAAATGAAGTACGGAGAGGTCACCGTGCTCATCGGCGCGCAGCGGGGTGCCTACCCGTTCGGCAACTCGCTGGTGGTGCGCGGCAGCGACGCCGCGCTGGTCGTCGATCCGTCGTTGTCGTTGGTCGAAGCGGCGCCACCCGCAGACGTGGTCCTCGTGAGTCACGCGCACGAGGACCACGTCGCCGGTCTCGGGAACTACGACGTGCCGGTCCACATCCACGAGGCGGACATCGACGGGCTGCGATCTCGCGAGGTGATGGTCGCCGGGTTCGGGCTCCCTCCCGACGCCATCGACGATGCCGACCGGAAGCTGCGGGATCTTTTCCACGTGCGGGGTCGTCCGGACGCGCTGGAGTTCACCGACGGAGCAGTGTTCGATCTGGGTGGGCGCACTGTGACGGTGGTGCACCTTCCCGGCCACACGGCAGGTCATTGCGGTTTCCTGGTCGAGCCGGACGGATTCCTGTTCGTGGCGGATGTCGATCTGACGTCGTTCGGTCCTTACTACGGCGACGTCGGCAGCAGTCTCGTGGACTTCGAGGAGTCCATGCGCCGATGCCGGGAGATCGATGCTCGCTGGTACGGCACGTCGCATCAGAAGGGTGTGATCGAGGGCGCCGACGAGTTCCGCAGGCGGCTCGATGCCTTCGCCGGTGTGGTGGAAAAACGGGACGCGGTGCTACTGGGGCTGCTCGGTGAACCGCGGACCGTCGCGGAGATCGTCGAGCACAGGCTGGTCTACCGGCCGCATGTGGAAGGCGCGCACGTGGATCCGGTCGAGCGGAGGACGGCGATGCGACACCTGGACCGCTTGATCGGCAAGGGACTGGTCGCGGAAGTCGAGCAAGGCCGGTTCCGTGCGACGTAACGCTCGACTCCACAGATCACCCACGGACGTTTCGCTCCCGCAGTCGTGCCCGTTCACCGTTGGCACACCGCGGTTTGTCGTATTAGTTGGGGATGACCGGCACGTACAGGTGTGAGGCGTGGTCGCCGCCGAGGTGGATGGTGGCACCGTGTCCGCTCTTGCGGTCGTCCGGGTCGTTGTGGGCGAGCAGTCCCATGTTGTCGTCGTCGGCTTGGACGCGCAGTTGGAGGCGTTGGCCGGGTTCGAGTGTGATGGAGGTGGGCCAGATCTCCACTTCGAGCAGGGTTGGCACGCCGGGTTCGAGGGGCTGGATCTCGTCGTGGCTGTGCCACGGGCGGTGCGGAAGGGTGCGTTCGGGGTCGAGTTTGCGGTGGGAGGCGCGCAGCCAGCCGATGCCCATCGGCACCGGTGTGGCTGCCCCGCCTGGACCGACCGCGGGGATGCGCTGACCCTCGGCGTCGTACTGTTCGAGTTGTACGAAGACGTCCAGGTCGTCAGCGATGTGCGAGACCCACAGCCGCAGGGCGAGCGGGCCGGTGAGTTCCAGCCGTTCGGTGGCGGTGAAGTCGAAGGTGGCCGGGTACGGCGTCCGGTCCTCGGTCGGCGGGTGCCAACTGAGTTCCTTCTGCCCCAGGTAGAGCCGGCGCCATTGGGTGCGGGGCAGCGGCCAGTCCTGTTCGTCGCGCCATTCGACGTCGTGGCCGCGGCGGATCGCGAGCCGGACAGGTGGGATGCCATCCATCGCGGTCTGGTCATCACCGAGGAAGCGTTGCAGGAATCGCAACTGGAGGTCCTTGGCCCAGTCCGCGTAGTAGGGATCGATGTGGGAGCCGACGTGGACGACGAGCCATTTGTGCTCGGAGGCGGCGTCGAGCCACCCTTCGATGTTGCCGCGCAGGTGCAGGTGGATCGAGCCCCAGTTGCCCGCCGACAGGACGGGCACCCGCACTTGGGCGAGGTCGACGGTTCGCTCGCGGTACCAGTCGTCGAGCAGCTCGTGCGACCTGAGGTCGTCGGGCATACTGGCGTGATCGTCGCCGCCCAGCTGCGGGATGATCTGCCGCTGCCACCAACTCTCGGTGGCGTTGGTGTAGATGCCGCCCTGGCGGCCCCAGTCGCGGTAGAAGTCGGTGCAGCCTTCCCAGGCGACGACCGCGGCCAGGTGCGGCGGCTGGAGCGCGGCGACGTGCCAGCCCATCATCGCGTACCAGGAGATGCCGCTGCTGGCGATCTTGCCGGTCGACCACGGCTGCACGCCGCACCATTCGATGACGTCGTAGAAGTCTTCGGCGTCCTTGCGGCTGAAGACGTCGAGGCGACCGGCGGACTTGCCGGTGCCGCGCGCGTCGGCGCGGACGACGGCGTACCCGCGTTCGGTCCACCACTCCGGGTTCGGCGTCTCCCACACCATGTGGTCGCCCTGGTCGACCAGCTCGTACATGGGATAGCGCTCCGGCCAATGCACGTCCTTGCCATAGGGGCTCATCGAAGCGATCACGGGCACCGGTCGCTCACCATCGGGCCGGAACACGTCGATGACGATCGGTGTGCCGTCTCTGGTCGGGACCGTCACGTCGCGGTCGATTCGCATGGGCATTCCCCTCTTGTTGCGCGCCTCCGCTGGGCGACTCACGTTCAACTGATCACGCCCCCGTTCGCGGGAGTCGCGTTGTCGCACCACCGCCGCCTGGACGAGGAGTTCGCGGGTTACGAGCCCGGGGCGGGGGCGATCAAGGCGAGGGCGGCGTCCACGAGCGCCCGGACCCGGCTGGGGGTGAACCTCTGGGGTTCGAAGGGGTGCATCATCATCCAGCCGTCGCCCATGGCGGCGAGTTGGTCGGTGAGCAGGTCCGCGGGAATGTCGTCGCGGATGGTGCCCCGTTCCTGCCCGGCCTCGATGATCGTGGTGTGCACCGCGCGGTAGCGGGCGTAGCGCTGCTCGATGACGGCGGCGAGGGCCGGTTCGTAGCGCGCGTGGGCGAGCAGTTGGGACATCACCGGCCAGAACTCGGGATCGCCGGTGGTCAGGGCCAGCCACCGATGGAAGAGCGCTTCGATGTCGCCCTGGTCGCGGATGGCTTCCAGCATCGCGTCGTAGGTGTCGAACCGGCTTTCGGCCAGCGCGGTGACCAGTTCTTCCTTGTTCGCGAAGTAATAGGTCACGGCCCCGGTTGTGCACCCCGCGCGTTGGGCCACCTTGCGCAGCGACGCGTTGGCGTAGCCCTCCCGCGCGATCACCGAGGTCGCCGCCTTCAGCAGCTCCGCCCGCTTCGCGGCGTGGTCCCCGGTCGGGCGGCCACGCTGCACGGCCGGCTCGGTCCCGCCATCGCCACCCGGCAGCCGGGCCTTCGTGTTCGGCACCCCGCCGATTCTGCCACACAATTTACATAACGACTGTTGCGTGAAATCTTGCCCGGCGGCATGAAGACCGTTGGCGCAAGCCTGGCCGACATCGTCGAACCAACCGCGTTCCACGCCGGTCCCCGAAGTGACACCACGGCATTCATCCAGGTCAGGACGAGGGCATCCCCGGCTGGTAGTCGTCGTGGACCGCGGCCGGAGGCCGGCGGATCCGCGGACTCCGCTCCGCGGACTCCGCATGCCGTCGACATGGGCTGCGCCCAGGGCGATCCGGGTGCAGCCCGACGACTTCCGCTCGAAGGTGTCCTGCGGCCGGGGTTGCGGCGTTGATGTGGTTTCCTCGGGCTGCGGCGCGGCTGTCGTGCACCCCAGTTTTGCATGATCATACGTCGCAATGCATACTCTCTTCCATGTCCAAGGTTCTCACCTCCCTGCCCACCGGCGAGCGCGTCGGCATCGCCTTCTCCGGGGGCCTCGACACCTCTGTCGCGGTCGCGTGGATGCGCGACAAGGGTGCCGTCCCGTGCACCTACACCGCCGACATCGGCCAGTACGACGAGCCCGACATCGCCTCGGTGCCCGGTCGTGCGCTGACCTACGGTGCCGAGCTCGCGCGCCTGGTCGACTGCCGCGCGGCGCTGGTCGAGGAGGGCTTGGCCGCGCTCACCTGCGGTGCGTTCCACATCCGCTCCGCCGGGCGCCCGTACTTCAACACCACGCCGCTGGGCCGGGCCGTCACGGGAACCCTGCTGGTCCGGGCGATGCTCGAGGACGACGTGCAGATCTGGGGCGACGGCTCGACCTACAAGGGCAACGACATCGAGCGGTTCTACCGGTACGGCCTGCTGGCCAACCCGCAGCTGCGCATCTACAAGCCGTGGCTGGACGCGGACTTCGTGTCCGAGCTCGGCGGCCGCAAGGAGATGTCGGAGTGGCTGCTGGCGCACGACCTGCCCTACCGGGACAGCGCCGAGAAGGCCTACTCGACCGACGCCAACATCTGGGGCGCGACCCACGAGGCCAAGACGCTGGAGCACCTCGACACCGGCATCGAGACCGTGGACCCGATCATGGGCGTGCGGTTCTGGGATCCGGAGGTCGAGGTCGCCACCGAGGACGTGACGATCGGCTTCGAGCAGGGCCGCCCGGTGACGATCAACGGCAAGAAGTTCGCCACCGCGGTCGACCTGGTGATCGAGGCGAACGCGATCGGTGGCCGGCACGGCCTGGGCATGTCGGACCAGATCGAGAACCGGGTGATCGAGGCCAAGAGCCGCGGCATCTACGAGGCGCCGGGGATGGCGTTGCTGCACGCCGCGTACGAGCGGCTGGTCAACGCGATCCACAACGAGGACACCCTGGCGTACTACCACAACGAGGGCCGGCGGCTGGGCCGGCTGATGTACGAGGGCCGGTGGCTGGACCCGCAGGCGCTGATGGTGCGGGAGTCGCTGCAGCGCTGGGTCGGCACGGCGATCACCGGCGAGGTGACGCTGCGGCTGCGGCGCGGTGAGGACTACTCGATCCTGGACACCACCGGTCCGGCGTTCAGCTACCACCCGGACAAGCTGTCGATGGAGCGCACCGAGGACTCGGCGTTCGGCCCGGTGGACCGGATCGGCCAGCTCACGATGCGCAACCTCGACATCGCGGACTCGCGCGCCAAGCTGGAGCAGTACGCGGGCATCGGCATGGTCGGCACCGGTCACCCGGCGCTCATCGGTGCCGCGCAGGCGGCGTCGACGGGGCTGATCGGGGCGATGCCGCAGGGTGGTGCCGAGGCGATCGCCTCCCGCGGCCGGGACTCCGAGGAGGGCCAGACCCTCGACCGGGCCGCGATGGAGTACGGCACGGACTGATCCACGCTCTTGTGGGCCGGGTGGGACGTCCCACCCGGCCCACAACGGCTTTTCACCGCGTCGGGACGGACAGGTCGGCGTCGGGCACCAAGATCGACCGCTGGTAGCCGCTCCCTTCGCTGACGACCGCGCAGAACGCGGTGTGGTGGCCGCCTTCCCACGCAGTTCGGTCCGGCGCGACGGCTCCCAGGGAGTCGTCCGGTGAGACCGCGCTCATGTCCACGTTCCGCTCTGCGATCGGGCCGCACCGCGCGTCGATTTGGTTCTGGAACGCATCCCATCCGGGCCATGGGCCGTCGCCTGCGGTGTAGGCGCCGATGGTCTGCGCATCGTGCGGCTGGGTGCACGACTTGAGCTCGACGGTGAGGAACCGGTCGGCCTCGCCCGGCCATGTGAAGCAGTCACCGGGTTTCATCGTGCACATGGTGGCAGTGCCTGCGGGTGGGTTCTCGCAGTCGGCGAGCGTGGCCGCAGGTTCAGGGACGTACGTCGCATCCAGGACGGCGTAGGTCCAGATTCCGCTCCACAGCACGGAGAACAGCAGGCCGGACAGCGCCATCACCACTGCGGTGGTCTTGCTTCCTGCCGGGCCCCCGGTGATCGCTGTCCCGGGCGGGCTGGTCTGGCGCGGGCCGCGGTTGACGCGTAGCAGCACCAGGACCGCGGTGATGATGCCCGGCACGATCAGCAGCGGCACCAGGCTGAACGCGCCCAGCAGCAGCGTGAGCAGCGCCATGCGCGCGGTGCTGCGGTCGATCTCGCCTTGGTCGGAGTGCGTCTCGGTAGGGTGTTGCGGCGATGTGCTGCGGCTGGTCTGCCACGCGGTGATCTGCGTGATGATGACGACGATCAGCACGCCCGCCGCCAAGTTGAGCATCGTGGACAGGGTGGACAGGTTCGCGGCTTCCTGCAGTCCCTGCTCGGTGATCTCCTCCAAGGACGATCGCAGGAGGATCTGACCGATGAGCGTGACGGCCACGAACAGCACCCACCAGGCGGTGATCAGGCCGCCGGGGACCTGCCGCCGGGGCGCGCTGGCCCGCCAGATGTCCGACACGACCTGGTGCGGGAACCACAGGTTGACCACCGGGCCGAACCAGCCGCCGATCACCCAGCCCCGGGACCGGCGGTGCGCGGCGCGGCCACCCAGCACTTCGGCGTTGATCCGCGCCCGCCACAGCCAGATCAGGAACACCACACCGGCCGCGATGTACACCAGCAGCGCCGGAATCGACACCAGTGCGGTGAAGACATCGGCCGCTTCGAGGTCCGCGGTCGTCGCGTTCCCGGCCAGGTAGTCGCGAACGACCAGGTGGGTGTGCCAGGCGGATACCGAATCCAGCACGTCGCACCCGAGCACCAAGGCGATCAGCGCTTTCGCGGCGGTGGCCACGCCGGTCACCGGCCGGCACCGCTGCTCGCCGACGTCCGTCGGCGTGCCCTGCACCGCACCGTCCATGTTTCCCCCAGGGATTCGTGAAACCGCCGGATTCCTTGGTGTCCCGGCATTTCCGGGTTTTCGGGATCTCTCGGCCGAAGGGGCGCTAACCGGCGCCGGCGAGCTCCAGTGCCCTCACGAGCAGCGCCAGGGCGGCGATCAGCAGGAGGCCCTTGCCCAACGCCGCCAGCATGCCGATGTTCACCCGCAGCACCATCGCCGGTTTGCGGTCGCCCACCGATGCCCGAGCGGCCTTCATCGCGCGGGCCGCACTCCGCGCGGGCACGCTCAACACCAGGAACCCCAGTGCCCGCTTGACCGCGCGGATCGTGCGATGCGCGAGCGCGTTCAGGGGGCCGGGCGTGGGTTCAACCGGGAACACGTGGGGATTCCACTCGGGGTCGAACGCGACGACGGCTGAGATCCAGTGGTCGCCGGCGGCCACTTCGTTCAGCCGGGTCGGTGTCGGCAGGTGCTCGTCCAGCCGTTCGGCCACGGCCGCCGGGTCACTCGGCGTCAGCAGCAGCAGTTTGCGCGCGGGTTGGGTGGCGCGGGCCTGCTCGACTTCCCACCACAACCCCTCCCCCGTGCCCAAGCGCAGCACGATCAGTTGCGACAGGTCCATGAGCCGGAGGACTTCGGGTTGCCAGTCGTCGTGCGGCAGGTAGCACCGCGCCGCTCCCAGGCGCGGCAGTGGTTCCCCGGGCTTGCCCACTGCGATCACGGGGCCGAAGGCGGTCAACGCGCTCACGAGCTGCTCCTCCCAGGAATGGATGTTGAGGGGAACCGCGTCGTCGACCTGCGCGGCGGTGTCGTCATCGGCGAAGCTGCGCAGGTAGAGCACGGGCCGGCGGCCGTCGGCCAACAGGGCCTGGGTCGCGCCGCGCGCCGCGCGTGGCCGGGAGTAGCGCAGCGTCAGGAATCCGGCCCACAGGACGAACAGGCCGCCGAGCACGAAGAGCCCCTGGATTCCCAGCGTGAGCAGGCCGCCGAGCATGGAGTGCGCGGGCACGCCCAGCGTCGGCCGGTGGCCCCGTTCCAGGGTGGACACCCCGATGGCTCCCGCCGCGAACAGCCCATACCCGGCCGCACTGACGGCGAGGAACACCGGCCGCCGCCACCACGGCTGGTGTGGGACGAACGGACGGATCGCTTCGACGACCTCGAAGGCGGCGGCCCGGCGCCGATGCCGGAGCCACAGCGACGGCACGGCGAGCGCTCCTGCGGCCACCGCCCACCACAGCACCGCCGTGCCCGACGAACTGAGGTCCTGGTCGAGTTCTTCCTGATCCTGCAGGGTTCCCGCGGCCAGCTTGCCAGCCTGTTCGCGGGCGGCGGGGAATCTGCCGTGCTCGGCGTGGTCGGTGGCCGCAGCGATCGTCGAGCGGCTGGCGGTCAGCGGGGCATTGCGCTCGAACCACGCGTTGAGTTCGAGGATTTCCGCACGTGCGGCCTCGTCGCCGCCGGCGTAACGGTCGAGCGCGGCAGCGAAGGCAGCGGCTTGGGCCTGGGCGTCGTGGAAGCGGTCGCGGGTGCGCAGGTCCAGGCCCGCGGTGATCGCCAGGTGCAGGGCGACGTAGGTCGTGACGACCGCCAGCGCCGTGACCGGCCAAGCGGCCCGCAAGCCAAAGGACACCTCAGCTCACCTGCTCATCTAGCCGGAGTACCGCCGTCAGCGCAGATCGCATCAGTGGTACCACGCCGGTTCGCGGGCGATGGGCGCCTTTCCTGTTGCTGCCACGGAATGGACGAGCCGTTCGCTGAAGTCCAGGCGTCGGACTGCTCGCGCACCTGGGGCGCGGTCAGGTGATGCGCGCCTTCACCAGGAACGAGCCCGTCATCCAGCACGCGGCGACCGAGACCGGCGGTGCACTGGAACGGTGGGCAGCGCTGACCCGTGATCTGCTGCGAGCCGGCCTTGGTCGCCTGCTGCTGAGTTGCGCGGTACTCGTGGTCATCGGTCGGCCCGGGCGTGCCAGCGGCCGTCGGTTCGAGTGATGCGGACCGGGTGGTCGAAGCACTTGCTGACCTCGTCCGTGGTCAGCACCTCGTCCACTCCCCCGGCGGCCAGGCAGCGGCCTTCGCGCAGCAGCATGGCGTGGGTGGTGCTGGCCGGCAGTTCTTCAAGGTGGTGGGTCACCAGCACGGTGGCCAGTTCGGGGTGTTCGGCGCGCAGTTCGTCGAGGCTGGTGAGCAGCTGTTCGCGGGCGGCGAGGTCCAGGCCGGTGGCGGGCTCGTCGAGCAGCAGCAGCCGCGGGAGGGGCATGAGGGCGCGGGCGATGAGGGTGCGGCCGCGCTCCCCCTGGGAAAGGGTGTTCCAGCGGGCGTCGGTCTTGCCGCCCATGCCGAGCATGCCGATCAGGCGGTCGGCCTGCCGGGACTGTTCGTCGGTGGGCTGCCAGCGCGGGACCGGTTCGGTGGTGTTGGTGGCGCCGGTGAGCACGACGTCGCGGACCCGCAGCGGGCTCCGCAGGGGGTGGCGGGGGTTGATGTGGCCGACGTAGGAGCGCAGTTGCCGCATGTCGACCCGGCCGAGCCGGTGCCCGAGGACCTCGACCGTTCCGCGGGTGGGGTGGCTGACGGCGCCGAGGAGGTTCAGCAGGGTGCTCTTGCCGGCACCGTTGGCACCCAGCAGCGCCCAGTGCTGGCCGCGGTGGACCTCCAGCGAGATCGACTGCAGCAGGTAATTCCCGTCGCGGACGACGTCGATGTCGGCGACCCGCAGGACGGGGCCGGTCTCGGTGGGCCGGGAGTCGATCACCGGTTGGCCTCCAGGATCTCGCGCCCGGGCGCGGCCGGGTGCTCGTGTGACGTGGCACGGGGTCGGACGCGGGGCTCGACTCGGCCTCGGCGCGGCCCTCGGGAGACATCCCGGAGTGGGCGGTGGCGCGGTCCCGGTGTCGCGCGGTCCCGGTGTCGCCGGGCCGCTGACCGTCCGATCATGGTCGGTGACCGAAACCCTACCGGTTCCGCGATGTGGATCGTGTTTCCGGTGCGCGGACCGGGATCGATACCCTGGTGAAGACCTGTTCACCTGCTGTTGCGCCTAGTTGAGGATTCGATGCCGCCACCTGCCGCACACCCGGGGTTGCCGACGCTGGCCGACAGCGTGCGGCTGGCCGAGGACGGGGTGCACATCCTGGATCGCCGGGTGTTCCCGTTCGAGCACCGGTGGGTGCACGCCCGCACCGTCGAGGAGGTCGCCGCGGCGATCGAGGACATGGTGACGCAGTCGTCCGGGCCGTACTTCGCGGTGCTGTGGGGCATGGTGCTGGCCGCGCGGGAGACGGCCGGGCAGGATCCGGAGACCGCGCGCGAGCGGCTGCGGGCCGCCGGCGACCGGTTGATCGCCACCCGCCCGACCAACGACCAGCCGCGCAAGGCCGTGGAGTGGGTCATGGCGTCGGTGAACACCGGCGGCGATGACGTCGCCGCCGCGGCACTGGCCGGTGCGCTGGCCGGGGACGAGGACTACCGGCGGCGCAGCCGCGAGATGGGGCGCGCCGGCGCGGCTCTGCTGCCGGAGGGCGGCCGGGTCCTGACGCACTGCTGGGGCGATCTGTACCTGGTGGGGCTGGTCGAGGCGGCGCTGGAGACGGGCAAGCGGCCGTCGTTCGTGTGCACCGAGACCCGCCCGTACCTGCAGGGCGCGCGGTTGACCGCGGAGACGCTGGCGGAGATGGGCGTGGACACCACGCTGGTCACCGACGGCATGCCGGCGTCGCTGATGCGGGCGGGCGAGATCGACGCGTTGGTGACCGCGAGCGACCGGGTCACCATGGACGGGCACGTGATCAACAAGGTGGGGACGTTGCAGCTGGCGGTGGCCGCGAACGCCTTCGGGGTGCCCTTCCACGCGCTGTGCCACGCCCCGGATCCGGCCTCGGCCACCGGCGCGGATGTGCCGATCGAGTTCCGCGACGGCGACGAGGTGCTGCACACCCTGGGGCGGCGCAGCGCCAGCGAGCGGGCGCGGGGACTGTACCCGGCCTTCGACATCACCGATCCGCGGTTCGTGACCAC
This sequence comes from Saccharopolyspora sp. NPDC003752, assembly GCF_053605825.1. NCBI lineage: Bacteria > Bacillati > Actinomycetota > Actinomycetes > Pseudonocardiales > Pseudonocardiaceae > Saccharopolyspora > Saccharopolyspora sp. NPDC003752. Next base: position 215,581 of record NZ_JBSGJZ010000002.1, on the reverse strand, counting down.
GGTGGTGACCGACCGGGGCGCGTTCGCGCCGGACCGGGTGCACGAGTACTGGAACGAGGAACGGGGGACGGCACGGTGAGCGTGCGGGTCGCGGCCAGGTGGGTCGTGCTGGACATCGAGGGAACGCTGACCGCCACCAGCCAGGTGCACGTGGTGCTCTACGACTACGCGCGGCCGCGACTGGGGCCGTGGATCGACGCGCACGGCGACGATCCGGTGGTCGCCGAGGCGGTGGCGCAGGTCAAGACCGACGCCGGGTTGGGCGAGCAGGCCGGCACCGCCGAGGTGGTGGCGGTGCTGCACGGCTGGATGGACGCTGACCGCAAGGCCAGCCCGTTGAAGACGTTGCAGGGGCTGATCTGGGCCGACGGGTACGCCCGCGGGGAGCTGACCACCGACTACTTCGCGGACGTGGTGCCGGCGTTGCGGTCCTGGCTGGGCCAGGGCCTACGACTGGCGGTGTTCTCCTCGGGTTCGGTGGCCGGGCAGGTCGCGTCGTTCTCCAACACGACCTCCGGTGACCTGCGGGGGCTGTTCTCGCACCACTTCGACACGGTCAACGCCGGGCCGAAGCGGGAGCGCGCCTCCTACGACGCGATCGCCGCAGGGCTGGGCTCGGCCTCGGGCGAGATCGTGTTCTTCTCGGATGTGCCGGCGGAGCTGGACGCCGCCGCGGCGGCGGGCTGGCGGACCGTGGGGGTGGCCCGGGCCGGGGAACCGTTCGCGGACGCCGATTTCGGGTCGCATCCGGTGGTGTCCACTTTCGACGATGTTGAGCTTGGGGTGATCGTGTGAGCGTCGGTCTGGAGCAGGCCGGGGCGGCGTTGGCCGCGGAGTCGGCGCGGATGGCGGGGCTGGGCTGGATGCGCGGCACATCCGGCAACCTGTCGGTGACGTTGCAGCGGGAGCCGCTGCGGTTGGCGGTGACGGCCAGCGGCCTGGACAAGGGCGAGCTGACCGGCGAGGACGTGGTGGTCGTGGACTCCGCCGGGGCGGCGGTGCCCGATCAGCCCAATCCCGCGCAGCGGCCATCGGCGGAGGCGGGGCTGCACGCGCGGATCGCGGCGGTGGCCGGTGCAGGTGCGGTGGTGCACGTGCACATGCTCTCGGCCGTGGTGGCCGGGCAGCGCTGGCCCAGTGGTGTGGTGCTGCGGGATCTGGAGATGCTCAAGGGTCTCGGGCGCCGCGACGACGATGTGATGACGGTGCCGGTGGTGCCCAACAGCCAGGACATGAGCGTGTTGGGCGACGCGTTCGAGGCGGGTTTCGACGCCGCGACGCCGGCGGTGATCGTGGCCCGGCACGGCCTGTACGTGTGGGGCCGGGATCTGGTGCAGGCCCGGCACCGCACGGAATGCTTGGACTGGCTGTTCCAGTTCACCTTGGCCACGAACGGAATCCAGGAGGGTTTGGCATGACGTTGCTGACTGTGTGGCCGGACACCGATCCCGGCGCGGTGGAGCTGCGCACCGAGGACGGCGAGCGGATCGCGGACGTCCTCAAGCAGTTCGGGGTGCGCTTCGAGCGCTGGGAGCTCAAGGACCTGTCGGCGGACGCGTCCGCCGACGACGTGCTGGCCGCGTATCGCGCCGAGGTCGACCGGGTCATCGACGCCGAGGGCTACATCAAGGTGGACGCGGCGGTGATGACGCCGCGCGACGGTGATCCGGAGTGGGCGCAGCAGGCGAAGGCGGCGCGGGAGAAGTTCCTGTCGGAGCACACCCACGACGATGACGAGGACCGGTTCTTCGCTCGCGGTGCCGGGGTCTTCTACCTGCACATCGACGGGAAGGTGTACGCGGTGCTGTGCGAGGCGGGTGACCTGCTGAGCGTGCCGGCGAACACCACGCACTGGTTCGACATGGGGACGCGCCCGGATTTCGTGGCGATCCGGTTCTTCCACGACGAGGACGGCTGGGTGGGCGATTTCTGCGCCACGGACACCGCGGAGCGGTTCCCGTCGTTCGACGAGTTGATGGCCTCGCGGTGAGGCGGCGCCGGGTGCGGATTCTCCTTCCGCACCCGGCTTCTTCTGCGGGGTGCGGTTCGGCATGACCGCGCCCGCGCATCGCGGTGACGAGCGCGCGGCGTTGCTGGGTTTCCTGCAGCGGCAGCGCGATCTGGTGGTGTGGAAGGCTTCCGGGTCCTCGGCCTGGTGCGTCAGCTGACCGATGTGGAGCGTTCCTGGTTCCGGCGGGACTTCGCCGGTGACACGGGGCTGGTCTTCGACTCGGCCGGTGGCTCAGGTCATTCGTTGCGAAATTTCTGCCGGGGCGGCGGTCGTCGTGGAGCTGCGATTTCCTGCGAGGAAAAGCGTGACGACGCGTTCTATGTAATCGGAGCGGTCGCCGCGCGACTGTGGTTGCTCAATTCCCAGGAGCAGTCGCTCCCGTGGATCGAACAAGATCATGCCGCTGAACATGCGTGCTGCCTCGTGCGGGTCGGGGCACTGCAGGAGCCCCCGCGCGGCGGCGTCGCTGAGGATAGTGGCAACGGCGTTGTCGAAGTGTCTGATCCCTTCGTCGTAGACGAGCCGTCCCAGCTGGGGGAATCGACCTGATTCAGCGAAGGTCAGGCGTTGCATTTTCAGACCTTCATCGCTGGTGAGAACGTCGAAGAGCAGTGTGCCGGCGTGCGTGAGCGCCTCTTTCAGATCGCGGCCGGTGAGGGGTGCGGCGGCTGCGTGGTGCAAGGGCTCGACTATGCGCTGCCGGAGGGAGTTGACCAACTCGAGGAACAGGGCTTCCTTGTTCTCGAAGTGCCGGTACAGCGTTTCCAGGGAGCAGCCGGCTTGCTCGGCGATGGCTCGCATCGACGTGCCCGCGTAGCCGCGATCGAGAAGAACGGTCAGGGCCGCGGCCGCGATCTGCTCTCTGCGGATGGGACCTCGACGTGGCCGTTCCCGGGGTGTCATCATCTCAGCCTACTGATCAGGTGACCGTCTTGGATTGTGCAGCGGCGACACGCCGGCGATGGCACGTGAAGCGGATGTGCTCGGCGTTCTACGAGCCGACTGGTGCTACGGCGGCCGTGTGATCTTCATCGAGCTCGCGGACACCGTTCAACGAAGCCCGCACCGCCTGGAAACCGTCGCGTCGGAGCAGGTGTTCGTAGTCGCCGATCGCGTGCTCCCATGCCCGGCTGCCGGCGTGCACGGACAGGATCGCGTCGGCGAGCCGGCGTGCGTCCTGCAGGGCGGAGTTGGCCCCTGAGGCCCTGGTGGGCAACATCGCGTGGATGGCGTCTCCGAGCAAGGTGACCCGGCCCGGTGTCCACGCGGGGACTTCGCGCGAGGTTCCCATTGCCAGGCCGAAGAACTGGTCGGGAAATGCCTGGTCGAGCAGGAGCCGGAACACGGGGTGAGCCGTCGCGGTGACGGTCCGCAGGTGGTCGGACAAGCTCGCGGGTGACCGGCGGGTGAAGTCGCGGTCGAGGTCCCCGAGCTGGTGACGTCGCAACAACAGCCCCCACATGACGTAGTCGTGCCGGTCACCCGGATCGAAGCCGGGTAGGAGCCGTTGCGCGGCGGCAGCGGGTTGTTCTCCGTAACGGACCGCGCCAATGATCGCCTGCACGTCGCCGATCGCGGTCAAGGTGAAGCTGCCTGCGATCCGGTCGATCACACCGGTGGCGATCAGCTCACGCGTGATCGGTGTCTTCGCCTGCAACAGCCGCAATCCGCTGTCGGTGACCGCAGCCTCGGGCAGCCGTAGCCGGCGCACAGCGGATCCGATGCCATCCGCCCCGACGAGCAGATCGGCTTCGTCCACCGTCCCGTCGGAGAACCGGACGGTGACCCCTGCCGCGTGCTTGGTGTAGCCGGTCAACGCCGAACCGAATCGGATCGTGTCGTGCACGTCATGGGCGAGGAGCCGTCGCACGATGCGGCGACTCGCCGACGAGCCCGGTCGTATCGCGTCGGGACTCCCCTCCCGACCGGTGGACTTCCGGCGCTTGACGATCGCGAGATCGGATTCGTCGAGGATGGTGACGTACTCGTCGGGTTGTCCCAGGGTCGCGTCGAGGAATTTGCTTTCGGAGGCGGTAAGACAGGCGTGTAGCGCGCCGAGCCCACGCTCGTCGAGGTGGATTCGCGCCCCCTGCGGCCGTTGTTCAAGGGCCTCGTCACGCTCATGGACGGATACATCGATATCCGCGCGGCGCAGAAATCGGGCAAGCGCAAGCCCGCCGAGTCCCGCGCCGACGATGATGACACGCATTCGTACTCCATTTTTGAGCGAAGCCGAGGACCTCAGGGTCGTACTCGGCGGGTTCACAACGACGGGAGGACGTCCTTCATGCCGGTGCCTCTACTGCTGAGGCGGTGACGAGCCCGCGGTTGCCGAGCTACGGATGTCCCGTCCGTCTGCGGGTCACCAACGTCAAGTTAACCAGAACGATCGTTTTGGATCAAGCGACGCCGCCCGCCGAGAACGCCGACCACTCCCCGCTCCTGGCCGGCAGCGCCGCAGATCTGCTCGCCATCTCGCCACGTATGCGCGGGATGACCACTGCTCAGGCGAAATCAGTTGGCGGGCTTGCCGAACCAGCGGGCGAGGTGGTCGTCCAGGTCCTGCTGATCGTCGCCGATCCAGGCGACGTGGCCGTCGGGGCGTAGCAGGACGCACGGAACATCCAGTGCCGCAGTGGGATCCGCGAGGTAATCGACCCGGTTCGACCAGCCGCCGACGGTCAGTCGTTCGGTGCGGTCCAGCAGCAGGCCGCGGCCGCGATGCAGCAGACCGTAGAGGTGGCCCTGTTTCACGTCGATGTCGCGCAGGCGGCGGCCGAGCAGGTCGGGGCCTGCGCCGAAGTCGTAGCGGATGCCGATCGCGGTGATCTTCTCGATCAGATGGCGGTTCACCTCGTCGAAGTCCATCAGTTCGGTGAGCAGCCTGCGCACGGCCTGCGGGCCCGGTTCGGTGGACAGCAGTTCCATCTGGGCGCGGGTGTTGTCCAGCACGTCCTCGGCGACCGGATGACGTTCGGCCTGGTAGGTGTCCAGCAGTGTTTCCGGCGCCCAGCCGCGGATCTGCGCGGCCAGTTTCCAGCCGAGGTTGAACGCGTCCTGAACGCCCAGGTTGAGGCCCTGTCCGCCGGTGGGTGGATGGATGTGTGCCGCATCGCCTGCCAGCAGCACCCGCCCGACCCGATAACGTTCGGCCAGCCGGGTGGCATCCCCGAAGCGGGACAGCCAGCGCGGGGAGTGCACGCCGAAATCGGTTCCGGCGATGGCGCGCAGCTGTTGTTGGAAATCCTTGAGGGTGGGCGGTTCCGCGCGGTCGCTGACTCCCGCGGCGGGGACCACGACGCCGTAAACCCCTTCGCCGAAGAACTGGAGCCTCAATCGCTTATCGGTCTTCTGGATTTCGGCCACCTTGGCGGCGATCTCCTGCTGCGGCACGCCCACTTCCATCTCGCCCATCAGCGTGTCGTTCCGCGCGGGCTCGCCGGGGAAGCCGACGCCGAGCAGTTTGCGCACCGTACTGCGCCCGCCGTCACAGCCGACGAGATAGCGCGAACGCAGCTGTTCGCCGTCGGCCAGCTCGACGGTCACGCCCTTGTCGTCCTGCTCGAAACCGGCCACCGCGCAACCGCGCCGGACCTGCGCGCCCACTTCGATCGCATGTTCCTCGAGCAGGCGGACGATGACCGGATGCCGGATGCCCAGCAGATATTCGTGCGCGGAGTCCAGGCCCTCGGGCGCGGGTTTGGCGATGGCGGCGAAGAAACCGGCGGCCGGACGCCGCCTCCCGTGTTCGAGGAGGCGATCCAGCAGTCCGCGCATTGCCATCAGCTCGATACTGCGGATATGCAGACCGACGACGCGGACGGAGGACGCTGGCTCGGTTTCCTTCTCCAGAACGAGTACCCGCACGTCGTGCAGCCGCAGTTCGGCGGCCAGCATCGCGCCAGTCGGCCCGCACCCGGCAATGATCACGTCGAACATGTGGGGCGCGCGATCGGCGCCGGGGGCCGATGACCTGAGTCCGGGGACGTCGCCCACGGTGAAGTCGCGCTCGGCCGTTTCGTTCGACGACGGCTCGGCGGTGAACTGCGGAGAGTGCATAGGTGTTGCCTTTCGGGAGTGCCTTGTTGGCGAGGCGCTCCCGGCGACACCTACGTCAATCGCCCGACCGTGACGGGAAGGGAGAGCACCCACATCGATGCGTTCATGGGTCTCACCTCCTCGGGCGGTGTCGCGGTCGACTGCAAGCTACCAGCCCGACGCGATCCCGCCCATCCCTTTTCCCGCCACGTGATCACGACTCCAGACAGGCGTTCACACTCGTGCGGGCGAGGATCCGGTTCATGGCCGGACCGCGCTCAGCAGGTCCGGTCCCCGGCGAGGAACCGCTGGACTCGGGGCAGTGCGTCGGCGGCCCGGTCCCAGCCGGTTTGGTGGTCGGCGCCGGGCAGGGAGAAGAACTCGGTGCCGGTCTGCTGCGCGAAGGTCCGCATCGGGTCGTGCCAGAAGTCCTCGGTGCCGGCGTACATGAGCATCGGGACGTCGGTGGCGGCGAGCGCGCGGTGCTGGCCGGGTTCGTGGGCGAAGGCCTGGAAGTTCGCGCGCAGTGCCGCGGGGTCGGCGGCGTCGATCACGGCGGCCAGCGCGGGGTCGGCGGTGGCCGCTTGGTGCATGAACGGGTAGGGGTCGGTGTCGGCCGGCAGGCCGAGGTGGCGCAGCACCGGGGCGATCGCGGAGCGGAACCCGTCGATGGGGTCGAAGGCGCCGGCGACGAGCCGGGTGAGCCGTTCGGGGGCGTGCACGGCGACGGCGTAGCCGGTGAAGGCTCCCAGCGAGTAGCCCCAGAACGCGGCTTTGATGGCGCCGACGGCGTCGAGCACGGCGGTGACGTAGTCGGCGCGTCGGGCCGGGGTGTAGGCGGCGGGGTCGTGCGGGGCGTCGCTGGCGCCGAGGCCCAGCGGGTCCACGGTGATGACGGTGTGGGTGGCGGCGAGTGTCGTGGTGCAGCCGGTTCGGGTCCAGTGCGCGCCGGTCTGGAACATGCCCGGGTGCAGCAGCAGCGGTGGCCCGTCCCCGGCGATCTGGTAGGAGATCCGGTATCCGTTGCTGCGTGCGATGGGCACCCGAATTGCTCCTCGTCGCCGGTGGCTCCCCTGACCGTGGCGCCGACGCTACTGGGATCGCGGCGGCGCCGGGTGGCGTTTCGCTGTGATCGCGGGACGTTTTTCGGGCGGCCCGTTGCCTGGCCGGGTGGGCGTGGCGATCACCCGGGGCCGCGGCCGGCGGAGCGCGTCCGGTCAGCGCTTTTCGCGGTGGGAGAGGTGGTGTTCGATGCCGTTGAGCTGGTTGTGCAGGCCGAACTCGAACAGGTCGTCGAGGTCGAGTTCGACGCCGCTGGTCGCGGCGGCGGCCAGGTTCGGGTAGCGGCCGGTTCCCAGCAGGTTCCGCATCTCGGGTTCGTCGGTGTCGTGGCGTTGCCTGCTGGTGATGCCGGTTTCCTGTGTGAGTTCCGCGTCCAGGGAGTGGCTCATGGCGATGCCGCCGACGTAGCCGTTGAGGCCGACGGCGATGCGCAGTTTGTCGCGGTGGTCGAGGCCGAGCCCGTCGAGGGTGGCGAGTTGCCATTCGACGTGGGCCATGCCGGCCGGCAGCAGCGGCGGCTGGGCCAGTGAGTTGAGGGCGATGGGCGCGAGCCAGGGGTGTCGCCGGTAGGTGGCCCATTGCCGGCGGGCGAGTTCTTCGAGGCGGGCGCGCCAGCCGCGGTGGCCGGGTCCGGGCAGCGGGGTTTCGGCGAAGGCGGCGTCGGCCATGAGCCGGAGGAGTTCGTCCTTGTCGGGGACGTGCCGGTACAGGGACATGGTGCCGGCGCCGAGTTCGGCGGCCACGCGGCGCATGGACACCGCGGCGCGGCCTTCGCGGTCGGCGATGCCGATGGCGGTGCGCACGATGCGTTCGCGGCCGGCGGGTTCGGTGGTTCTGGGTGACCGGGGCCGGGCGCGGGGATGTGCCGCGGGGTCGCTGACGACGGTGCCGGCGCCGGGGACGGCGTGCACGAGGCCGTGCTGGCGCAGGGCGGCGAGGGCTTTGGTGGCGGTCGCCATGGCCACGCCCCATTCGTCGATGATCTGGCGGGTCGAGGGCACCTTGTCGCCGGGGCGGAGTCGGCCGGAGTCGATGCGGGCGCGGATGTCCTCGGCGATGCGCAGGTACGGCGGTTGGGGCCGGGATCCGGTCGTCATCGCTCCCCTTTCGGTTACGCACTAGTGCACTACCCCGAGGAATTATAGGAAATCCCGCGGATTCCCCTAAGGCGCACTAGTGCTATCCCTGTATTTTTTGAGATTCTTCGTTGTACCGCAGCATGTTCGACTTCGTGTCGAATACGGTGTACGCGTCAGGTACGGGGTACGCATTCTCCATTTTCGAGGTGGATCGATGAGCGTGGTGGCGGAACGTCCGGTGGCTGCGGAGGAAACGCGGGCGGTGCGGTGGTGGCGGCGGCCGTGGGTGGGCCCGTTGGCGTTGGTCGCGGTGGTGTTCGTGGTGGCATCGGTGCCGCGGTACCTCACGTTGGATCCGGCGCAGTCGCTGGTGCCGCCCGCGGAGGGGTTCGCGCCGCACTACCCGATGCTCGTGGCGCACGTGCTGTTCGGGTCGGTGGCGATCGTGAGCTGCTGCTTCCAGGTGTGGCCTGCGTTCCGGCGGCGGTATCCGGTGGCGCACCGCTGGATCGGCCGCGCCTACGTCTTCGCCGGGGTGCTGCCCGCGGCGGTGATGGCGACGGTGATCGGCGCGGTGTCGCCCTTCGGGCCGGTGGCGCGGGTCAGCAACGTGCTGCTGGGGCTGGTGTGGTTCGGCTGCACGGTCGCGGGGTGGCGAGCGGGCCGGGCGCGTCGGTTCGGCGATCACCGCAAGTGGATGGTGCGGTCGTTCGTGCTGACCGTCTCCACGGTGACCAACCGCGTGTGGGGGGTCGTGGCGGGTGTGGTGCTGGGCCCGCAGCTGGAGACGACCTTCGGCGGCAACGAGCAGTACATGACCTCGACGATCGCCGGGCTGACGACGTGGCTGGGCTGGGTGGTTCCGCTGATCCTCGCCCAGTTGTGGCTGGACCGGCGGCCGAAGAAGCGCGCCCGGGCCGCGGGCCGTTCCGGGGTGCCGGCTTGACCTGCAGTGCGGTGGAGGTTGAACGCTGGGGCGGTCTGGTTCGCCGAGCCGCCCGGGGGTGGTCGTGTCCGCGATCGATGTCGATTCCGCCGCAGGCGGTTTGTTCTCCCGCCGCTACCGATCGCTGACCTTCGGCGCGCTCACGTTGATCTCGCTGGTCGCCTTCGAGTACGTGGCGGTGGCCACGGCGATGCCGACGGTCGCGCGTTCCCTGGACGGGTTGGCGCTGTATGCGGTGGCTTTCGGCGGGACGACGGCCGCCGGTGTGGTGAGCATGGTCGTCTCCGGTGGGTGGAGCGATGCGCGCGGGCCTGCGGTGCCGCTGCGGGTGGGGGTCGCGGTGTTCGCCGCGGGACTGTTGCTGGCCGGGGTGGCGCCGGTGATGTGGGTGCTGGTGGCGGGCCGGATCGTGCAAGGCTTGGGCGGCGGGTTGATCTCGGTGGCCCTGTACGTGGTGGTGGGGCACGTGTTGCCGGAGGAGTTGCGGGCGCGGTTCTTCGGGATGCTGGCCGGGGCGTGGCTGCTGCCGTCGATCGTGGGCCCGCTGGTGGCGGGGCTGCTGGTGGAGAGGTTGAGCTGGCGGTGGGTGTTCCTGGCGACGATGGTGCTGGCGGTGCCCGCGCTGGCGTTGGTGAGCCCGAGCTTGCGCGGGTTGTCCTGGCGTTCGCAGCCGCAGCAGCGCGGTTTCGACCGTCCGATGTGGGCGGTGGGGGCGGCGGCCGGCGGGTTGCTGCTGCACTACGGCGGGCAGCAGACCGGTTGGCTGTCGGGGGTGCTGGTCATCGCGGGATTGGCGGCGTTGGTGGTGTTCGCGCCGAGGTTGTTGCCGGTGGGGACCTTCCGGGGCCGAGCGGGGCTGCCGAGCGTGGTGGCGTTGCGCGGTATCGCGGGTGCGGCGTTCTCGGCCGCTGAGGTGTTCGTGCCGCTGATGTTGTCGCGGGAGCGGGGCCTGTCCCCCACCGCCGCGGGTTTGGTGCTGACCACGACCGCGGTCGGGTGGCTGGCGGGTTCGTGGCTGCAGGGCCGCCTGCCGGCGTGGGACCGGGTTCCGGTGGTGGGCGCGGCGCTGCTGGCCGCCGGGGCGGCGGGGGTGGCGACGACGGTTTTCGCGGCGGTGCCGCTGGTGGTGTGCATCGGCGGGCTCGCGGTGATGTCGCTGGGGATGGGCCTGGTGTATCCGGTGTTGTCGACGTTGACGCTGCGGTTGTCGGCTCCGCGCGAGCAGGGCGTGAACAGTTCGGCGTTGCAGCTCAGCGAGTCCCTGTTCACCACGACGGTGCTGGCGGCGGCGGGCACGCTGTTCGCGGCGTGGCTGGTGTGGTCGCCCGCCACCGCGTATCTCGCGGGTTTCGGTCTCGCCGCGGTGCTGGCGCTGCTAGCCGTCGCGGTGGCCTTCCGCGCCCGGTAAAGGCCTCGAACTCCCGCTACGGCCAGGGGGCCTGTGCCGAGCCGGTCCAGCTCGGTCACCACGATCTGGCCGCCCTCGCGATGGGCCGGCAGCAACGCTGTGCCCGACTCAGGGCGCTTGGCGAGGTTGCCCGCAGCAAGACCTCTACGCCCTGAAGAAATCGATGAGGGCGCGGGCGATCTGGCCGGGGGCGTTCTCCGTGGGGATGTGGTCCGCTTCCGGGATGCGTACGAGCGTGGTGTGCGGGATCTCCAAGGCGAACTTCTCGGCGTACTCCACCCTCTCGTCCACGTCGTCCTCGCCCCAGATCAGCAACGTGGGCGTCGTGGACCGCCGCAGCGCGGGAACGAGATCAAGGGTGTAGCGACTGTCGGCCGCGCCCGCCATGGCCAGCCAGGAGCGTCCGACCCGCGGATCGGTCCACGGCTCCAGGTACTCGGCGATCCGCTGCTCGGTGGCGGCACCGGCCAGCGCCCCCGTCACGGCCTGCCGGCGGGCGGCGAGGAGGTCATCGACGGTGGTCGCCGCGGCGACCACCGGGTCCCGGTACCGGCCCACGTGGGGCGCCGGCCAGGAGTCGTAGACGACCGAGTTGACCAAGGCCAGCCGGGGCACCTCCAGCCGATCGTGGGCGAGGAGATGCTGGGCGACGGCGCCACCGATGTCATGACCTGCCAGGGCGATCGGCCCGGAGATCTTCAGCGCGGACGCGAATCGCACCACCCAATCCGCAAGGGCCGGGACCGTGGCCGTTTCCAGGGTGAGCTCGCCCCCCGAGCGCCCCAGTCCGGGGAAATCGACCGCGAAGGGCCGCAGCCCCGCCTTCGCGAGGCGGCCCAGCACCGGAAGCCACACCCGGCTCCAATACGTTCCGTGCAGCAGCAACACAGCCGGGACGTCCTGCTCTGCGGTCTCTGCCGTCAGGTAGCTGGCCGTTTCGCCGTCGACCTGGACCGCGGTCCTCAGCACGCCCGTTTCAGTGGTTTCGCTCATGGGCCCACTCTCGCCGGGACCTGCCTCCCAGCCGAGAGTCAAGAAAGACATTCATGGGTATATTTCTGCCATGAACCGTCATCGGGTGGTGGCGCTGCTCAACCCACCCCAGTCCCCCTTCGAACTCGCCTGTGCCGCCGAGGTCTTCGGCACCGTCCGGCAGGACATGCCCGCCCACTACGACTTCCGGATCTGCGCCGAGCACCCCGGCCCCCTTCGGACCACCATCGGCTACGCGATGCTCGTCGACGCAGGGCTGGAAACCCTGCAGGAGGCGGACACCGTGGTCATCCCCGGCTGGCAGCCACCCGGCACACCGGCGCCACCGGCCATCACCGAGGCGCTGCGGGCTGCCCACCAGCGCGGTGCGCGGATCGCCGCCATCTGCACGGGGGCTTTCGTCCTCGCTCAGGCCGGACTGCTCGACGGCCGCCGCGCCACCACCCACTGGCGCCAAACCGCTCAACTCGCCGCCACCTTCCCCGAGGTGCAGGTAGACCCGGACGTGCTCTACGTGGACCACGGCGACGTGGCGACCAGCGCCGGAACCGGTGCGGGCATCGACCTGTGCCTGCACCTCGTGCGTTCCGACCACGGCGCGGCATACGCCACCCAGATCGCCCGGAACATGGTGCTGCCACCACACCGGGAGGGCAGCCAACTCCAGTACGCCGCACAACCCGCCCCGGCCAGGGCGGACGAGTCTTTGGCGCCACTGCTGGAGTGGGCCACTTCCCAGCTCCACACCCTGACCGTCTGCCGACTCGCCGAACACGCCGGGCTGTCGAGCCGAACTCTCGCCCGGCGGTTCACCGAACAGCTCGGCACCAGCCCGGGACAGTGGCTGCTCGGCCAGCGCCTCGACGCGGCACGGGTACTGCTGGAACAGACCAACCTTCCGGTGGAAGCCATCGCCACCCGGGTCGGACTCGCCTCGGCGGTCAACCTGCGCCGCCGCTTCCGGGCGCACTTCGGCACCACACCCGGCGCCTACCGGCGAACCTTCGGCGAAACCCGGCCGGAACGCCGGTGAGCTTCGGGGAACAACCGAGTCGCTGGTAAGCCTTCAGCATTGAACCCCCGAGCACGACGGTGACTGATGCCCGCATTTGACGGGCTCAACTCACGGGGGTGCCGCAGAACACGACGTCATCGGCGGAGTCCCAGTTCTCGACCACCTGCAACCCGGTGTGGATCTCCAGCGCCGATCGCCATGTCACCGGCCTGGTCGTAAGCTGCCCGGCAGTCCCCTCGGAAAAAGTTCGGCGGGCGTGTCGATCCGCGGCGTTCCCCGTTCGACCTGGGGGTGAGCGGGTCCGAGCGGGACCCCGGAAGGCCCAGGGAGACAACCGTGAAGTACATGCTGATCATGCGCGCGACCGACGAGGCGTTCGAGGCGTTCCAGGACGTCGACTTCAACGAGATCCTGGAGGCGATGGGCCGCTTCAACGACGAGATGATCCAGGCCGGTGTCCTCCTCGCCGCCGAAGGCCTCGACGACGCCGCCGACGGCGTGGTCGTCGACTACTCCTCCCAGCCGCCGGTGGTCACCGACGGCCCCTACGGCGAGACCAAGGAACTGTTCGGCGGCTACTGGATCCTCGACGTCGCCTCCAAGGAAGAGGCCGTGGCGTGGGCCAAGCGCGCGCCGATGGCCGGCCCGGGCAGCAAGTGCGAGATCCGCCGGGTCACCAGCATCGACGAGTTCCCGCAGGACAACGAGTGGATCAAGAAGGAGCGGGCTTGGCGCGAGGCGACCGGCCAGCTCTGAGCCCGGACTCGATGGCGAACCCCACCGGCCGCGAGGCGGTCGCGGCGGTCTGGCGGATCGAATCCGCGCGGATCGTCGGTGCCCTGGCCCGCTACACCGGCGACTTCGCGCTCGCCGAGGACCTCGCCCAGGAGGCGTTGGCGGAGGCGCTGGTGACCTGGCCGCGCGAGGGCGTGCCGCGCAATCCCGCGGGGTGGCTGCTCACCGTCGGCCGGCGTCGCGCGATCGACGCGTTCCGACGCCGCTCCGCCCTCGACGAGCGGTACGCCGCCCTCGCCCACGACCTCGGCGAGGGCGGCGTGGCCTCGGGGCGCCCGCCCGCCGATCCGGCTCGGGACACCGAAGACGTGCTGTGGGATCCCGACCAGATCGACGACGACGTGCTCGCGTTGATGTTCATCGCCTGCCACCCCTTGCTGTCGCGGGAGGCGAGGGTGGCGCTCACCCTGCGGGTCGTCGGCGGTCTCACCAGCGACGAGATCGCCAAGGCGTTCCTCATCCCGACCGCCACCGTGCAGGCCCGGATCACCCGCGCGAAGAAGACCCTCGGGGCGGCGCGGGTGCCGTTCGCGGTGCCCGCGGCCGCGGAGCGCACCGAGCGGCTGGGCTCGGTGCTCAGCGTGGTCTACCTGATCTTCACCGAGGGGTCCTCGGCCAGCTCCGGTCGTGATCTGATCCGGCTCGACCTCGCGCGCGAGGCGCAGCGCCTCGCCCGGGTGCTGACTCGCCTGGTGCCCGACGAGCCCGAGGTCTTCGGCCTGCTGGCGCTGCTGGAGCTGACCGCGGCGCGCTTCCCCGCCCGCACCGGGCCCGACGGCGAGCCGGTGTTGTTGGAGCACCAGGACCGCCGCCGCTGGGACCGCGCCGCGATCCGCCGGGGACGGGCGGCGCTGGCCCGGGCGGAGCGGATCGGCCGGGGCCTGGGCGCCTACGGCCTGCAGGCGGCGATCGCCGAATGCCACGCCGTGGCGGCGTCGGTCGAGGAGACGAACTGGGAGCGCATCGTGCTCCGCTACGAGGCGCTCGGGCGGCTCGCACCGTCACCGGTGGTCGACCTCAACCGGGCCGTCGCGGTCTGCATGGCGCGGGGACCGGCTGCCGCGTTGCCGATCGTGGACGAGCTGGCTGCCGCGCAGGCGCTACCGAACTCGCACCTGCTGCCCAGCGTCCGCGGGGAACTGCTCACCCGCCTGGGACGCACCGACCAGGCGCGCACCGAGCTTCGGCTCGCACTGCAGCTGTGCGGGAACGAACGAGAGCGGGCCGTGCTCGCACGCAAACTCGCCGACCTCGGCTGACCGGCAGCTACGCGTCTGCCGCCAGAACGGCTGTGATGAGCAGGAATTGCGCTGGGCCGCCGGGGTTGAGGACAGGAGCGGCCCGGTCTTCTGCGACACTTCGCCTTCCTGGCCGGGCATGATCGATGGCATGGACGATCTCCGGAGCAATACCGATGCCGGCCAGGGCATGGTGGAGAACACCGCGAGCGCGGCCGGGGCGCCGCTGGGGATGCGCTACGAGGTCACTGGCGGAGCGATGCTGCTGCACCGGTCCGGCACCGGTGGGCCGCCCGTGGTGTTCCTGGCCGGCGGTGGGATGTTCGGCCTGTACTACTGGAACGTGCACAACCTCGTCGCGGAGTTCACCACGAGCGTGATCTACGACCGGCTCGGCACGGGCTGGAGCGACGTGGTGGGCCTTCCGCGCAGCGGCACGCAGGTGACCGATGACCTGCACGAGCTACTGCGTGCCGCTGCCGTGCCCGGCCCGTACGTGCTGGTCGGGCATTCACTCGGCGGTCTGTACGCGCGGCTCTACGCGAAGCGATTCCCCGGCGAGGTGGCCGGCTTGGTCCTGCTCGACCCGACTCACGAGGACATCGTCGACTACCTGCCGGAGGAGAAAGCGCAGCGGCTGCAGGACTCGAACACCGACGACCTGTTCCCGCCCGAGCAGATGGACGTGATGCGGACCGCGTACCGGACCACGTTCGGGCGGGCGCTCGCCGACTGGCCCGCCGAGATCCGCGAACCGCTGCTGGATCAGGGGTTCAACCGCGAGGGTTACCGGCAGTCCCTGCGGGAGCCGATGAACCTGTCGCGGCTGTTCGGCGAGGTCCGCGACGCCGGACCCGATCCCGAGGTGCCGCTGATCTTCGTGTCCGCCATGGGGACCGACGCGTTCGCCGAGGAGCTGGTGCCGCCCGAAGCGCACGCATCGCTGGCCGAGTCCAACCAGACCAAGCACCGGCTGTACACCGACCTGGCCGCGGCGCGCCCCCGAACCCAGGTCCGCCGCCTGGACGATGCCGGGCACTCGGGCATCGTCTGGCTCCGGCCGGACGCCGTGGTCCAGGCAATCCGTGACACGCTGCCGCTCTGATCAAACGCCAACACCGGTACTCCGGCTGCCCCGCGTGCTCTGCCAGTTGGGGTGAAGACTGTCGGCATGGAGTTCTTCTGCTATCACCGCGACCGACCCGGCTCTTTGGGGCTGCGCGAGGCGCTGCTGGAAGCGCATTGGTCCTACATGGACCGGTTTGCGGACGTGATGATCGCCCGGGGGCCGACCCTCGACGGCGACACGCCGACCGGCAGCGTGCACATCGTCGATCTGCCTGATCCCGCTGCTGCGCGCGCGTTCGCCTTCGACGAGCCGAGTTACCAGGCCGGGGCGTACCGGGACGTGCTGCTGCGGCGCTGGCGCAACGTGCTGGGCCGCACGATGTGGGACTTCCCCGGCGGCAGCAGCGGCGGCAACCGGTACCTGGTGCTCGGTCTCGGTGCGGGGCAGCCGGTGGACCTCGAGGTGCCGCGGGGCCGTGACGACCTGATCGCGTACGGGCCGCTGCTGTCCGACGACGGCACTGCCTGGCTGGGCACGGCGGCGCTGGTCCAGGCGCAGGACCCGGGCGAGGCGCGGGGTGTCCTCGACGCGGATCGCTACGCCGATGTCGAGGTGCACACGTGGCAGTTCGGCGGGCGCCGGTAGAAGGAGTTCTGCCTGACGTAGGCCCGACCGCTGTTGGGCATCCCGGGTGGGGATGCCCAACAGCGGGTTGCCGGGGTCAGTTCAGGTGGGCTTCGAGGGCGTCGGCTCCGGCGGTGGCGCCGCCGCAGTCGTGGATGATCTGGCGCATCCGCTGGAGGTTGGCGCGGACCTGTTCGTCGGTGGCGATGCCGTCGACCGCGGTGCGCAGTTCGGCGGCGGTGACGGTGTCGGGGTCGAGGCGGCGGCCGAGGCCGAGTTCTTCGGCGCGGGTGGCGTTGGCGGCTTGTTCGGGCATTTGCGGCACGGCGACCAGGGGCACCCCGGCGTGCAGGGATTCCATGGTGGAGTTCATGCCGGTGTGGGAGAGGAAGACGGTGGCGTGGCGCAGGACCGCGGGCTGCGGGAAGGAGGCGCGCACGTCGAAGTTGGCGGGGATCTCGCCGAGGCCGGCGGGGTCGACGTGCTGCCCGGTGGACATGGCGACCTGCCAGGGGCTGTCGGCGAACGCCTCGAAGCACATCCGGTAGAACTCCGGGCGGTTGTTGAACGCGGTGCCCAGGGAGATGAACAGCAGCGGGGCGGCTGCGTCGCGGGGCTGCCAGGGCTGCTCGTGGCGGTCGCCGAGCAGCGGGCCGATGAAGTGGAACCGCTCGTCGAAGGTGTCGGCGGCGAGCTGGAATTCCCGGGGCAGGAACACCAGGTTGAGCTCGGCCGGCGGCGCACCGAAGGGCAGTTGGGCGCGGACGCCGAACTCGGCGCCGATCTCCTGGATCCGCCGGCCGAATTCGGCGAAGGCCTCGGGGGAGAATGCGGGGTTGTCCTTGGCGACGGTGTCGAGGAGGGAGAATTTCTCGTTGGTGGCGAAGCTGGGCATCAGTGCGATCACCGGGATGTCGAGGTCGTCGGCGAGCATGCGCCCGATGGGACTCATGACGTCGACGCAGACGGCGTCCGGCGGGTCGGCGCGGAAGTGCTCGCGCAGCGGCGGGAAGCTGTTCTTGATGTCGTCGATGAAGAACTGCATCAGCCTCGCCACCGGGGGCGGGACGGATTGCGACTGGGGCGGTATTTCCGGCACGTCGGTGGGGAGTTCGACGACGTCGGCGCCGGTGGCTTCCACTGCCTGGACCATCTTCGGGCCGGTGGCGTAGCTGACCCGGTGGCCGCGGCGCAGCAGTTCGGTCACCAGGGGCAGGGTGGGGTTGATGTGTCCGGCGGCGGGCATGCTGATGAACGCGAAGTGCTTTTTCATGATCCCTCGTACTGGACGTGCGCGTTGTGCGCGGGGCTCACCGTCCAGTATCCGGATCCGTTCCGGCGGCGGCATGTGGCGTTGATCATCACCGTTTTCGCCTATTCCGGTCAAAAGGTGTTCGGGGCCGGCGGAATTGCGTCCGCATCGGCTGCTCGCCGCAATTCCTGCCACGCCCCCGTTTTGCCGGAGCCCGCCGGCGCGCGTTTCCCCGGGTTCCGCGTTGTTCCCGGTGTCAGGGCATGGTGAGCACGCGCGGGCCGTCCTCGGTGATGGCGATGGTGTGCTCGACGTGGGCGGCGCGGCTGCCGTCGCCGGTGAGCACGGTCCAGCCGTCGTCGGCGGTGCGGATGTCGTCGCGGCCGCCGGCGAGGAACATCGGCTCGATGGCCAGGACCAGCCCGGGGCGCAGCGGCGTGCCGCGGCCGGCGGGGCCGTCGTTGGGCACGAACGGGGCTTCGTGCATGTCTCGGCCGACGCCGTGGCCGCCGAGGGGGTCGGGGATGCCGTAGCCGGCGCTGCGCCCGACGACGCCGATGGCGCGGGAGATGTCGCCGATGCGGGCGCCGGGCCGGGCGGCGGCGATGCCGTCGGCGAGGGCCTGCGCGGTGGTGTCGGCCAGCCGGGTGTCCTCGGGGCGGGCGGTGCCGACGCTGAAGGTGATGGCGGCGTCGCCGACCCAGCCCTGCAGGCGGGCGCCGCAGTCGATGCTGACGAGGTCGCCGTCGGCGAGCCGCTGCCCGTTGGGGATGCCGTGCACGATCGCGTCGTTGACCGAGGCGCAGATGGTGCCGGGGAACGGGGTGGGCGCCCAGTTGGGCCGGTAGCCGAGGAACACCGGTTGTGCGCCGGCGTCGGTGATCGTGGTGTGCGCGAGTTCGTCGAGTTCGCGCAGCGTGGTGCCGGTGGTGGCGTGCTCGCGGACGGCGTGCAGCGCTCGGGCGACGATGCGGCCCGCTTCGCGCAGCGCGTCGATCTCGGCGGGCGTCTTCAGTTCGATCACGTGCGTCTCTCCCACACCACTGGACCCAATAACTATACCGATATTAGTATCACGGCCATGGTGCGCGTGCCGCTGAACGAGCAAGAACGCCAACGGGGCGAACTCCTCGGCCAGGCGCTGCGAGAGGCCCGCGGCACGCGCAGCATGGTCGAGATCGCCGCCGCGTCCGGGATTTCCACCGAAACGCTCCGCAAGATCGAGAAGGGCCGCATCCCCACCCCGGCGTTCTTCACCGTCGCAGCGGTGGCCGACGCGGTGGGACTGTCGCTGGACGAACTGCGCAAGGACGTCGCGGCGACACAGGAAGCACAACAGCGCATGTCGGCGTGACCCGGCCGGACCGGCCACAACTCCCCCTTGAAACCGGCTGAAACCAGACCGGCTTCGCGGACCCCCGGGTCACTGGGCAACGGTCCGCTTCGGACAGTCCACATCGGACACCGATGGTGGCGACTCTTCGTGTCCGCGCATGCGTTTCCAGTTGACCCCGCCACGCCCTCCGCGTGCTGCGATGGAGATCACAAGCAGGCTCCCGCGGGGTGCCTACGCTCCGGCAACCGGCCGGTGAACCGCCGGGCGCGTGGACCGTCCGACACGAAATCATGACGAATTCGCTACGATTCGCCGGCCGGGTCGGGGACAGGACAACAACCGGCACTACACGAACGGAGTGACCAGTTGCCCGCCGAGCACCCCGACCCGTTGCGCCGCTGGTGGTGGCGGACCCCGCTGGCGGCACGTCTGCTGCCCGCCGTCGCGCTGCTGACCGCGACCGGCGCCGGCGCCCTCAGCGCCCTGCCCGCGGGCAGCCAGGACGTCGCCACTCCACCGCCCCCGCGCGCCCCCGTCGACTACCTCGCGCCGACCACCACGGCGGTCACCACGACCACCACGGCCGCGGAAACCACCGAGCCGGAACCGGCCGCGCCCCCGACGACCAGCAGCAGCCGCCCGCAACCCACCACCACGGCGGCACCGGTCACCACCACGACCAGCAGCCGCCCGCAACCCACCCGCGCGCCCACGCCCCCGGGCTGGGACCACGGGCGGCCCACGACCACCTCCACCAGCGGCGACGACTGGGTCCCGGAAGTCACCGAAGGCGAACGCTGCTCCCGCGAAGGCGACGTCGGCCGCACCTCCTCGGGCGCCGCCGCCAGCTGCGAACGCGACGACCACGGCAAGCTGAGGTGGACCACGCAATGGTGAACAAGAACAACCCCGACACCGACCGCCACCACACCAGCGCCCTGCGCATCCTGGAAAACGGCCCCCACGCCCCGCAATGCCCCCACGGGCACGGCCCGCTGACCACCATCACCGACCCCGCCGCCCCCACCGGCGTGGCGATGGCCTGCCCGCAATGCGGACAACGCCGCGGCATGGAGATCACGATGCTGCGCACCCTGCTCAACCCCGAGAACGCCGACTTCGACCAGCCACTGGCGACCTCCCCCACCGACAAGCCGGCGCCGCCGGCCAACCCGGAGCCACCGGCCGACACCGACACCGCGGCGCTGGACGTCACCGCCGAAATCCCCCGGGTGCAACCCGAAGACACCGCCCGCGAACCCCTGGGCAAGATCACCGCGCACCACACCCGCGACGACGCCGACGGCGACGAGCCGGACCTCGACCACATCCCGCCGCCACCCCGCGGCCACCGACCCGACGGCACCATCCGCACCACCGGCTGGCTCCAGCTGGGCGCACGACCGATCAGCTCCGGGCTCTGGGCCGCGCTCACCGGCACCGCACTCGGCCTCGCCCTCATCGACCTCAACACCTGGCTGCCGCTGATCCTGCCCGCAGCCGCCTACGCCCTCTGGTTCGCCACCACCCGCTGGATCCGGCCCGCCTCGGCCGCCACCAACCTCGAACAGGTCTACGCCGACGAACTGCTCCCCGGCGACGCCATCCGCATCTACGGCCCGATCGGGCCCGTCGGCATCGTCGACCAGGTCACCCCCGCCACCAACGAGCAGGTCCTCGTCCGCTTCACCGGCGGCACCCAGCGCTTCCTGCCCGCAGACGCCCGCTGCCACCTCGTGGCACTGCGCAACTAGCGCGGCTCAGCGATCCGACGAACCCGTCGTCCCACCCACGACGGCATCCGACTTCGCCGCATCCACCGGCGGCACCAACCCCGACACGTCCCCACCGGTGTCGTTGACCTTCAACACGAACGGCCTCGTCTCGGTGTAGCGCACCACGCTCACCGAACACGGATCCACCACGATCCGCTGGAACCCGTCCAGGTGCAGCCCCAACGCATCCGCCAGCACCGACTTGATCACATCGCCATGCGTGCACGCCAACCACACCGCATCCGCACCGAACCCGCGATCGTGCGCCCGCACCGCGGCCACCGACCGCGCCTGCACCTGCGCCAACCCCTCGCCACCCGGGAACACCGCCGCCGACGGATGCTGCTGCACCACCTTCCACAGCGGCTCCGCGGTCAACTCGGTGATCTTCCGGCCGGTCCACTCGCCGTAGTCGACCTCCGCCAGATCCGGCTCCACCACCGGCGAAAGCCCCCGCTGCGCGGCCAGCCCCGCCACCGTCTCCCGGCACCGCTGCAACGGCGACACCACGATCCCGGCCAGCGGAACCCCCGCCAACCGGTCCACCAACCCGGCCGCCTGGCCCACCCCGGTCTCGTCCAACCCGACACCGGGCGAACGCCCCGCCAACGTACCGGCACCATTGGCCGCCGACCGCGCATGCCGCAACAGGATGAGAGTCGCCACGCCCGCCGACTGTAGGCCCCACCCCCGCGCCACCCACCACAACCCCCGGCAAACGAAAACGCGGCCGGCACCCGACGGTGCCGACCGCGCTCCCCGATCACCGGATCACGGCTGCATGACGCCGAAACCCAACAACCCGAACACCAGCAGACCCAACGCGATCCGGTACCACACGAACAAGTACACGCTGTGCCGCTCCACGAACCGCAGCAACCAGGCGATCACCGCATACCCGATCACCCCGGCCACCACCGTCGCCACGATCATCTGCGCCGTCGTCGGCTGCAACCCGTACGGGCTCGGCTCGAACACGTGCGGGATCTCCGACAACCCCGCCGCGAACACCGCCGGAATCGCCAGCAAGAACGAGAACCGCACCGCCGTCGGCCGGTCCAGCCCCAACGACAGACCAGCCGTGATCGTGCCACCCGACCGCGACACACCCGGGATCAACGCCAACGCCTGCGCGAAACCCATCACCACGCCATCGCTCAACCGCAACCGGTCCTGCGACCGCCGCTGCTGACCGAACCGCTCCGCCAACCCCATCAGCACACCGAACACGATCAACGTCGTGCCCGTGATCCACAGGCTCCGGAACGTCGACCGGATGAAGTCCTGGAACAGGAAACCCAGCACGCCGATCGGCAAACTACCGACGATCACGTACCAGGCCAGCCGGTAATCCTGCGTCCGCCGCACCTCGGCGTTCACCAAACCCCGGAACCACACGCCCACCAACCGGACGATGTCCTTCAGGAAGAAGATCACCACCGCCAGCTCGGTACCGATCTGCGTCACCGCCGTGAACGACGCACCAGCATCGTCACCGAAGAACAACTTCGACACGATCGACAGATGACCGGACGAAGAAATCGGAAGGAACTCCGTGAGCCCCTGGACCACGGCCAACACCATGGCCTGCAACCACGACAACGAAACCCACTCCAGCACGATCGCGGAAACCCTTGTGCGCCCACCGGCCACCGGCCGCCAAGCTCGAAGCCCAAATCTTGCAGCATTCCCACCGCCCGCCCTCCCCCACCCCGGGCAACCACATTCCACCAGGTCAGCGAACGGCTGATCACAGCGAGCGACGAACAAACCCGGCACCCACCGGCACCACGACCCGAACTGTGATCCGGAACACCCAGAACCAGACCCGCCGCAGCAGCCTCACCGCCCACGACCGCCACAGGCAATACCCTCACCCACCGTGGAACACCGACAACTCGGCCGCAGCGGCCTCCGCGTCTCCCGACTCGCCCTCGGCACCATGACCTGGGGACTCGACACCGACGCCGACGAAGCCGCCGAGCAACTGTCCACCTTCCACGAAGCCGGCGGCACCCTCATCGACACCGCCGACGTCTACCAGGACGGCCACACCGAAGAAATCCTCGGCGACCTCCTCACCACCCAACTCCCCCGCGACGAAATCGTCCTCGCCACCAAAGCCGTCGCCCGCCGCAAACCCGGCCCCTTCGGCGGCGGCGCCTCCCGCGGCGCCCTCCTCACCGCCCTCGACGGCTCACTGCGCCGCCTCCGCACCGACCACGTCGACCTCTGGCAACTCCACGCCTGGGACCCCTCCGTCCCCCTCGACGAAACCCTCTCCGCCATCGACACCGCCGTCACCAGCGGCCGCGTCCGCTACGCCGGCATCTCCAACTACGCCGGCTGGCAACTCGCCACCGCCGCCACCCACCAGAACGCCCACCCCACCCGCACCCCCCTCATCGCCACCCAAGCCGAATACTCACTCCTCGAACGCGGCATCGAACGCGAAGTCACCCCCGCCGCCACCCACCACGGCCTCGGCCTCCTCGCCTGGGCACCACTCGGCCGCGGCGTCCTCACCGGCAAATACCGCAACGCCACCCCACCCGACTCCCGCGGCGCCACCAGCCACTTCGCCAGCTACGTCGAACACCACCGCACCGAACGCGCCGCCCGCATCGTCCAAGCCGTCCTCACCGCAGCCGAAGGCCTCGGCTCCGCACCCGTCCACGTCGCCCTCGCCTGGGTCCGCGACCGCCCCGGCGTCACCGCCCCCATCCTCGGCGCCCGCACCAACACCCAGCTCAAAACAGCCCTCGCCGCCGAAGACCTCACCCTCCCCCCAGCCATCCGCGCCGCCCTCGACGACATCAGCGCACCCGACCAGAGCTACCCCGAACGCAACCCCGCCCAGCCCTGACACCCCGGGCCAACCACCACCCGACCGACCGAATCAGGGATGCTGGAGCCAGCAACACGCACCGCAACCCGCGGGGCACGCGGCACCAAGGAGGACCCCCGTTGCGTCGGCTGGCCATCATCTGCCTCTCCGCAACCCTGCTCGCAGGCTGCGGAATGGACACCACCAGCGACCCCCTCCAGGTCACCGACACCCTCACCGCCGCAACACCCGCCACCGCGCCCCCCGCAACCACCCCACCAGCAGGAACCGTCCACCCCGCACCCCCCGTGCAACACGCCGCCTACGACCGCGACACCCACACCCTCGTGCTCGCCAGCGGCCCCCAGCTCACCCTCGTGGACACGCGCACCAACACCCCGCGCACCCTCACCCTCCCCAGCGCCCCCGCCACCCTGCACACCGACCGCGGCCAACTCACCGCCGCACTCCCCGACACCAACCTCATCAGCCGCATCGACCTGCGCACCGCCACCGCACGCCCCACCCAGGTCCCCGGCGGCCCGGTCGACGCCATCGACCTCGACGGCGACCGAACAGCCGTCATCCTCCGCGACACCGGCACCGTCACCGTCCTCCACAACGGCAACCCCACCGCCACCACCGAGAAGTTCCAAGGCCCGGCACAACTGCTGCCCACCCGCGGCGGCATCGCGGTCCTCGACCGCCTCACCACCGCCATCACGCCCATCGACCCCGCAACCGGCAGCAAAGGCGCAGGCCTCCGCGCCGGACAAGGCGCCACCAACGCCATCACCGACCGCTACGGCCGCATCCTCACCATCGACACCCGAGGCCAAGAACTCCTCGCCTTCAGCACCGACCCGCTGATCATGAAACAGCGCTACCCCGTGCCCGGCGCCCCCTACGGCCTCGCCTACGACCCCACCCGCGACCTAGCCTGGATCACACTGACCGCAACCAACGAACTCGTCGGCTACGACATCGCCGGCGGCGAACCCCAGGAACGCCACCGGCTCCCCACCATCAGCCAACCCAACGCAGTCGCAGTCGACCCAGACACCGGAGACGTCTACATCGCCTCCGCCAACGGCGCCGGCTACCAGGTGGTGAGAGCGTGAACGCAGAAGGAACCGACACCGAAACCGACTGGGAATACCAACCGCTGCGCCTCCCACCGGGCGTCACCCGATGGAGCGCAGCGACCCAACTCAGCATCCACGCCGAATTCTCCGGCTGGGAGCTCTCCCGCGTGCTCCTCTACGCCGACGGAACCCGCAAGATCTGGCTACGCCGCCGCCGAACCACCCCCGGCGTACCCGGCCTGCTCACCTGACCCGGTCACGGCACTCGCAGCAACCACTCCCGCGTCGCGAACTTCGACTCCACCAACTCGCGCGCCCGCTGCCGCTCGCCCTCCGACACCGGACCATCGGACAACCCGAACCGCCGGCGGAACCCCTCGATCAACCGCTCGATGATCACCTCACGAGCCAACCCCGTCTGCCGCCGCAACGGATCCACCCGCTTCTTCGCGCTCGAGATCCCCTTGTCCGACAACTTCTCCTTCCCCACCCGCAACACCTCACCCATCTTGTCCGCATCGATGCTGTAGGACATCGTCACGTGGTGCAGCACCGCACCCGACACCAACCGCTTCTGCGCCGCACCACCGATCTTCCCGCCATCCGACGCGATGTCGTTCAACGGCTGGTACCACACGTTCAACCCCAACTCCCGCAACACACCCAGCACCCAGTCGTCCAAGAACGCGTACGACTCCGCGAACGTCATCCCCGCCACCAGCGAACCCGGCGCATAAAGCGAATACGTCACCGTGTTCCCCGGCTCCACGAACATCGCCCCACCACCGGTGATCCGCCGCACCACCTCGACCCCATGCCGCTGCGCACCAGCCACATCCACTTCATTGCGCACCGACTGGAAACTCCCGATGATCACCGCCGGCGCCGCCCACTCCCAGAACCGCAACGTCGGCGCACGCCGCCCCGCCGCCACCTCCTCGGCCAACACCTGGTCCAACGCCATGTGCATCAAAGGCGTCTGCGGCCCATCGTGGACCAACCGCCACTCGTGATCAGCCCAATCCGACGCACGCGTCAACGCCCGCCGCACCGCGACCCCGACCGCCTCCGCATCGAAACCCACCAACCGCGCACCAGCCGGCAACCCGCTCCGGATCCGCGCCGCCAACTCCGCCCCATCGGCATCCACCGGCGCCCCCGTCAACGCACCGTTGATGTCCTCCAAAGCCTCGTCCGGCTCCAAGAAGAAATCCCCGCTCAACCGCACATCCGCCAGCCGACCGTCCACAACGTCCAGATCGACCACGACCAGCTTCCCACCGGGAACCTTGTACTCACCGTGCACCGCACACCCCTGCCCTAGACACCGACGAACCGGACAACATC
Source organism: Saccharopolyspora sp. NPDC003752 (assembly GCF_053605825.1). Taxonomy (NCBI): domain Bacteria; kingdom Bacillati; phylum Actinomycetota; class Actinomycetes; order Pseudonocardiales; family Pseudonocardiaceae; genus Saccharopolyspora; species Saccharopolyspora sp. NPDC003752. The sequence continues at coordinate 189,681 of NZ_JBSGJZ010000002.1, read as the reverse complement.
ACACGACCACCGTTATTCCACCGCACCCGAAAGGCAGCCCGAGTGACCACCGAACTGCTCACCGGCGCGCTCCTCGCCGACGGCACCGGAACACCCCTGCGCCCCGCCGAAATCCTCATCCAGGACGACCGCATCACCGCCGTCGAACACCCCGGCACCCTCCCCACCGACACACCCCGACGCGACCTCACCGGACTCGTCCTCGCCCCCGGCTTCATCGACGTCCACTCCCACGCCGACAACGCCCCACTGCTCACCACCGACGACACCACCAAGATCCTGCAAGGCGTCACCACCGAAATCGTCGGCAACTGCGGCTTCAGCCTCGCACCGCGCAGCACCCGCAACGCCGACACCCTCGCCACCTTCCTGCAACGCCTCTTCCCACCGCTGGACTTCACCTGGACCGGCTTCCACGACCTCTTCGCCGCCACCGACGCGGCCGGCTACGTCACCAACTACTGCCCCCTCATCGGCCACGGCACCCTCCGCATCGCCGCCCTCGGCATGGCAGACACCGCCCCCGACGACAACGCCCTCCGCACCATGCGAACCGCCCTCGAAGAAGGCATGACCGCCGGTGCTTTCGGCCTCTCCAGCGGACTGATCTACCCACCCGCCGTCTTCTCCACCACCCGCGAACTCACCGCCGTCGCCGAAGCACTCGCCGGCACCGGCCTCTACGTCACGCACATGCGCGACGAAGGCGACGCCCTGCTCGAATCCATCGACGAAGCGCTCCACATCGGCGCCACCGCGGGACGCACCCACCTGTCCCACCTCAAAGCCACTAAATCGGACAATTGGGGCAAGATGCGGCCCGCCCTCGACAAGATCGACCAAGCCCGCAACACCGGCCACGACGTCGTCCAGGACGTCTACCCCTACACCGCGTCCTCCACCATGCTCACCGCCGTCCTCCCCACCTCGTACCTCGCCGGCACCGCCGAACAGACCATCGCCCGCCTCCGCAGCAAGACCGGCCGCGACGACCTCGCCGCCACCATCGGCGAACGCACCGCCTGGGACCGCATCCTCATCGCCACCACCGCCAGCCACCGCCACGAAGGCCGCACCATCGCCGAACTCGCCGCGCACCACGGCACCGAACCCGTCGACGCGCTGATCAAGGTCCTGGTCGACGAGCAACTCCGCGCAGCGATGATCAACTTCTCGATGCACGAGGACGACCTCGAACTCGCCATGACCGACCCGCACACCATGATCGGCTCCGACGGCCTGCCACCCGGCACCGGCGGCAAACCGCACCCGCGACTGACCGGCACCTTCCCCCGGATCCTCGGCCGCTACACCCGCGAACGCGGCGTCCTGACCCTCCCCGAAGCCATCCGCCGGATGACCGCACTGCCCGCCCGGTGCTTCCGCATCCCGGACCGCGGCGTGATCGCCCCCGGCAACATCGCCGACCTGGTCGCCTTCGACGCCGACGCGGTCACCGACATCGGCGACTACCAGGACCCGATGCGCCCACCCGCCGGCATTCCCTGGGTCTGCCAGGCCGGGCGAACCGTCGTCGAGGACGGCGAATACATCGGCCCCCGCACCGGAATCCGCCTGACGCCGAAAGCCTGACCCCACCCCGGGTGCGCCCGCCACCGAACACGGCGACGGGGGCACCCGGAACGCCTCAGACGAGACCGGCCAACAACTCCGCGAACACCGCACGTCGGCTCGCACACCTCGACCCGAATCCCTTGCTCCCACAAGGGGAAACCCCTGGCCATCTATGCGTCTTGGCGGGTGTACAGCAAGTCGGTTCGTGGTGATTGAAGATTTAATTTCAATCTACACTGATATCATAGAAGTTAATACTACACACGTACTCCTCCCGACCGGGCGATTTCCGATCAGCGATCGCGGGTCGCCATGCGATCTCCCAACCCGAGAAGCACCATCAGGCAATAACTTCCGCTTCGAGAGGAGCCGGGCATGACGCTCTCCGACCACTTCGCCGCCCCGCAGCAGCGAACCGCCTCCCCCACCCCGGACTTCGGAGAACTCCACGTGCCCGCCCAGGACCGAGTGGAAACCACCCCCGCCGCGGATCACGACGACCACGACGAGAGCCATCTGATCCGCGGCTACGACTGACCGGAACCCCTCCCCGCCCCACCGGCCGCTACGCTCTGGAAGCGTGGCAACCGATCTCTCGCTGGCCATCGGCCAGCGCTCGATGGGCAACCCGGACATCGCCTACCCGCTGTGGCCGCCGCTGACCGCCGGCTGCCCCACCACGAGCACCGACGAGATCGCCTACCCGGTCGAAGTCGACTACGACTACGACCGGGTCCCGCCAGGTCTGTTCCAGCACGCGACCGGCACCGGCCTGGACCGCTGGGCGCCGCTGCTGCCACCCCTGACCGCCCCGGGACTGGCCGAAGGCGGCACGCCGCTGGTGGAGATCGCCGACGGCGCATTCGTCAAGGACGAAGCGCGAAACCCCACCTGGAGCCACAAGGACCGGCTGAACCGCTGCACGGTGAGCGCCGCCCTCGGCTCGGGCGCAGACGGGATCGTCGTCGCATCGTCCGGCAACCACGGCGCATCCGCCGCCGCGTACGCCACCCGCGCCGGGCTGAAGTGCGTCGTGCTCACCTCGGCCGAAACCCCGCCTGCGGTCACGTCTTTCCTGCGGGCCTACGGCGCGGTCGTGCTGACCGTGCCCGCGGAAGCGCGTTGGCCGCTGCTGCGCCAGATCGTGGCCGAAACGGGCTTCCACCCGGTCAGCAACGTCACGACGACGCACACCGGACACGCCTTCGGCCCCGAGGGGTACAAGACCATCGCGTACGAGATCTTCACCGAACTCGGCGTCCCGGCGGCGGTGTTCGCGCCCACCGGGTACGGCGAGCTGCTCTTCGGCGTGTGGAAGGGATTCGCCGAGCTGGCACGCCTCGGCGTGGCCACGAAAACGCCCCGGATGTTCGCCTGCGAACCCGCCGCAGGCGGCCCGCTGGCCCGCTCCCTCGCCGAAGGACGCCCGGCGGCGGAAGTCGAGGTCGCCGAGACCGCCGCCTACGCGATCAACTCCAAGGTCAGCGGCTACCGACCGGTGGCGGCGATCCGGGCCAGCAGTGGGCGCGCACTGCTGGTGGACGACGCCGAAATGACGCGGGCGCAACACGATCTGGCCCGTGCGGGCCTGTGGTACGAGATCTCCGCGGCCGCCGGGCTGGCCGGCTTCCGCCAGGCGCGCGCCCAGGAGGAGTTCGACGGTCCCGTGGTCTGCATCGCCACCTCCAGCGGGTTCAAGGACATCGGCGTCGGGACGCAACGGCCCGAACCTGTCGATCCGCGCTGGGACGTGGTGCGCCGGCACCTGCAGTCCTCCGGCATCGCGTGCTGAACCGCGCATCCACAGTGGATCGCCCGATCAGCGGCGGAACTCGTAGATCGCGCTGACACCCGAGTCCGACGGATCATCGGACTCCAGGTCTCGCTCCTCGATCAGCTCGAACCCCGCTCGCTCCAGCGCCCGGCGGGACGCCTGGTTGTCCGCCTGCGGCACCGCGACGATCGCCTCGACGTCGTCGTAGAGGCCGAACACCAGCTCCGTGAACGCCGCGATCGCCGACGGGCCGATACCGAGCCCGCATCGGCCGGGCATCCCGATCAGGTAATCGACGCCGGCCGCCGCCGGAATCCCCACGAGCGCGTCCCACTCCGGTTCGTCCGCCATCCGGTAGCACTGGATCATCCCGACCCGCTCCCCGGCCACGTTGATCACGAAGCAGCGCGCCGGATCCACCCCGTCCACGGACGGGCCGTACTCCTGCTCCACCAGGTCCGCGGTCGGCTCCGCGCCACGCCACCACTCCCGCACGTGCGGGGCCGACAGCCAGCTCTGCAGCAACCCGAAATCCTGCCGTGACAACGGATCGAAACGCACCGACCCGACCATTCCCACTCCCCGATTCACGAAAACCATTGCCGAGCAAGGCTAGAGACGTCGGCCCCCGCTTCCTAGCGGTTTTTCGGCAGGTGATGGTGGGTGTTCGACACTGTGCCTTTATTTCATTCAATACTGAAACAATAGATTTTAATGATATGAGACGTTCGCCGAGTGCTGAACCCCTGGTGGTCGTCCGGGGCATGCCGCAGCATGATCCCCATGACCGACTTCCGCTTCTCCTACAACATCTTCGGGCTGGAAGAGCCCGCGGCCTTCGCCGAGACCTGCCGCCGCGCCGAGCGGTACGGGTACGACGCGGTGTTCGCCGCCGACCACCTCGGCATCGCGTCCCCCTTCCCCACCCTCGTCGCCGCCGCGCAGGCCACCGAGCGGCTCCGGGTCGGCACCCTCGTGCTCAACGCACCGTTCTGGAACCCGGCGTTGCTGGCCCGCGAGATCGCCACCACGGACGTCCTCACCGGCGGCCGCCTCGAAGTCGGCCTCGGCGCCGGCCACATGAAGTGGGAGTTCGACGAGGCGGGCATCGAGTGGGAACCGTTCGGCAGCCGCGCCGAACGACTGCGCGCGACTATCGACGAGCTCGGCCTGCTGTTCGCCGCGGACGGCTACGAACAGCAGGCGGCCATGCGCGAGAACTTCGGCATCCCGGTCCTGCGCCCCGTGCAGCGCTCCGGTTTCGGCGGCTACGGGCCACCGCTGATCGTCGGCGGCACCGGCGACCGGATCCTGCAGATCGCCGCCGAATCCGCGGACGTCATCGGCATCGCCGGGGCTTTCCAGGTCAAGGGGCAACCGCCGGGGACGCTGCGCATCGGCACGGCGGCCGAAGCCGACGAGCGGGTCCGCTACGCCCGCGAACGCGCCGGAGATCGCGCCGATCGCGTGCAGTGGCACGCCTTGACGCAGGTGGTCGTGATCACCGATGGCCGAGCGGCCGCAGCCGAGAAGCTCCTGGAGCGGTACGGCTCGATGATGACCGCCGAAGAGCTCCTGGAAACGCCGTTCGCCTTCATCGGCAGCGTCGAGCAGATCGCCGACCAAGTGCTCCGCAACCGCGAGCGCTACGGCTTCACCTACTACACCGTGCACGGCCCGTACATGGACGCCTTCGCGCCGGTCATCGAGCGGGTCCGCTCGATGACCGGCTGAGCCCCACGCGCGGCGAAGTTCGCAGCGGGCTCCTGCCCCCGCCGCTGTGCCGTCGTGCGGTTCGCAGCATGATTTCATTCAACACTGAAGAAATAGATATAATCGATATTTTTGGTCATCGCGCTGCCGCTTTCGATCTGACACTGAGTGCCGAATTGCCGCTAGCGGATGTCCCGCAGGGCCTCTTCGAGGTGCTTGAGGACGACACCCGCAGGCGCCGCGGTCCGCACCACGCCCACCACGACGTTCTCCCCCGCCTCGACGGCGGAATCGTCGCGGCCCCACTGCCCCGACATCGCGACCGTCACCTGCTGCAGCGCTTCGCGCAGCAGCGCCTTCGCGTCCAGCGCTCCCCCGCTCTTCAGCCACTGGCGGAGCACGTGGTTGTGCGCGGCGACCACCGCCGAGGCCACCACCGCGGCGCGCAGATCGCCGCCCGGCTCGTCCGCGTAGCGGCCGCGCAGGTAACGCGCGAACACCCGCTGGTAGCGATCGATGCTGGCGATCTCCTTGTCCCGCAACGCGGAAACCTCTCGGGTCAGCTCGAACCGCTTCAGCGACACCTCCGGCTCCGCCAGGTACATCTCCAGCACCACCTCGGCGGTCCGCCCGAGCACCGCGAGGGGGTCGGCCGCCGGGTCGGCGGCCGCCAGCAGCTCGACCACCTCCGCCAGCCGCTCGTCGTGGCCGGGGAAGACGACGTCCTCCTTGGACCGGAAGTACCGGAAGAAGGTGCGCCGGCCGACACCCGCCGCTTCGGCGATCTGGTCCACAGTGGTCGCTTCGAAACCCTGCTCGCCGAACAGCTCCATCGCGGCCAAGGCCAGGGAGCTGCGGACCCGCCGGCGGCCGTGCGGGGTGCGGCCGGAACGGGTTCTGGGGGCCGGAGTCGCTGCCTCGGACATGGCCGGAATATAGCACCGGCCACGATTGCTAGTGGCACTCAGTGCCGTTAAGATGGTGACACGAACAGGGGTCCGCCGGCGCGGACCGCGAGGACTACCCGGCCGCGGAGCCGGGGAACTAGGAGGCACCCGGTGGACCCGAGCTTCGGCACCTACCAGCTGGCCGAGGAGCACGAAGCACTGCGCGAGGCGGTGCGTGCCCTGGCCGAGAAGGAGATCGCGCCGTACGCGGCCGAGGTGGACGAGCAGGAGCGGTACCCGCGCGAGGCGCGCGACGCGCTGGTCAAGGCGGGCTTCGCCGCCGTGCACGTACCGGAGGCCTACGACGGGCAGGGCGCCGACTCGGTCGCCACCTGCATCGTGATCGAGGAGGTCGCCCGGGTCTGCGCCTCGTCGTCGCTGATCCCGGCGGTGAACAAGCTCGGCACCATGCCGATCCTGCTCTCCGGCTCCGAGGAGCTCAAGAAGAAGGTGATGCCCTCGATCGCCAACGGCGAGGCGACCGCGTCCTACGCGCTGTCCGAGCGCGAGGCCGGTTCGGACGCCGCGTCGATGAAGACCCGCGCGCGCCTCGACGGCGACCACTGGGTGCTCAACGGCAGCAAGTGCTGGATCACCAACGGCGGCGAGTCCAAGTGGTACACCGTGATGGCGGTGACCGACCCGGACAAGGGCGCCAACGGCATCAGCGCGTTCGTCGTGCACGCCGACGACCCCGGATTCGTGGTGGGCCCGAAGGAGAAGAAGCTCGGCATCAAGGGCTCGCCGACCGTGGAGCTGTACTTCGAGGACTGCACGATCCCGGCCGACCGGATCATCGGCGAGCCCGGCACCGGCTTCAAGACCGCGCTGCGCACGCTGGACCACACCCGGCCCACGATCGGCGCCCAGGCCGTCGGCATCGCGCAGGGCGCGCTGGACCAGGCGCTGGCCTACGTCAAGGAGCGCAAGCAGTTCGGCAAGGCCATCTCCGACTTCCAGGGCGTCCAGTTCATGCTGGCCGACATGGCGATGAAGGTCGAGGCCGCGCGCCACATGGTCTACATCGCCGCGGCCCGCGCCGAGCGCGGCGAGGCGAACCTCGGCTTCATCTCCGCCGCCGCGAAGTGCTTCGCCTCCGACGTCGCCATGGAGGTCACCACCGACGCGGTGCAGCTCTTCGGCGGCGCCGGCTACACCCGGGACTTCCCGGTGGAGCGGATGATGCGCGACGCCAAGATCACCCAGATCTACGAGGGCACCAACCAGATCCAGCGCATGGTGATGGCCCGCTCCCTGCTCAAGGGCTGATCCACCGGGTTGGGGGCCGCGGGCCGGCCCCCAACCCTCCTGCCCGGCGAGAACTCCGCCGAGATGACTGGGACGCGGCCACCTACCAGACTTGAGGTGGGGCCGCGCCGCCAGCGGGGTCGACGCAGGACAGGAGGCACGTCATGCACGTCGTTCGTGATTTCTTCGCCTTCATCGGCCGGCTGGGCATCGGGATCATCCTGATCGCGCACGGATGGCAGAAGGTCGTCGACTACGGGCTCGGCGCGGTCGCCCAGAGCTTCGCCGGCATGCAGATCCCGTTCCCGCAGGCGTCGGCCTGGTACGCGGCCCTGGTCGAACTGATCGGCGGTGTGTTCCTGATCCTCGGGCTGCTGCTGCCGCTGGTCGGCGTCCTGGTCGCCATCGACATGGCCGGCGCGGTGCTGCTCGTGCACCTGCCCCACGGGCTGTTCTCCCCCATGGGCTTCGAATTGCCGCTGGCAATCGGCGTCGCCGCGCTCGCACTGGGCTTCAACGGCGGCAATTGGTCGATCGACCACGGCCTCTTCCGCCGCCGTCGCGCTCCCACCGAACCCGCCCCGACGACGAGCTGAGGACTACTCGGTGTCCGTACCGGACCGCTGCTCCCGGGCGGCGAGGAAGTTGCCCGCTTCGGCGTACAGGCTGGTCAGCAGCCAGGTGCCGACGCCGATGTCGTCGCCGATGCCCAGCAGCGGCAGGAAGTCCGGGATGAAGTCGATCGGCGAGACCACGTACACCGCGGCCAGCAGCCAGAGCGCGAGCTGGTAGCGCGGCAGCACCGGATTCCGGCCCCGCGCGGTGGAGGCGATCATCGACGGAACCGCGCGGGCCCGCCGCAGCGGGCTGCCCACCGGCGCGACCCGGTGCGCGCGGACCGCCGCCCGCAGCGGGAGCCGGCGGCGAGCCGCCGCGACCGTTCCGGCGACGAGCATCCCGAGGCCCGCGGCGATCAGGCCCACCGGCAGCAACCAGCCGCCCGCCATGTCGCCGCCGCTGATGATCGCCACGACCACCCCGGCCACCAGCAACAGCCCGCCGATCACGATCATCGCAGCGCCTCCCCCGTCCACGTCGGTGTGATCAGGTTGCCATGGGACGAGCGGTCGCGAGGCGGCGGCCGGGTTTTCATGGCACGGTCGGCGCAGGTGGGACCGGAGAACTGGGGAGTGTCGTGGTCGAGCAGGCCGATTCCAGCGTGCGCGGCACTTCGCTGGCCCGGGCCAGCGCGGCGATGGCGGTGGCGACCACCGTCAGCCGGGTCAGCGGCCTGCTGGCGAAGGTGCTGCTGGTGGCCGTTCTCGGGCTCGGCATGGTCAACGACTCCTACACCGTCGCGAACACCCTCCCGACCGTGGTCAACGAGCTCCTGCTCGGCGGGGTGCTCACGAGCATCGCGGTGCCGCTGCTGGTGCGGGCGCAGCAGGAGGGCGCCCGGCAGGGCGAGGCCTACGCGCAGTGGATGATCACCATGGGTGGGGTGCTGCTGATCGCGGCCACCACCGCCGCGGTGGCCGCCGCGCCGCTGCTCACCGAGCTCTACCTCGGCCCCGACACCCGGGCCAACGCCGCGTTGACCACGGCGTTCGCCTACCTGCTGCTGCCCGGCATCGTCTGCTACGGGATGTCCGCGCTGCTGCAGGCGATCCTCAACGTGCGCGGCGTGTTCGGCACCCCGGCCTGGGCCCCGGTGCTCAACAACGTCGTCGTGATCACCACAGTCGTGGTGTACGCGCTGGTGCCCGGCGAGATCTCGGCGCACCCGGTGCGCATGGGCGAGCCGAAGCTGCTGGTCCTGGGCATCGGCACCGCGCTGGGCATCGCGGCCCAAGCGGCGATCATGGCCGTTTCGCTGCGCCGCAGCGGTTTCCGGTTCCGCTGGCGGTGGGGCTGGGACCGCAGGCTGTCCGAGTTCGGCGGGCTCGCCGGGTGGGTCGTGCTCTACACGCTGGTCAGCCAGGCCGGCATGGTGGTGATCACCCGCGTCACCGGGCAGGGCACCACCGGTAGCGTCGCGACCTTCAACTACGCCTGGCTGCTGTCGCAGGTCCCCTACGGCGTGCTCGGCGTCTCGCTGCTCACCGCGCTGATGCCCCGGATCAGCCGCGCGGCCGCGGCCGAGGACACCGCGGAGTTCGTCGCCGACGTGTCGTTGGGCAGCCGGCTGAGCGCCGTGCTGCTGATGCCGATCAGCGCGCTGCTGGCGGTCGCCGGCGGCGCGATCGGCGTGGCGTTCTTCTCGCTGGGCGCCAGCGACGTCGCGGCTGCGGACCGGCTCGGCTGGGCGCTGGCGGCCGCCGCGCTGGGCGTGGTCCCGTTCGCGATCACGATGCTGCAGCTGCGCGCGTTCTACGCGATGAAGGACGCCCGCACGCCCACCTGGATCAACGTGATCATGGTTCTGGTCCGCAGCGTGCTGTGCTACGTCGCGCTCGCCGTGCTGGATCCGCGCGATCTCGTCGTCGGCGTCACCGGTGCGATGTCGGTGAGCTTCGTGATCGGCGCGATCGCCGGCCAGATCTGGCTGCACCGCAGGGTCGGCCCGGTCCAGACCCGCCGGACCCTCGCCGGGATCGGGCGCGCGATCGCCGCCGCCCTGCTCGGTTGCGCCTGCGGGCTCGCCGCCCTCGCCGGACTGCGCAGCGCGTTCGGCCCGTTCGGGCCGGTCGCCGACGCCTGGTTCTCGCTGGTGGTGCACACGGTGGTGGTGCTGGCGGTCAGCTTCGGCGCGCTGGCGCTCTTCCGTGCCCCGGAGCTGCGACCCGCGGTCGACCGGCTGGCCCGGATCTTCCGCCACTGACGGTCACTTGCGGTTGCGGACGTGCGGCCGGGTTCGTTCGGCGCGAAGCGCGCGCAGCTCCGGAGGATCGGGCAGCGGCTCCAGAGGTTCGCCGATCGCCCATTCCAGCAGCAGATCGGCCAGCTTCGGGTTGCGCGCCAGCACCGGTCCGTGCAGGTAGGTGCACACGACGTGCCCGCGGACCGCGCCTTCGGCATCGTCGTGACCGTTGCCGATACCGCGCGTCACCCGGCCCAGCGGCTGCGAGCCGGGGCCGACCCGGGTGCGGCCGAGGTGGTTCTCGAACCCGGTGAGCATCCCGACGCCGCCCAGGGTGGACTGCGTCGTCACCTCGCCGATCGCGCGCCCGCTGCCCGGCTCGGTGGCCGCGTCGACCACGCCCAGGCCGGCGTGCTCCACGCCGTCGCCGGTGACGAAGCTCGTCCCGAGCACCTGCAGGCCACCGCAGATGCCCAGCACCGGGGAGCCGCGTTCCACCGCGCGCCGCAGCCCGGGACCGCGGTGCAGGAACCGGACCGCGGCCACCTGCGCGACGTCCTCCCCACCGCCGATCAGGTACAGGTCGCAGGACTCCGGCACCGCGGCGGAATCGGAGAGCACCGTCACCGTCTCGCTGTCGATGTTGCGCCACTTCAGCCGCTGCGCCAGCACCAGCACGTTGCCCCGGTCGCCGTACGTGCCCAGCAGGTCGGGAAGCACCAGTGCGAGCCGGACGCGGTCGCGCATCATCGCCGGCTCCTGGTCACGAGGTCGCGGAAGGCGGTGTAGTTGGCTATCACGTCCGGCACGCCGGTGGCCGACCCGGCCAGTGCCTCGTCCACATCGGACGACACGGCGCAGGGCACCTCGGCGTAGCGCAGCCGCACCGCCAGATCCAGCGCCCGGTCCCCCGCCACCCGGACCGGCCGGTCGCGCAGGACCTCGAAATCCACGTCCCACAGCCAGGAAACGTCGTAGCCGTCGGCCTCCCGGCTGTTGACCACCAGCACCAGCGGTGCGTCGCCACCGTCGACGAGGTCGAGCATCTCCAGCCAGCTGGCCGGATTCTTCGCCAGCAGCAGCCGGGCGTCCCGCCCGGCGAGCCGGACCGTCTGGTAGCGGCCGGCGGCATCCGAGATCCGCCCGATCCGGGCCAGCGACGCGTCCTCGTCGCAGCCGAGGTGCAGCGCCGCGGCCAGCGCGAACGTCGCGTTGACCCGGTTGACGTGGCCCGGCAGCGACAGCGCGAGCTCGTGGTGGGAACCATCGGCGGACACCGCGCCGGTTCCGGTGACCGTCCAGTCCGCGGCGGGACGCGCCAGGCCGCAGGCGCAGCGCCAGTCCCGGTCGGTGTCGCCGATGAACGCGCCGCAGTTCGGGCAGTTCAGCGCGTCGTCCTTCCAGCGCACGCCACCGGAGATCCAGGTGACCGCGGGATGACCGGCGGCGGCGAAGACGATGTTCGGGTCGTCCCGGTTCGCGATCACCTGCGCGCCCGGCGCCTGCGCCAGGGCGCGTCGCAGGCTCGCGGCGACAGTGCGGATCTCGCCGACCCGGTCGAGCTGGTCCCGGCTGAGGTTGAGCAGCAGGATCACGGCCGGCTCGAACTGCTCGGTCACCTGCGCCAGGTGCAGCTCGTCGACCTCCAGCGCGGCGAACGGGGCGTCCGGCCTGGTCATCAGCGCGGCGACGTGTCCATCGAGCATGTTCGCGCCGGTGCCGTTGCTGACGGCGGGAGCCTGCGAGCGCAACGCCTCGGCCACCATCTGCGTGGTCGTCGTCTTGCCGTTCGTCCCGGTGACCATCACGACACGCCGCCCGATTGCCAGCCTGCGCAGGGCTCTCGGTTGTACGCTCAGCGCGAGCCGGCCGCCGATCATCCCGCCGCTGCCCATGCCGAGCCGCCGCGACATCGACGCCGCCAGCCGCCCCAGATCGACGGCGATGGCGGTGCGCAGGTCTTGGCGCTGCGCCCTGCGCATCGGCGGTGCCGGGACGACCCGCCAGCTCTGATCGGCCGGCCGGTCTGCGGTCGGGGCGCGCTCCGCCGCCTCCCTCGAGTCCCGCGTGGTGTCGGTCATGCGTCCCTCCCCCCTCGGCGCCCGCACACGCGCGACACGCCTAGGCCAGCTCCGGATGACGCGTCACCACCAATGGGCCGCACTCGGGCGCGCCGTCCGTCGCTTCTTCGCCAGTGTGGCGCGCGTTCGGCGAAACAGCGCGACGATCAGCAGAAGGGCACCGGCGGCGATCGTCGTCGGGCCGACCCAGCCGCCCAAGGCGGTCACCTCCACCAGCGCGGCGTAATGACCTGCGTCCATCTTGCTCTCCCCCTTTCCCGCGGCACGTGCCGTTTCCCGCACCGAGCGCACGGCCGGGCTTGATCACGAGAATGATCGGGGCAACGGGCGATGCGACCGGTCCCAACATGCCGATGAATCACCCTGCCGGGCAGCATTCATCCCGGGTGATGATCGGAAGACACGGAACGTACAAGGCGAGTGACGGGGCGCGCGTCCGGACCATGCGCCGAATTCGCCTCGGGCACGCGGAATTCGAGGTGTCAGCGACGATCGGACGATGTGGACACTTCGCTCGATCGGGTTTGAAAACTCAACACGTTCGGCGATCAACGGAACGGTCATTAGGCTCGGGAAGCACTCCGACGGTCCCACTCGAAGGGAGCCCGCCGTGACCGAAGTCCTGGTGCTGATCCTGATGTCCGGCCTCGCCCTGGGCGGCGTCAGCTGGACCGCGTGGGACATCCGCAGCGACCTGCGCCGCCGCAAGCTGAAATGAGCCCGTTTCCCGCGCCTCGACCGGAAATGCAAGGGACCCCGCCGGAGAGAGGCAGGCGGGGTCCCTTGCTGTCGCCCGGTCACGCGGACCGGACGGGTCACTTCACGGTCAGCTGCTGCCCCGGGAAGATCAGGTTGGCGTCGCTGACAACGCCGTGGTTCTTCTCGAAGATCGACTGCCAGCTGACGTCGAACTGGGCACCGATCGAGCTCAGCGTGTCGCCGGCCTGCACGGTGTAGGCGCCCTCGACCTGGACGGTCTTCTTGACCTCGGTCTTCTTGGTCTCGGTCTTGACCTTGGGCTTGGTCTCCGTCTTCGGAGTGGTCTTCTTCGTGGTGGTCGAAGAGACGCTCTGGTTCTGCAGGCCGCCACCGGCCGTCAGACCCGCCTTCTTCGAGCACACCGGCCAGGCGCCCGGGCCCTGCTTCTGCAGCACGCGCTCGGCGACCGCGATCTGCTGCTCGCGGCTGGCCTGCGAGGCGTTCGAGGCGTAGCTGGTGCCACCGTAGGCGGCCCAGGTGGACTGGTTGAACTGCAGGCCGCCGTAGTAGCCGTTGCCGGTGTTGATCGACCAGTTGCCACCGCTCTCGCACTTCGCGACGGCGTCCCAGGTGGACTGCGACGCGGCGTTGGCCGGCAGGGCCAGGGCGAACGGAGCGGCGACGACCGCGCCGGCGAGGGCGACCCGCGCGACGTTGCGGCCGGTGGTGGACTTGCGGTGCTTGCCTCGGGAGCTAGCCATGTTCTTCGTCTCCAGCAACGCCTGCGCTGACGCCAGGGGCGGCGACCGGCGCGGCCGAGACTGCTCGGCCGGGACGCCGGGTTCGCCGTCGTCGTCAGGCCCCTGCCCTGATGCACGTGTCGGGGGTCGGAAGGGCCCGCTGGGCAGGGTTCGGCGAAGCGGACTTCCGGTCTTGCTCGTCGGCTCGGGGGCGCCGACGAGGGGCCACGCTACGTAGCCGGAAACCGAGGACCAAACCATCAGCGAGTGGCCATCGTCATAGAAACGCCGACAAGATCGCCGCGATTGCTGGGTTTTTCCAGCTCATTTCTTGATCGACGATGAGCTCACCCCCGGAAATCCAATCACCCACGGTGAGACATGAGCCACGACTCACCCTATTGAGTGTTCACAGAGCGTCCCCGACCGCATTCGATCAGTTCACATGGGCACACCGAAAAGACCGAGCGGAGGCTCTGCGCCTCGTCCGAAGAGACCGAATTGCCCGGCGCGACATCCCTTGCCTCGTAGGCTGATCCCACACGTGATGGACAGGAGGCCGAGGTGGCTGAGACGTCGGTGGCCGAGGTGATGGCCGAGCTGGCCGCGCTCGAGGACCCGAAGGCGCGCAAGGTGAACGAGAAGCACGGTGACGATCACGGTGTGAACCTCGGCAAGCTGCGCGCGCTCGCGAAGCGGCTGAAGACGCAGCAGGAACTCGCGCGCCAACTCTGGGAGACCGGCGACACCGCTGCGAGGCTGCTGGCGACGCTGATCTGCCGCCCGAAGGCGTTCGAGCGTGCCGAGCTGGACGTCATGCTGCGCGAGGCGCGCACCCCCAAGGTGCACGACTGGCTCGTGAACTACGTGGTGAAGAAGAGCCCGCACGCCGAAGAGCTGCGCCTGGCCTGGTCCGCCGATCCGGATCCGGTGGTCGCGAGCGCCGGCTGGGCGCTGACCACCGAACGCGTGGCGAAGAAGCCGGAGGGCCTCGACCTCGCGGAGCTGCTCGACGTCATCGAGGCGGAGATGAAAGGCGCCCCGGACCGCCTGCAGTGGGCAATGAACAGCTGCCTGGCCCAGATCGGGATCAGTCACGCCGAGCACCGCGCCCGTGCACTCGACATCGGTGAGCGCCTGGAGGTGCTCAAGGACTACCCGACCCCACCGAACTGCACGTCACCGTTCGCGCCCATCTGGATCACCGAGATGGTGCGCCGCCAGCGAGATGATTTCATTCAACACTGAACTAATAGAGTAGACAAACACAACGATGGGCGCCTCCTGCTTATGTCGGCGGGAGGCGCCCATCCACTCGCTACTACTCGTCCGGCGGGGTCACTCCGTGCGGAGGCCCGTCGGGTGGGCGGCTCGGCCGAGCGCCGGGAGGGTCAGGGCCGTGACGACCAGGACCGCCGCTGCCGCGAACGCGAAGAGGCCGAGCATGCCGGGCAGGTCGAAGACGATCCCTTCCCTCCCGGCATCCGTGGCCACCGCCGTCAGCGTGCCGAGCAGCATGCCGACCACCGTCGCCAGCGCCGTTGCGACGAGCATCGGGACCGCGTTCTGCAGGAGTTGTGACCGCCGCAGGGTTCGCCTCGGGACGCCCACCGCCCCGAGCACGGCCAGCGGCCTGCGTCGTTCCTGGATCTGCTCGGCCGCCGAGACGAACAGGCTGCACCCGATGAGCGCGAAGGTGAGCAGCGCGCCCGCCAGCAGCGCGGCGCGGATCGCGGCTACGGCCGACTCCTCCTCCGCAGCCGTGCTGCTGGTTCCGGTCGTCGCGATCCATGCGCTGTAATCGGCGAAATGTGCCGCGGCGACGTTGCGGAGGCGATCGCTCAGGTCGTTCGGGGCCGCCTGGTTGAGGCGGATGTACCCCTCCAGGCTCTGGGCTTCCGCCGGGACGCCCGCGGCTGGGGTCAGGACCATCGCGATGTCCTCGGTGCCGAACCTGAACGGCACGGTCGCCGGCCGCACCGACTCCGGCACGTCCCAGGCCGGCGGTGGCGTGCTGGCGCGGAATTCCATGCCGAACGACGATTCCGCGAGCTCGACGCGCTCGCCTGGTCGCAGCGGGCTGCGCCCTGGCGGGACGAACGCGTCGCCGTCCCGGCAGTCCGGCACCGAGAGCAACCGGGCGATCTGCGCGCAGTCGGCGATGAGCAACTTCCCGGTCGCCTGGTCCTTTCCCGTGACATAGGCCGTCGTGGCGACCTGCACGTCGTCGATGCCGGGCAGCGACCGCACTTCCTGCTCGATCCGCCCGATCTCGGTGGCATCGGCCGGTCGTTCGCCGGTGATCCGTCCCTCGGCCGACGCCGGTTGCACCGCTTCGCGTGGAGTGCTGCGGGCCGCGCGTTCGGCTTCGACCGTGGCCACCAGCGTCTGCAGGGCGATCACGCCCGCGACCACGACGGCGATCGCGCTGACCGACCGCGCGGCGGGGCCGCTGGCCAGCTGCAGCCGTCCGATCGCCAGCTGCCACGCCGTCGAGCCGCCGCGCAGTCGTCCGACCGCGCGCTCGACGCACCACGGGAGCAGCACCGGGATCCCGACCAGCACGAGCACCACGGAGACGACGAACAGCGGGAGGTCGTCCACGCTGTCGAAACCGGCGGTGACGGCCAGCAATCCCAGCAGGCCCAGCCCGAGCGGCACCAGGCGCCAGCCCAGGCGACGCCGCCGCGACACCGTCCGGCGGGTCACGTCCAGCGGGTCGGCGATGGCCTGCGCCAGGGAACCGATCGTGACCACGACGGCGACGGCCGGGATACCTGCGGTCACGAGCAGGGCGAGCCACCACACCGGGGTGATGTCGAATTCGAAGACGGCGGTCCGCACGACGGTCACCCCACTGGCCAACGTCTTCCCGAGGAAGTACAGCGCCCAGCCCAGCACGACGCCCAGCAGCGCGCCGGCCAGCGCTTCACCCGCCGCCATCCGGCGGATCTGCTCGCCGTCGGCACCGACCAGCCGCATCGCCGACAGCCGGCGCTGCCGTGCGGTCTCGGCCAATCGCGTGGTGGCCGCCACGTACACCACGATCGGCACCAGCAGCGCGGCCAGGCCGAGGGCGAGCATGAGCCACTCGTCCGTGGAGAACGTCGTGCGACTGTGCCCCGGGGCCTCCCCGAAGTGGTCCACCACCCCGCTGACGCTGCTGCTCTGCGGCGAAAGCGCGTCGGTTCCGGCGTAGAAGAAGAGCTCGTTGGGGGCGATCAGGCCCTCGTCGGCGATGACGCCGACCACGTTGGGGAACCTCGGCTGCAGCAACGCACCGTCCGGCCCGGAGAGGATCTCCTGCAGCGCCGGCGAGACGACCACCTCTCCCGGACGCGGGTTCTGGCGCAGCCCGGGGGCAACCGGCCCGTCGGGACGCAGGTTCTGCACCCACACCCCCTGCACCCACTCCGCCCGGAACTGCGTCGAGGTCTCCGCCACCAGCACCGAGGCGGCGTCCCCGACGGCGGCGCCGGCACCCCACCGCGCATCGAACCGGGCGTCGCGGGAGGAGGTGACGTTCGGGATCGATGCCGCCGCCAGCAGCAGCGCCACGCCGAGCCCGACACCCGCGGCGGTGACCACCAGCCGTCCCCACGACCGCCGGCCGGTCACCGCCAGGCGGAGCCCGAAGGCCAGGTCCCGCATCCAGTCCTGCGCAGTCGTCATCGGGCCACCCCGGTGAGCTGGGTGCTGCCGTCGCGGAGCACGACCTCCCGGTCCGCGTAGGCGGCGACGCGCGGTTCGTGGGTCACCAGCACCACCGCCGCGCGGGCGCCCCGCGCGGCGCGCGTCAGCAACTTCATCACCTGCTCGCCGCCGGCGGAGTCCAGCGCGCCGGTCGGCTCGTCGGCGAAGATCACCGCGGGCTCGGCGACCAGCGCCCTGGCCAGCGCCGCGCGCTGGCCCTGCCCACCGGAGATGTCGCCGGGGCGCGAACCGGCCACGTCGGCGATCCCCAGCTCGTCCAGCCACAACGCGGCCTTGGACTCCGCTTCGCGGCGCGCCACCCCGGACAGCCGCAGCGGCAGCGCCACGTTCTCGCGCACCGTCAGCTCCGGCACCAACTGCCCGAACTGGAAGACGAAGCCGAACTCCTCGCGGCGCAGGGCGCTCCGCCGCTCGTCGGACAGCGTCGTCAGCTCCGTGCCGCGGTAGCTGATCCGGCCCGACTGCGGCAGGCGGATGCCGGCCAGGCAGTGCAGCAGGGTCGACTTCCCGGACCCGGACGCGCCCATCACCGCGACGATCTCCCCCGCCGAGACGGACAGGGACACGCCGCGCAGCGCCGGCGTCGGGCCGAAGGACAGGTGCAGGTCCGCGCCGCGCAGCAGCGGTTCGGCTGCGGGCGCCTGGGTCACCGCTGGTTCGGTCACTGGGAAACCTCCTGGGCGAGCGGTTCGAGGCGGGTCACGGCGAGTTCGAGCCACCGCAGGTCCGCCTCCAGGTGGAAGAGGGCGTAGTCGTGCACCAACTGCTCGCCGGGTTCGGCTTCGGTCTTGCGGCGGGTCAGTTCGCGCATGCGGGCCAGGTGGGCGCCGCGCTGGCGGTCGAGCACCTCCGTCGCGTCGCGACCGGAGCGGACGGCGAGGACGACCTTGGCGTAGAGCGTGTTGTGGAGTTCTGCCACGGGCTTCTCCGGAGTGGACAGCCACTCCTCGATCCGGCGCCGGCCGGCCTCGGTGATCGAGTAGCGCTTGCGGTCCGGTCCCCCACCGGACTCGACTCCGTCCACTTCGACCAGTTCGTCCCGCAGCAGCCGGGACAGCGTCGAGTAGACCTGCCCGTAGGCCAGCGACTTGGCGTGCCCGAAGCTCTCGTCGTAGGCGCGCTTCAAGTCGTATCCGTAGCTGGGGCCACCTTCCAGCAGCCCCAGCAAGGTGAGACTGATCGACATGCCGGCAACTATACGCGCGATGTATATAGCGAGTGTATAGATACCTGCATCAAGCGATTCCGCTGGTCAGGCGCGTTCGCGTTGCGGCACCACCGTGTACCGGGGATCCCGGACCGACGCACGACCGGCCTCGAAGACGGCGTACCGCGTCGCGGCGGCGGCCGCGGTCAGGCTCAGCCCCGAGGCGATCGCGGCCGTCCGGCTGCGCCCGGCGAACAGCGCCGCGCCCGCGCCGAAGGCGGTCAGCGCCCGGGCAGCACGCCACACCGCGCCCGCGCGCCCCTGCCGGTAGACCTCGCCGACCAGCCCCATCCGCCGGTGCATGCGCTGCTCGGCGGCGAACTCCAGCGCCGCCCCGGTCATCGCCATCCGCCGCGCCGGGCCGGACTCGCCCGGCGCGGTGAGCATGCCGATCGCACCCGCGCTCGACACGGCGCTGCCGGCGAACAAGAACGGCAGCTCGCGGTACGCCTCGTGCCAGCCCGGGACCGCCGTGTCGGCCAGCAGCACCGCGGTGTAGGTCGTCATGGCGGGCGCGATCACCCCGGCCGTGGTGGCCGCCGCACGGCCCAGCACCGGGAGCCGCCCGGTGAGTTCGCTGGCCACCGCCGCGCTGGACAACGCCGAGAACGGCGCCAGGATCCAGGACCCGACGCTCAGCGGCGAGGTCGGCTTCAGCACCCGGAGCATGTTCAGGAACCGCGCCGGGCGGCCGAGGTCGTGGATCAGCGCCCCGACGCTGGCCGTCGCGCCGACCGCCGCGGCCAGCCTGCCGGAGCGCGCCAGCCGCCGGTACCCGGCGAGGTCCGCGCACAGCGCCATCGCCGACGACGCCCCCGCCAGCCCGCCGAGGTAGAGGTACGCGGGAACGTCCGGCACCTTCCACACCGGCTGCTTGAGCACCGGGCGCCCGTAGTAGGACCGGAACTCCGCCTCCGGCACCATCAGCCGGTCGCCGCGCTTCACCGCCTGCCCCCGAGGAAGCACCCGGCGATCACCGCCGCCGCGGTCAGCGCCGCGCCCGCCGCGTGCCGCCACATCGACGGCAGGTCCCGCGTCGTCACCACCGGGTCCGGTGGCAGCCCGTACACCTCGGGCTCGTCCAGCAGCAGGAAGAACGCGCCGTCGCCGCCGACCCCGTCCGCCGGGTCGTGCCCGTAGAGCCTGGCCTCGGCGATGCCCTGGGCGTGCAGTTCTTCGACGCGCAGCTGCGCGCGGTCGCGGAGTTCGTCGAGCGGGCCGTACTGGATGGACTCCGTCGGGCACGCCGTCGCGCAGGCGGGCATCAGCCCCGCGCCCAGCCGGTCCTGGCACAACGTGCACTTGGCCGCGCCGCCGGTGTCCGGGCGCACGTCGATCACCCCGTACGGGCAGGCGGGAACGCAGTAACCGCAGCCGTTGCACACGTCGTCCTGCACCAGGACCGTGCCGTACTCGGTGCGGATCAGCGCGCCCGTCGGGCAGACGTCGAGGCATGCCGCGTGCGTGCAGTGCTTGCAGACGTCCGAGGACATCAGCCAGCGGACCTGGTCCTCGCCCATGCCCGGCATGCCCAGGTCCACAGTGGACCCGTGTTGTTCGACGAAGGCCACGTGCCGCCACGTCGTCGCGCCGAGCGCACCGGTGTTGTCGTAGGACATCCCGGTGAGGTCGAGGCCGTCCTCGGGCAGCAGGTTCCACTCCTTGCAGGCGACCTCGCACGCCTTGCACCCGATGCACACGCTGGTGTCGGTGAAGAACCCGACGCGGTCGGGGTGGTCCGGCGGGTAGCCCGCCTCCCCCGCCGGGTCCGCCAGCGGTCCGCTCAACCGGTTCGATTCCACGCGCTCACTCGCCTCCTCGCCTCGGGCTGTCGGCGTGCTCCGTGCCGGTGCGCTCGGTGATCCCGGCCCGCCTGCGGTACTCCTCGACGTAGCGGACCAGCGCCGCGCCGCGCGGGCGGCGGCCCGGCCGGATGTCGCAGGCACCGGCCTTGGTCTCCATGATGTGCACGTTCGGGTCCAGCGCCACGTTGATCAGCTCGTTCGCCGCGTCGCCGGTCGTCAGGCCGTTCGGCCCCCAGTGCCACGGGATGCCGATCTGGTGGATGGTGCGCTCGCCGTGGCTCAGCGGCCGCATCCGGGCGGTCACCAGGACGCGGCCTTCGATGGCGCTGCGGGCGGTGACCACGGTCGCCCAGCCCAGGTGCCGCAGCCCGCGCTCGGCCGCCAGCGCCGGGGAGACCTCCAGGAACATCGCCGGCGCCAGCTCGGACAGGTGCGCCAGCCACCGGCTCATGCCGCCCGCGGTGTGGTGCTCGGTGAGCCGGAACGTGGTGAACACGTACGGGAACACCTCGCTGCCGGGTTCGGCGCCGCTGGGCTGGTAGCGGTTCTCCGGGCGCGAACACACCTGCCGCGCCGGATTCCGCTGCTGGGCGGCGTGGATCCGGTTCTCCACCGGCGATTCCTGCGGCTCGTAGTGCGCCGGCAGCGGTCCGTCGACCAGCCCGGCCGGGACGTAGAGCCAGCCGCGCCCGTCGCTCTGCATGATGAACGGCTCGGTGCCCGCGATGCCCTCGGGCCCGGTGGCGTCCGGGTCGGGCAGGTAGTCGGGCCGCTTGGCCCGGTCGAAGTCCGGGATGTCGTGGCCGGTCCACTCGCCGCTCTCGTCGTCCCACCAGACGTAGGCCTTCCGGTCGCTCCACGGCCGGCCGTCCGGATCGGCCGATGCCCGGTTGTAGAGCAGCCGCCGGTTCGCCGGCCACGCCCAGCCCCACTCCGGCGCGACCCACGACTGCTCGCGTCCCGGGCGACGCCGCGCGGACTGGTTGATCCCGTCGGCGAAAACGCCGCAGTAGATCCAGCAACCGCAGCGGGTGGACCCGTCCGGACGCAGCTGGGTGTAGGACGACAGCGGATCGCCGGCGGCGTCGAAGCCGTTGATCTCCTGCAGCACGGCCGCCGCGCTCGGCTCGCGGATGTCGCCCTCGACCGGGTAGTCCCAGGTCAGCTCCAGCAGTGGCCGGTCCCGCTCGGCGCCGGGTTCGAGCTTCTCCCGGATCCGCCGCCCCAGGTGGTAGAAGAACCACAGGTCGCTGCGCTGATCCGCGTGCGGTTCAACGGCTTTGTGGTGCCACTGCAGCAGCCGCTGGGTGTTGGTGAAGGTGCCGTCCTTCTCGGTGTGCGCCGCGGCGGGCAGGAAGAACACCTCGGTGCCGATGTCCTCGGTGCGCATCTCGCCGGTCTCGATCTCCGGGCCGTCCAGCCAGAAGGTGGCCGTCTCGATCAGGTTGAGGTCGCGCACCACGAGCCAGTCCAGGTTCGCCAGGCCCATCCGCTGCTGGCGGGCGTTCGCCGTGCCCACCGCCGGGTTCTCGCCGACGACGAAGTAGCCCTTGCAGCGCCCCTCGATCTGGTCGATCGCGGTCTGGAAGGTGCCGTGGTCGCCGGTCAGCCGCGGCAGCCGGTCGAAGCAGAAGTCGTTGTCGGCCGTGGCGTGCTCGCCCCACCACGCCTTGAGCAGGCTGACCAGGTACGACCGCATGTTGCCCCAGTAGCCGCGCGCGAGCTCGTCGGGCGCGACGAAGGAGTCGAGGTCGAAGTCGGCGTGCGCGTGCGGCATCGGGATGTAGCCGGGCAGCAGGTTGAACAGCGTCGGGATGTCGGTCGAGCCCTGGATGCTGGCGTGCCCGCGCAGCGCCAGGATCCCGCCCCCGGGCCGGCCGATGTTGCCCAGCAGCAGCTGCAGGATGGAGGCGGCGCGGATGTACTGCACGCCCACCGTGTGGTGCGTCCAGCCGACCGCGTAGGCGATCGCCGTGGTGCGGTCCCGGCCGGAGTTCGCCACGAGCTGCTCGGCCACCCACTCGAAGTCCTCGCGCGGAACCCCGCACACCTCCTCCACCATTTCCGGCGTGTAGCGCGCGTAGTGCCGCTTGAGCAGCTGGAACACGCAGCGGGGATGCTGCAGCGTCGGGTCGGTCTCGGCACGACCGCGGTAGACCGGGCCGCCCGATCCGGTGCGCTCCGGGCGGCTGGCGTCGCGCTCGCGTCCGTGCGGCGTCGTGGGCACCGCGGTCTCCGGGCCGTGACCGCCGACCGACGGCACCGCGGAACTGCCCTCGTACTGCCAGGTCGTCGTGTCGTAGCTGCCGGCTTCGGGGTCGAAGCCGGAGAAGACGCCGTCGAGGTCCTCCGTGTCGCGGAAGTCCTCGCCCACGATCATCGGGGCGTTCGTGTAGGCCACGACGTAGTCGTGGAAGTAGGCGTCGTTGGTCAGGACGTGGTTGATCAGCGCGCCGAGGAACGCGATGTCGCTGCCCGCGCGCAGCGCGACGTGCCGGTGCGCCAGCGCCGAGGTGCGGGTGAAGCGCGGGTCGACGTGGATGATCGTGGCGCCGCGCCGCTTCGCCTCCACCACCCACTGGAAGCCGACCGGGTGCGCCTCGGCCATGTTGGACCCCTGGATGAGGACGCAGTCGGCGTTGGCGAGGTCCTGCTGGAACGTGGTGGCGCCGCCGCGCCCGAACGAGGTGCCCAGACCGGGCACCGTGGAGGAGTGTCAAATGCGGGCCTGGTTCTCCACCTGGATCGCGCCGAGGGCGGTGTAGAGCTTCTTCATGAGGTAGTTCTCCTCGTTGTCGAGGGTCGCTCCTCCGAGGCTCGCGATGCCCGTCGTGCGCCGCAGCGGCCGGCCGTCGGCGTCGGCGTCCTGCCAGGTGGCGGCCCGGGTGGCCAGCACCCGGTCGGCGATCATGTCCAGCGCGGTGTCGAGGTCGAGGTCCTCCCACCCGGTGCCGTGCGGGCGGCGGTAGCGGACCTTGGTCTGCCGCAGCGGCGAGGTCACGAGCTCGCGGCTCGCCGAGCCCTTGGGGCACAGCCGGCCGCGGCTGATCGGCGAATCGGGATCGCCCTCGATCTGGGTGACCGCACCGTCCTGGACGAAGACCCGCTGGCCGCAGCCCACCGCGCAGTACGGGCACACCGAACGGACCACCGCGTCGGCGTCCTCGGTGCGCGCCCGCCGCTCATCGGTGCGCCGCGACCGGGCCGCCGGGCCCCTGCCCAGCGGGTCCGCCCCGGTCAGCTGGCGAACCACCGGCCAACCCAACCACTCCGCCATCGCCGTTCTCCCAACACGCGTGGTTCCAGGAGAAACCCGGCGGCCGGGCAGTGCAAGCCCAGCGCCCGCATCGGTCATCGGCGCGCTTGACCTGGGCGGGAGCCGGGACGAATCTGGCAGGTATGACGGCCGCTGCGGCGGAGAACCCGGCTTCCCGACCCCAGGACCGCCGCCATCGCCGGACCATGCACACCCGCGCGGCCATCGAAGCGGCGGCGCTGAAGCTGTTCACCGAGCAGGGCTTCGCCGGCACCACGGTGGAACAGATCGCCGAGGCCGCCGACATCGCCCCGCGCACGTTCTTCCGCCACTTCCCCAGCAAGGACGCCGTGCTCTTCGGCGACCCGGGCCGCGAGACCGAACGGATGCGCGAAGTGCTGGCCGCCCGGCCCGCCGGCGAGCACCCGATGCGATCGCTGGCCGCGGCGCTGCTGGACGCGGCCGAACGCATCGAACAGGACCGCGCGCAGCACCTGATGCGCGCCGAGCTGCTGGACGGCCTCGAGCACGCCGGCGACTACGAGCTACACCTCATCAGGCAGCGCTGGGTCCAGGACATGGCCGCGCTGGTCGCGGAACGGACGGGCACCGGCGACGACGACCCGCGCACGGTCGCCTACTCGATCACCCTGATGAGCTGCTTCGGCTCGGCCATGCACAGCTGGCTGGTCGGCACCGGCGGCACGCCGCTGCGCGAGATCCTCGCCCAGGTGCTGGACGAGACCGCCGGTGGCCTGGCCCAGGCCGCCGACGTGGTCGGTTCGGCGGTCCGGGGTTCGGCGCGCTGACGTCCCGTCAGTAGAGGCCGTTGGCGTAGGACGGGCCATAGTAGCGCTCCAGTTCCGCCAGCGAGTCATCCGGGCGCTCCAGGAACTTGGCGATCTGCGCGCGGGAGGCCACGGCGTCCGGCTTCCACGTTTCGGACTTCCACAGCGCGGAGCGCAGGAAGGCCTTCGAGCAGTGGTGGAAGACCTCGTCGATCTCCACCACCAGCGCCAGCGCCGGGCGGTGGCCCTTGACCACCATCTCGTCGAAGAACGGCGCGTCGCGCACCAGCCGCGCGCGGCCGTTGATGCGCAGGGTGTCGCCGCGGCCGGGGATGAAGTAGATCAGGCCGACGTGCGGGTTCGACAGCACGTTGCGGAAGCCGTCGACGCGCCGGTTGCCCGCCCGGTCCGGGATGGCGATCGTCCGGTCGTCCAGCGCCAGCGTGAACCCTGCCGGGTCGCCCTTCGGCGAGACGTCGCACGTGCCGTCCGCGGCGGCGGTGGCGATCAGGCAGAACGGCGAGGCCGCGAGCCACTGCCGGTCCAGCTCGTGCAGGCCGGGGCGCGCCTTGTCCGCGACGCGCTGCAGCGGCTCGCCGACGATCTCGCGCAGTTCGTCGACCGACGTGATCTCCA
Source organism: Saccharopolyspora sp. NPDC003752 (assembly GCF_053605825.1). Lineage (NCBI taxonomy): Bacteria > Bacillati > Actinomycetota > Actinomycetes > Pseudonocardiales > Pseudonocardiaceae > Saccharopolyspora > Saccharopolyspora sp. NPDC003752. The sequence continues at coordinate 164,698 of NZ_JBSGJZ010000002.1, read as the reverse complement.
CCAGACCAGTGAGCTCCATGGCTTCTCCCCAAGATCGATCTCCCACCTCAGACCGTACGACATCGGAGAGCCCCACCGAGAGTGGTTTTCGTCGCTGCGATCGGTTCAGAGGTCGAGCACGACCCGGCCCGTCGCGCGGGAGGTGCAGATCGCCATCCGGTCGTCCTCGGCCCGGCCCCGGTGGTCGACCTCCCCGGCGAGGACCCGGACGTGGCAGGTGCCGCAGAAGCCCTGGCGGCAGGAGTAGGGCACCTGCGGCAGGACCTCGCCGATCACGTCCAGCGCCGACCGGTCCGCGGGCACCTCGACGATCTCGCCGGTGCGGGCCAGCTCGACGGTGAACGGGCGGCCGTCGATGATCGGCGGCGCCGAGAACCGCTCCCAGTGCAGCGAATCCGCCGCGCTGCCGGGCAGATCGACCCGCACGCCGGTGATCATCGGGATCGGCCCGCAGCAGTACACCGCCGCGTCGGGCGGCGAGTGCTCCAGCAGTTCCGCGCCGGAGGCCGGGATGCCGAACTCGGTGTCCGGCCGGATCCAGACGCGCGCCGGGTCCAGCGCCGCCAGCTCGCCGAGGAACGGCATCGACTCGCGCGACCGTCCGGTGTAGACCAGCCGCCAGTCCGCGCCGCGCGCCGCGGCGGTGCGGACCATCGGCAGGATCGGCGTGATACCGATGCCGCCCGCGATGAACAGGTAGCGCGGCGCGGTGACGAACGGGAACGCGTTGCGCGGCCCGCGCACGACGATCCGGCTGCCGGAGCGGAGCTCGTCGTGGATCTCGCGCGATCCGCCGCCGTCGGCCAGCCGCCGGACCGCGATCCGGTAGTGCCCGAGCTCGCCGGGATCCCCGCACAGCGAGTACTGCCGCTTGCGGCCGGAGGGCAGCACGACGTCGAGGTGCGCGCCGGGCTGCCAGGAGGGCAGCGGCGCGCCGCTCGCGCTCGTCAGCCGCAGGCTGATCACCTCGTCCGCTTCGGCGCGCACCTCCGACACCAGCAGCGGGATGTCGCGGTCCACCGGCCGGACCGGCGGGCGGTCGCGGCGGTCGTTGCGGTGCAGCCATTCCACGGCGGTCGTCAGCTTGTCGAGCGCCCAGAGGAACCGGTCCGGGCCGGCATGGGTGAGCGCCGGCGGCACGGCGCGATCGACCTCGGCCATCAGTGCTCGGCCGCCTGCGCGGCGGGCGACTTCGCCAGGTACGCCACCGCCTGGCTGGTCGAACCGTGCTGCGACGGGTGGTAGGAGCGCCGGAAGTAGGGCGGGATCGCCTTCAGCATCTGCCAGTAGCCGGGCGTCAGCCCGAGCCGCCCGGTGCGCAGCATGTCGCGGAAGCGCGGCTTGCGGCGGCCGCGCAGCACCGGGTCGTGCGCCATCAGGTAGCGGACGCCTCGCGCCCACAGGATGGCCAGCACCGTGATCGCGATGACCATCGTCCGGCAGCGCTGCAGGTAGCCACCGTCGACGTGCATGTAGAGGTCGTAGGCGACCGACCGGTGCTCGACCTCCTCGGCGCCGTGCCAGCGCAGGAGGTCGAGCATCGTCGGGTCGGCGCCCGCGGCGTCGAGCTCCGCCGCGTCCAGCACCCACTGGCCGAGGAACGCGGTGTAGTGCTCGATCGCCGCGATCATCGCCAGCCGCTGCACCAGCCACGACTCGGCTCGCTTGCCGGTGTGCGGCCGGTCGCCGAGGATCTTGCGGAACATCCAGCCGACCTGCGCGGCATAGGGCCGGGTGTCCAGGCCGTGCGCGTCGAAGTGGTCCAGCACGCCCTGGTGCGACTCGGCGTGCATCGCCTCCTGGCCGACGAAGCCGCGGACGTCCTCCAGCAGCCGGTCGTCCTTGATCAGCGGCATCGCCTGCTTGAAGACCTCCACGAACCAGCGCTCGCCCTCCGGCAGCACCAGGTGCAGGAAGTTGATCATGTGGGTGGCGAACGGCTCGCCGGGAATCCAGTGCATCGGCAGCTGGGCCCAGTCGAAGGCGACGTCGCGGGCCTGCAACGCGACGCGGTCCGGTTCCCCTGGATCGATCTGCGACATCTCCGGCCTCCTCGGATCAGCGGGGCGTCAGGTCGGCCCGGGCCGCCGCGCGCAGCAGCCCGGGGGTCAGGCGGGACAGCACCAGGCCGACCTTGGCTTCGGCGGTGATCGGCGCGACCGCGGCGTCGCGCCGGACCGCGCGCAGGATCTCCGCGGCGGCGCGCTCGGGTGTGAAGTTCCGCCGCTGGTAGAGCTGCTTGGCCGCGCGGCGGCGCCGGTCCTGCTCGGCGTCGGCGACGCCGACGAACCGGGTGCTGCCGGTGATCCCGGTGTTGATCAGCCCGGGGCAGACCGCGGTCACCTTGATCCCGTCGGCGGCCAGCTCGGCGCGCAGGCATTCGCTGAGCGCCAGCACCGCCGCCTTCGTCGTGCTGTAAGCCGGGAGCAGCTTCGACGGCAGGTACGCGGCGGCGGAGGCGACGTTGACGATCCGCCCGCCCTCGCCGCGGTCGATCATCTGCCCGGCGAACAGCCGGCAACCGTGGATGACGCCCCACAGGTTGATGTCGATGACGCGTTCCCAGTCCGCCACCTCGGTGTCCGCGAAGGACCCGGCGACGCCGATGCCCGCGTTGTTCACCACCACGTCCGGGGTGCCGAGTTCGGCGTGCACGTGCTCGGCGAAGCGCTCCATGCCCGCCTGGTCGGCCACGTCGACGCGGTAGGAGGTGGCGCCCGCGCCGGTGCGCGCGACCAGCTCCGCGGTGGCCTTGGCGGCGGCCTCGTCGATGTCGGCGGTGACCACGTGCGCGCCTTGCGCGGCGAAGGCCAGCGCCGTCGCCCGGCCGATCCCGCCGCCCGCGCCGGTGATCACCACCAGCCGGTCCTGGAAGTGCTGGCGCCCCGGGCGGATCCGGGCGGCCCGCAGGGCTCGCGGCTCCGCGCCGCCTTCGACGTGGTCGACGAGTTCCGCAGCGCACCGCGCGACGAGCTCGGGCCGGCTTCTCGGCAGCCAGTGGCCGCCCGGCAGGCGGCGCACCCGCAGGTTCGGCACCCACGGCGCGATCCCGGTCTGCAGGGGCGTCGACACGAACGGATCGCCGCCGGGCGCGAGGACCTGCACCGGGATCTCGGCGCGGCGCTCCCCCGGATTGCCCAGCCGGGACCGCATGTTCGCCCGGTACAGCTGCAAGCCGTGCAGGCCGTCGGACAGCGCGGGGCGCGTAGGGTTCGCCGCCGCGCGGGGATCGAGCCGCTCCAGAGCACCGATCAGCTTGGGCAGCGCCCCGGCCCGCCACGCCAGCTCGGGCAGGACCGGGAGCTGGAAGAAGCCGATGTAGCCGGAGAAGATCAGCTGCGCGACCAGGTCGCGCAGCCCGCGCGGCGTGGGCCGGTGCAGCTTGGCCCGCATCCAGCGGCCCGCGTGGTCCAGGCAGGGCCCGGAGATCGACGTGAACGAGGCGAACCGGTGGGCCAGCCGCGGATCGGTCACCGCGTGCCAGGCCTGGACCGAGCCCCAGTCGTGGGCCAGCAGGTGCACCGGCCGGTCCGGGCTCACCGCGTCGGCGACGCGGCGCAGGTCGTCGGCGAGCCGGTCCAGCAGGTAGGCGTCGGTGCCGCGGGGCTTGTCGGACTCCCCCGCCCCGCGCACGTCGTAGGTGACCACCCGGTACCGCCCGGACAGCGCCGTCACCACGCCGTCCCAGATCGAGCGGTCGTCGGGGTAGCCGTGCACCGCGAGCAGCGTCGGGGCGGCCGGGTCGCCGTGCTCCCGCACGGCCAACCGCAGCCCATCGCCGGTGTCGATCCACCTGCCGGAATCCGCTTCGCGCGGCGTGCGAGCCATACCCCGCAGAGTACAGACCTTGTCAACAGTCATTGTCACAGTCGACTTGTTCCGGCACCCGGCAAGCGCGCCGATTTCGCGCGAGAACGACGCCTCAACCTCGTGGCTCCGGCACGTCGAGGGCAGCTCCGGCGCTTCGCCCGCGCGACCGCATCCGGAACAGCTCCTATAGTCCGGGGCATGGCCGATCCGCGGCAGCTGGTGCCGGGCACCGACAGAGTGCTGGCCGATCCCGAGGTGGCCGCCGCAGCTGGACGGCTGGGCCACCGGCTGGTCAAGCACGCGGTGCACGCGGCGCAGGAACGGGCTCGCGCCGGCGAGATCGCGCCCGACCGGGTCGTCGCGGAAACCCTTGCCGCACTACCGGAATCCGCGTCGAGCATCCGGCCGGTGCTCAACGCGACCGGCGTCCTGCTGCACACCAACCTCGGCCGCGCGCCGCTGTCGGACACGGCGATCCACGCCCTGCAACAGGCCGCCGGGACCACGGACGTCGAACTCGACCTGCACACCGGCCGGCGCGGCCCGCGCGGCGCGGCCGCCATCGCCGCGCTGCTGGCCGCCGTGCCGCGCGCCGAGGCCGCGCACGTGGTCAACAACGGGGCCGCAGCGCTCGCCCTGGCGGCGACCGCGCTCGCGCAGGGCCGCGAAATCGTGTTGGCGCGCGGCGAAATGGTCGAGATCGGCGACGGGTTCCGCATCCCCGAGCTGCTCACCGCCACCGGCGCCCGGCTGCGCGAGGTCGGCACCACCAACCGGGTCCGGCTCGACGACTACCGGGCGGCACTCGGACCGGACACCGGCTTCGTCCTCAAGGTGCACCCGTCGAACTTCGTGATCACCGGTTTCACCTCGTCCGTGCCGGTCGCAGCGCTGCGCGAACTCGGGGTGCCCGTGGTCGCCGACATCGGGTCGGGCTTGCTGCACCCGCATCCCGCCCTGCCGCGGGAACCCGATGCGACCACGGCGCTTTCCGACGGCGCGGATCTGGTCATCGCCAGCGGCGACAAGCTCCTCGGCGGGCCGCAGGCCGGGCTGCTGCTGGGCGGGGCCGAGATCGTGCACCGCCTCCGGCGACATCCGCTGGCGCGTGCGCTGCGCGTCGACAAGCTCACCCTCGCCGCGCTGGAGGCCACCGTGCGGGGTCCGAGCACGCCGACCGCGCAGCGGCTCCGGCAGGACCGTGCCGACCTGTTGCGCCGCGCCGAACGGCTCGCGGATCTGCTGACCGCCGCCGGTGTCCCGGCCTCGGCTCAGCACAGCGAGGCGACCGTCGGCGGCGGCGGAGCCCCCGGCGTCACGCTGCCCAGCGCGGCCGTCGCGCTCCCCGATCGCTTCGCGAAACTCCTGCGCGAAGGGCACCCTCCCGTCCTCGCCCGCATCGAACGCGACCGCTGCCTGCTCGACCTGGCCGCGCTGGCCCCCGAACACGACGAACTGCTGCATCGCGCGGTGCTGGCGGTGGCCTGATGCACGTCATCGCCACCGCGGGGCACGTGGACCACGGCAAGTCCACGCTGATCCGCGAGCTGACCGGGATGGAGCCGGATCGCTGGGCGGAGGAGCGCCGCCGGGGCCTGACGATCGACCTCGGGTTCGCGTGGACCCGGCTGCCGGACGGCTGCACCGCGGCCTTCGTCGACGTGCCCGGCCACGAGCGGTTCGTGCCGAACATGCTGGCCGGGGTCGGGCCGGTGCCCGCGGTGCTGTTCGTCGTCGCCGCCGACGAGGGCTGGATGCCGCAGTCCGGCGAACACCTGGACGCCCTGGCAGCCCTCGGCGTCCGGCACGGCCTGCTCGCCGTCACCCGCTGCGACCTGGCCGACCCCGGCCCCGCCACCGAGCAGGCCCGCGATCGGCTGCGCGGCACGTCGCTCGCCGGCATCCCGGCCGTGCACGTCAGCGGACGCACCGGTGCCGGTCTGGGCGAGCTGCGGCACCGGATCGACGAGCTCGTCCACCGGCTACCCGCGGCCGACCAAGATGCCGACGTGCGGCTCTGGGTGGACCGCGCGTTCACCATCCGCGGCGCTGGAACGGTCGTGACCGGCACCCTCCCGGCAGGGACCCTCCGCGAAGATGCCCGGCTCCTGCTGCATCCCGCCGGGGTGGAAGTGACGGTCCGGGGCCTGCAGGCGCTCGGATCATCCGAACACCAGGTCGGCGCCGTCGCGCGGGTGGCGGTCAACCTCCGCGGCGTGGACCTCGACCAGGTGCGGCGCGGCGACGCGCTGCTGACCCCGGACCGGTGGCTGACCACCGATGTCCTCGACGTCCGGATCCACCGGGCGGCCTCGCCTGCTTCCGTCGGCACCAGAGCGGCACCACGTCTTCCCCGCGACCTGGTGCTGCACGTCGGCGCGGCGGCGGTCGGGGCGCGCGTCCGGCCGCTCGGCCACGACACGGCGCGGCTGACGTTGCGCGCCCCGCTGCCCCTCCGCATCGGCGACCGAGCCCTGCTGCGCGATCCGGGAAGCCGGTGCATCTGCGGCGGAATCGTGGTGCTCGACGTCCGTCCGCCGCGGTTGACCAGGCGCGGAGCGGCCCGCGCGCGGGCGGCCGAACTGGACACCATGGACGGCCGCCCCGACGGCGCGGCCGAGCTGCGGCGTCGCCGCCTGGTCCGCGCCGATGATCTGCGCGCGATGGGCGCCACCCCGCCCGGGCCCGGGCCTTGGCTGCTGGACGAGGAACGCCGCGACGAACTCGCCGGCCGCCTCGACGGCCTGCTGGCGCGGCACCGCGAGACGCACCCGCTGGACGACGGCATGCCCGCCGAGGCCGCCCGCCGCGCCCTGGACCTGCCCGATCCGGACCTGTTGACCCCGATCGCCCGAGCAGCCGGGATCGCTTTGAGCGAAGGACGGTTGCACAAGGGACGGAGCCGGTTGCCCGAGCACGTGCAGCGCGCGGTGGAGACGATCCGGCCCGCGCTCGTCGACCACCCGTTCCAAGCCCCGACCGCCGGCGAACTCGCCGAACTGGGCCTCGGCGAGAAGGAACTCGCCGCAGCCGCGCACACCGGCGCGCTGCTGCGCCTGGCTCCCGGCCTGGTGCTCCTGCCGGGCGCCGACGACGACGCCGTGGCACGGCTGGCTCGGCTGCCAGAGCCGTTCACCCTCAGCCAGGCCAGGCAGGCGCTGGACACCTCGCGCCGCGTTGCGGTTCCCTTGCTGGAACTGCTCGCTCGCCGCGGCCGGACGCAACGGCTGGCCGACGGCACCCACCGCGTTGTTTCCCCACCCCGGGCCCGGGGAAATACCGGGGGCAACCCGACGCCACGGCGATGAGCAGGACTTCTGCGATCTTGCGCCCATCACCGCATGGTGAACACCGGCGGCGCTCGGGCGCCGGGGCGATGGGAGGCAACCATGCCGCGGAAGATCTGGACCGGCTCCATCAACTTCGGCCTCGTCACCATCCCGGTCGGGCTCTACGCCGCGACCGAGGACCACACCATCCAGTTCCACCAGTACGAGCGCGGCACCGCCGACCGGATCCGCTACAAGCGCGTCAACGAGCGGACCGGCGAGGAAGTCGGCTTCAACGACATCGTCAAGGGCCGCGAGTTCGACGGCGGGGTCATCACCGTGGAGCAGTCCGAACTCGACGAGATCGCCCCCGGCCGCTCCCGCACCATCGACATCACCACGTTCGTCGACCTCACCGAGATCGACCCGGTGCACTTCCAGAAGACCTATTGGCTGGCCCCCAACAGCAAGGAGCACTACCGGCCGTACAACCTGCTGCGCCGGGCGATGCACGAGACCAGCCAGGCCGGGATCGCGACCTTCGTGCTGCGCGGCAAGCAGTACCTCACCGCGGTGCGCGCCGACGACACCGTGCTGGCGCTGAACACCCTCTTCTTCGCCGACGAGGTCCGCGACCCGGGCGAGCTGATCGGCGACGCGGGCGAGCAAGCGAATCCGTCGGAGAAGGAACTGCAGATGGCGACCACGATCATCGAGTCGATGAGCGGGCCGTGGGAACCCGAGCAGTACGAGGACACCTACACCGCGAAAGTCGAGGAGCTGCTGGCGGAGAAGGCCCACGGCGGCGAGGTGAAGGCGGCGGAGGAGCCGCCGAAGCCGACGGACGTCATCGACCTCACCGAGGCGCTGCGGCGCAGCGTCGACGAGGCCCGCAAGGGCCGCAAGCCCGCGCAGGCCGAGGAAGACCTGTCGGAGCTGAACAAGGCCGAGCTCGACGACCGGGCGAAGCAGCTGGGCATCAAGGGCCGCTCCAAGATGAAGCGCGCCGAGCTGGAGGAAGCGGTGGCCGCGGCCATCCGGAAACCCACCGGCACCGAAGGACGCCGTTCCCGCAAGGCCTCCTGACCACAGTGGACACACAGGCGAGGAGATCCGCCTGGCCCTGCCGGGCTAGCGATCAGGCGTCGAAGTCGACCGTGACCTCGTCGGTGGTCGGCAGCGACTGGCAGGTCAGGACGAAGCCCTCCGCGACCTCGGATTCCTCCAGTGCGAAGTTGCGGCGCATCCGGACCTCCCCGCAGGTGACCTTCGCCCGGCAGGTGCCGCAGACGCCGCCCTTGCACGCGAACGGCAGGTCGGGGCGGATCCGCTGGGCCGCGTCCAGGACCGGGACGTCGCGGGGCAGCGACATCGGCGTCGACCGGCCGTCGAGCACCACCGTGACCTCGCTGGTCGGGCCCTCGACCACCGGCTCCTCGTGGCGCGCCGGCTCCGGCGGCACGTCCTCGACGTAGAACAGCTCCTGGTGGATCTGCCCGGTGGCGACGCCGCATTCGCGCAGCACGTCCTGGGCGTCGCTGACCATGCCGTACGGCCCGCACAGCCACCACTGGTCTACGGAACCGGCATCGACCACCGTGGACAGCAGGGCCCGGATCTTCGCCGCGTCCAGCCGGCCGGTGAACAGCTCCGACTCGCGCGGCTCCCGCGAAAGCACGTGCACCAGCTCCAGCCGCGCCGGGTAGCGGTCCTTCAGGTCGGCGAGCTCGTCGGCGAACATCACCGTGTCGCTGCGCCGGTTCCCGTAGAGCAGCGTCACGGTCGCGTCCGTCTCGCGCAGCACCGACGCGGCGATGGACAGCACGGGCGTGATGCCCGATCCGGCGGCGACGCACACGTGCCGTTCGTGCGCGGTCAGGTCCGGGCTGAAGCCGCCGACCGGCGGGAGCACCTCGATCTCGTCGCCGGGCCGCACCTCCTGCACCAGCCAGCTGGAGAACAGCCCGCCCGGCACGTGGCGCACGCCGATCCGCGGCGCCGCGCCGTGCGGGGCGCAGATCGAGTACGACCGGCGCTCCTCGCGGCCGTCCACCCGGCGGCGCAGCGTCAGCGACTGGCCCGGCCGGAACGCGAACTCCTCGGCGAGCTCCGGCGGGACGTCGAAGCTGACCGCGACCGCGTCCTCGCACAGCCGCTCCACGTGGCTGACCCGCAGCGGGTGGAAGGTCGTGCGACGGCGGCCGGTCCGCTCGGTGGCGGCCGGGGCGGGCGCGTCGACGGGGGCGGGACGGACCACGTCAGATCTCCTTGATGTGCTCGAAGGGTTCGCGGCACGAGCGGCACCGGCGCAGCGCCTTGCACGCCGTCGCGCCGAACTGCGAGACCTGCTCGGTGTCCGGCGAACCGCACTGCGGGCAGCGGACCTGGGCGCGCGGCGCCGTCAGCGTCAGCGGCACCGGGCCGGGCGAGCGCTGCGGGGCGGCGCCCGGCGGGGCGATGCCGTAGTCGGCCAGCTTCCGCCGGCCGACCGGGCTGATCCAGTCGGTGGTCCACGGCGGGTCCAGCACCGTGCGCACCTCGACGTCGGCGAACCCGGCTTCGCGCAGCCGGTGGCTGAGGTCCGCGCGCATCTCGCGCATCGCCGGGCAGCCGGAGTAGGTGGGTGTGATCGACACGACCACCGTCCCGTCCCCGGCCATCTCGACGTCGCGCAGGACGCCGAGGTCGGCCAGCGTCAGCACCGGCAGCTCCGGGTCGGTGACCGACTCGGCGACCGCGCGGGCGTGCCGGAGGCCCGGCTTCGTGCTCGTCACCACGTCGCCTCCGGGTGCGCTCGGGCCAGGCTCTGCAGCTCGGCCAGCAGGAAGCCCAGGTGTTCGGTGTGGACGCCGTCCCGGCCGGTCCGCCCGGCCACCCCGGCCAGCGCCGACGCATCGGGTCGCCGCAGGGTGGCCGCGGCGGTGACCTGGTCCAGGACGTCGTCGAACTCGGCTCGCGCCTGCGCCGGATCGGTGCCGACACCGGCCGCGACCATCTCCCGGTCGGTCGCGTTCGTCGCGAAGAGCTCGTCGACCAGCGGCCACACGTCGTCGAGCCCCTGCTGCATCCGCGCGTGCGACACCTCGGTGCCGTCGCCGAGCCGGACCGCCCACTGCGCCGCGTACTCGCGGTGGTAGGTCAGCTCCTTGACGCCCTTGGCCGCGATCGCCGCCAGCACCGGGTCGCGGGACTCGGCGAGCCGGGCGAACAGCGCCAGCCGCCACGTCGCGAACACCAGCAGCCGGGCGATGGTCTGCGCGAAGTCGCCGTTCGGCGGCTCGACCAGCCGCACGTTGCGGAACTCCCGCTCGTCGCGGAAGTACGCCAGCTCGTCCTCGTCGCGCCCGCTGCCGTCGGCCTGCCCGGCGCGGGACAGCAGCAGCCGCGCCTGGCCCAGCAGGTCGAGCGCGATGTTGGCCAGCGCCAGCTCGTCCTCCAGCTCCGGCGCGCGGGTGACCCACTCGGTCAGCCGCTGCGAGGCGATCAGCGCGTCGTCGCCGAGCATCAGGCAGTACCGGGCGAACGCGGCGCCGTCGACGCCCTCCGGCAGCGTGGTGTCCACTCCGGACAGCGGGTCGTCGAAGCCGGTGCCGAAGGCCCAGCGGGACTCGCCATCCGGCTCCGCCGCGGTCAGCGCCTCGTAGGCGTTGTCGAACGACATCAGGCCGACCTCACATGTGCGGGACGTTGTCGGGAATGCGGTAGAACGTGGGGTGCCGGTACACCTTGTCGCCGCTGGGCGCGAAGAACGGGTCCTTCTCGTCCGGGCTGGACGCGGTGATCGCGTCCGCCCGCACCACCCAGATGCTCACGCCCTCGTTGCGGCGCGTGTAGAGGTTGCGCGCGTTGTGCAGCGCCATCTCCTCGTCCGCGGCGTGCAGCGAGCCCACGTGCACGTGGTTCAAACCCCGCTTGCCGCGGACGAAAACCTCGAACAGCGGCCACGCGGACCGCGGCGCACCGGTCTCGGCGTCCGAACTCATCGCGCGACCTCCTCGCGTGCGGCCTGCTTCGCGGCGTGGGCGGCTGCCGCATCGCGCACCCACTGCCCCTCCTCGTGCGCGGCCCGGCGCCGGACCAGCCGCTCCTCGTTGCACGGCCCGTGCCCGGCGATCACCCGCTTGAGCTCGGACCAGTCCGGCTCGCCGAAGTCGTAGTGCCCGCGATCCTCGTTCCAGCGCAGCGCCGGATCGGGCAGCGTGACGCCCAGCGCCTCCGCCTGCGGCACGGACATGTCCACGAACTTCTGCCGCAGCTCGTCGTTGGTGTGCCGCTTGATCCGCCACGCCATGGACTGCTGGGTGTTGGGCGAGTCGGCGTCCGGCGGGCCGAACATCATCAGCGACGGCCACCACCAGCGGTTCGTGGCGTCCTGCACCATCTCCCGCTGCTCGTCGGTGCCGCGCATCATCGTCATCAGCAGCTCGTAACCCTGCCGCTGGTGGAACGACTCCTCCTTGCAGATCCGCACCATGGCCCGCGCGTAGGGCCCGAAGGAACTGCGGCACAGCGGCACCTGGTTGCAGATCGCCGCCCCGTCGACCAGCCAGCCGATGACGCCGATGTCCGCGAAGGTCAGCGTCGGGTAGTTGAAGATCGACGAGTACTTCTGCCGGCGGGTGATGAGCTTCTCGGTCAGCTCCGCGCGGTCCACGCCGAGCGTCTCGGCCGCCGAGTACAGGTACAGCCCGTGCCCGGCCTCGTCCTGCACCTTCGCCAGCAGGATCGCCTTGCGCCGCAGGCTCGGGGCCCTGGTCAGCCAGTTGCCCTCCGGCTGCATGCCGATGATCTCGGAGTGCGCGTGCTGGGCGATCTGGCGCACCAGGGTCTTGCGGTAGCCCTCCGGCATCCAGTCCCGCGGCTCGATGCGCTGGTCGTGCGCGATCCGCTCGTCGAAGTGCTCCTGCAGCCCGGCGTCGCCGAGCCGGTCCACCGCGCTGGTCATGATGCCCCCTGCTCCGCCGGCCGCTTGGCGACCAGCGTCAGCACGTCGTACTTGGCCACCGAGGCACCGTCCTGGTTGGTCACGTCCACGTCCCAGCGGACCTCGCCGTGCTCGGCGCCGACCCGCGGCGTGATCTGCTTCGCGGTCATCGTCACGGTGATCTCGTCGCCCGGGTAGGTCGGCGTGAGGAACCGGAGGTTCTCCAGCCCGTAGTTGGCCAGCACCGGACCCGGGTCCGGGTCCACGAACAGCCCGGCGGCGAAGGACACCACCAGGTAGCCGTGCGCGACCCGGCCGTCGAAGAACGGGTTGGCCTTCGCCGCTTCCTCATCGGTGTGCGCGTAGAAGGTGTCGCCGGTGAACTCGGCGAAGTGCTCGACGTCCGCCAGCGTCACGGTGCGCGGCCCGGCGACCACCGTGTCGCCGATGCGCAGCTCGTCGAGGTGCTTGCGGAACGGGTGCTTCTCGGTGGTGTTGCGCGGAGTTCCGGGCACCCACTGCCCGGTGATCGCGGTCAGCGTCGCCGGGTCGGCCTGCACCGCGGTCCGCTGCATGTGGTGCAGCACGCCGCGAACGCCGCCCATCTCCTCGCCGCCGCCGGCGCGGCCCGGTCCACCGTGGACCAGCGCGGGCAGCGGCGAGCCGTGCCCGGTGTTCTCCCCGGCGTTCTCCCGGTTCAGCACGAGCATCCGGCCGTGCCGCGACGCCGCGCCCAGCACCACTTCGCGGGCGAACTCGGCGTCGGCGGTCACCACGGATCCGGCGAGGCTGCCCATGCCGCGCCGCGCCAGCTCCACGGCCTGCGCCGTCGTCTCGTACGGCAGCACGGTGCTCACCGGGCCGAACGCCTCCACCTCGTGCGGCTGCGGCTGGTCCGGGTCGTCGCAGCGGACCAGCAGCGGCGGCAAGAACGCGCCGCGCTCCGGGTCGGCGTCGACGACCTCGACGCGCTCGGGGTCGCCGTGCATCAGGGTCCCGGCCTCCAGCAGCGCCTTCAGCGAGCGTCGGACCTCCTCGCGCTGCTCCAGGCTCGCCAGCGCGCCCATCCGCACGTCCGGCGAGGCGGGGTTGCCGACGACGACCTTCTCCAACCGCGCCTTGGCGGCCGCCACCACGTCGTCGATCCGGTTCGCCGGCACCAGCGCCCGGCGGATCGCGGTGCACTTCTGCCCGGCCTTGACCGTCATCTCGGTGACCAGCTGCTTGACGAACAGGTCGAACTCCTCGGTGCCGGGCCCGGCATCCGGGCCCAGGATCGAGCAGTTCAGCGAGTCGGCCTCCACGTTGAACCGCACCGAGTTCGCCGCCACCACCGGGTGGGCGCGCAACCGCTGCCCCGTCGCCGCCGAGCCGGTGAACGACACCAGGTCCTGGTCGGTGAGGTGCTCGAACAGGTCGCCGACGCTGCCGCAGATCAGCTGCAGCGATCCCTCGGGCAGGAGGCCGGAGCCGAGCATCAGCTCCACCAGCCGGTGCGTGAGGTACGCGGTCTGGCTCGCCGGCTTGATCAGGCTGGGCACCCCGGCCAGGAACGCGGGCGCGAACTTCTCCAGCGGCCCCCACACCGGGAAGTTGAAGGCGTTGATCTGCACCGCAACGCCCTGCAGCGGCGTGCAGACGTGCTGCCCGACGAACGTGCCGCCCTTGCTCAGCGGCTCGACCGCGCCGTCGACGTAGACGGTGCTGTTGGGCATCTCCCGGCGGCCCTTGCTGGAGTAGCCGAACAGCACCCCGATGCCGCCGTCGATGTCGAACTTGGAGTCGCCGAGCGTGGCCCCGGTGCGGGCCGACAGCGCGTACAGCTCCTCGCGGTGCTCGCGCAGGTGCGACGCGAGGCTCTTCAGCAGCGCGGCGCGCTGGTGGAACGTCAGCTCGGCCAGCGCCGGGCCGCCGCTGCCGCGCCCGTGGGCCAGCACCGCGGCCATGTCGATCCCCGCCGAGGAGACCCGTGCGACCTCCTCGCCGGTCACCGCGTCGCGCAACGGCACCCCGTTGTCCGCTGGCGCGTGCCAGGCACCGTTGACGTAGCTCCGCAGGGCAGCCATGCGGCCCGACCTCCTCCGGCTGGTTCTTTAACTGACCGTTCGTTCGAAAAAGTACCACCGGCGACCGGTGTCGCACACCACCCGGTGCAGCTAAATTCTGCTGTACCGAGCCAGAAACACCAGCCCGGGCGGGAACCCTTGACAGCGTCCGGCGGCGCAGTATTAATTACCGACTATTCGTTCGGTTATGAGGCGGTGAACCCCAGTGCAGGAGCCCGGCGCGACGACGCGCAACCCGGCCCAGGCCATGTTCGACGACGACCGCGCCTCGCGGGCGCTGGGCATCGAGCTCGTCGAGACCGGCAGCGGGTTCGCCCTGGCCCGGATGCGGATCACCGACGCCATGGTCAACGGCCACGGGATCGCGCACGGCGGCTACATCTTCCTGCTGGCCGACACGACCTTCGCCTGCGCGTGCAACAGCCACGGCCCGACGACCGTCGCGGCGCGCGCGGACATCACCTTCATGCGCCCCGCCCGCGCCGGCGACCTGCTGGTCGCCCGCGCCGAGGAGCGGACCCGCTTCGGCCGCAGCGGGATCTACGACGTGTCGGTGCACCGAGGCGACGAGCCGATCGCCGAATTCCGGGGCCACAGCCGGTCGTTGAACGGCTCGTCCGAGAACCAATCCGAGGGAGCCAAGCGATGACCGCGACAACGGGCGCCCCGCGCCGGCTCGGAGCCGCACCGGATCCGGCCGATCTCGACCCCGCCGAGCGGTACTCCGCCGACGAGCTCGCCGCGGTGCAGCTGGAGCGCCTGCAGCACACCCTGCGCCACGCCTACGAGAACGTGCCGCTGTACCGCGACAAGTTCGACGCGGCGGGCGTCCGCCCGGAGGACTGCCGGAGCCTGGCCGACCTGGCGAAGTTCCCGCACACCACCAAGCAGGACCTGCGCGAGAACTACCCGTTCGGCATGTTCGCCGTGCCGATGGAGCAGGTCCGCAGGCTGCACGCCTCCAGCGGCACCACCGGCAACCCGACCGTCGTCGGCTACACCAAGCGGGACCTGGACGTCTGGGCCGACGTGGTGGCACGCTCCATCCGCGCCGCCGGCGGGCGGCCGGGCCACAAGGTGCACGTCGCCTACGGGTACGGCCTGTTCACCGGCGGGCTCGGCGCGCACTACGGGGCCGAACGGCTCGGCTGCACCGTGATCCCGGCCTCCGGCGGGATGACCGCCCGGCAGGTGCAGATCATCCAGGACTTCAAGCCCGAGATCATCATGGTCACCCCCTCCTACCTGCTCACCCTCGTCGACGAGTTCGAGCGCCAGGGCATCGACCCGCGCGGCACGTCGCTGAAGATCGGCATCTTCGGCGCCGAGCCGTGGACCGAGCAGATGCGGCAGGAGATCGAGGAGCGGCTGGACATCGACGCGGTCGACATCTACGGCCTGTCCGAGGTGATGGGGCCCGGCGTGGCCAACGAGTGCGTGGAGACCAAGGACGGGCTGCACATCTGGGAGGACCACTTCTACCCCGAGGTGATCGACCCGTTCACCGAGGAGGTGCTGCCCGACGGCACCGAGGGCGAGCTGGTGTTCACCTCGCTGACCAAGGAGGCCATGCCGGTCATCCGCTACCGCACCCGGGACCTCACGCGGCTGCTGCCCGGCACGGCCCGGCCGATGCGCCGGATGGCGAAGGTGACCGGCCGCAGCGACGACATGATCATCCTGCGCGGCGTCAACGTCTACCCCACCCAGATCGAGGAGCTGGTGCTGCGCACGCCCGGGCTGTCGCCGCACTTCCAGCTGGTGCTCACCCGCAGGGGCCGGATGGACGAGATGGCGGTCCGCGTCGAGGCGCGCACCGACTGCCCCGCCGACCGCCGCGAACCCGCCGCCGCCGAACTGGTCCGCGCCATCAAGGACGGCGTCGGCGTCAGCACCGAGGTCGCCGTGGTGGACCCGGACACGCTGGAGCGCTCGGTGGGCAAGTTGCGCCGCGTGGTGGACCGCCGCGAACCCCGTTCGGCCGGCTGAAATACTGCGAGCCATGTCGGGGAACGCTGGTCGCGCGAATCGCCGAGGTCGACCGGGCTACGACCTCGGCAGACTGCTGGACGTCTCCGTCCGGGTGTTCAACGAGCGCGGCTACGAGGGCACCAGCATGGAGGACCTCTCCCAGCGGCTGGGCATCACCAAGTCGGCGATCTACTACCACGTGTCCAGCAAGGACGAGCTGCTGCGGCTGAGCGTCAACCGGGCCCTGGACGCCCTGTTCGCGGTCACCGAGGAAGCGGCGTCGACCACCGGCAAGGCCATCGACCGGCTCGAACACGTGGTCCGGCGCAGCATCGAGGTGCTGGTCGACGAGCTGCCGTTCGTCACGCTGCTGCTGCGGGTGCGGGGCAACACCAAGGTCGAGCGGCAGGCGCTGGCCCGGCGCCGCGAGTTCGACCAGGTGGTCAGCGAGCTGGTCCGGCAGGCCGAGGCGGAGGGCAGCATCCGCCCGGACGTCGACCCGGCGCTGACCAGCCGCCTGCTGTTCGGCATGGTCAACTCGATCATCGAGTGGTACCGGCCCAGCCGCGGCCTGCGGGCCGCGCAGGTCGCCGACGCGGTGACCAAGATCGCCTTCGACGGGCTGCGCACCGGCGCCGACGACCGCGCGCCGGAGGCCCCCGGAACTCGCGCGAAATAAATTCCAGATCTCGGCGTCATGATGATCTCGCCCGCGGGTCTCGATCCCGTGGGCGATCTGGAGCGCCCGCCGCGCGCGCGGAACGAAGAGGGGATTTCGTGCGCGCGACCGGCCGTCGGTCGTGGCTTGGATGTGGGTCGCGACCGGCGGTCACCCGAGCAACTCCCGTCACGTTCGCCGCAGCGGCGCGATTCCCGACCGCGTTGAACACAGTGGACAGTCACGCGGCGGCGTCGAAATCCCCAGCTTGTGGGTGACGAAAGCCCCCTGCGATCACGGCCCCGGTCCGCTTACGCTCCTCCGATGTGGCCGCCCGGGACCCGGCGGCCGCACGGCGGATCCGCTGAAACTGGGGACAGCGGCACCAAAAATCCGGAACCGGCTGCGCGCCGGTGCGTCTGCGGTCTTCGGCAGGACCCGGGTCCGCCCTCCCTCTCGCCCTGCACCCTGGACGAGCACTCTGGAGGCCAACCGTGTCCAGGCTTGAGTCGATCGCTCGCGCCTTCCTCCGATACCTGTACGAGGACGACCGCTTCCGGCCCGAGATCGCGGACTTCTTCGCCAGCCCGGCGGCCGTGGCGGCGGCGCTGCAGCCGTCGTGGGCGGAGCTCGCCGAGGTCGTGCAGACGCTGCGCGAGCACGAGCTGATCGCCACCAGCGGCACCGGGTGGCAGGGCGCGCCCGCCCGCGCCGGGCTGACCGGCTCCGGGCTGATCTGCGCGGGCAGGCACGGCGGCGACATCGGCTCGTGGGCCAGGGCGCAGTCGGTCGCGGTGCTGGACGAGCGTCCGGCGGACCCCGTGGTGCCCGCCCAGCCGGCGCCCGCGCCGCCGGCGCGCCCGGACTTCACCGGGCTGAGCCGGGTGGCCAAGGTCGTGCTGCTGGCGCTGCCCACGGTGCACGCGCGCTACGGCGACACCGCCGAGATCGAACTCATCGCCCGGCGGCTGGGCGAGGCCGTGCGGCAGGACAGGCCGGATCCGCGCCGGGTGCGGCTGCTCGCCTTCCGGCTGCGCAGCGAACTGGCCTCCGGCTCGGTCGCGAACACCCTGGGCGTGGTCCTGCTCGACGGCCTCGACGAGGCCCTGGCCGAGAGCGGCCTCGGCGGAGTCCCGCGGGGCGAGCGCAGCGGGCCGGCCGAACAGTCCTAAGAGGACCCCGGCGGTAGTGACCGGGTTCACCGCGGATGCCCACCGTGCGCACGGTCACGCACTCCGTGTGCTGAGATTCCCGGTATGGACACGGGCACCTGGCCGCGAGTGGCGGCGCGCCGCGAGCTCGACGCCGCGGGCGTCCGGCCGCAGCTGCGCCCCGCCTACCAGCGGTGCCGGATGCTCAACGCCGCGCACGGGCGCACCTACTTCCTCGCGACCCGGCTGCTGGCGCCGCAGCAGCGGCCTTCGGTGCACGCGCTCTACGGCTTCGCGCGGTGGGTGGACGACATCGTCGACGACACCGACCGGCGGCGGACCGTGGCGGACCGGCAGCAGGCGCTGGACCGGCTGGACGGCGAGCTGCGCGCTGGCCTGCGCACTGGGTCCAGCGACGACCCGATCCTGGCCGCGCTCGTCGACACCGTCGCCCGGCACGGCATCGACCCGGCGCTGTTCACCGACTTCATGGCCTCGATGCGGATGGACCTGACCGTCCACGCCTACCCGACGCGGGCGGCGCTGGACGCCTACATCCACGGCTCGGCGGCGGTGATCGGCCTCCAGCTGCTCCCGGTGCTCGGCACGGTGTGCCCGGCAGGCGAGGCCGAGCCCTACGCCGCGGCGCTGGGCGGCGCTTTCCAGCTCACCAACTTCCTGCGCGACGTCGGCGAGGACCTCGACCGCGGCCGGGTCTACCTGCCGATGGAGGAGCTCGCGGTGTTCGGCGTCGACCGGGACCGGCTGGCCTGGTGCCGGGAATCGGGCCGCCCGGACCGCCCGGTGCGCCGCGCGCTGGCCGACCAGGTCGCGCGCACCCGCTCGAAGTACCGCGCCGCGGAGCCGGGCATCGCGCTGCTCGCGCCCTGGTCCCGGCCGTGCGTGCGCACCGCCTTCACGCTGTACGGCGAGATCCTGGACCGCATCGTGGAATCCGGGTACGACGTGTTCGGGCAGCGGCTCGCGGTCTCCGGCGCGCGCCGCCTGGAGGTCGCCGCCGGAGCGCTCGGCTCCGTCGCCGCCGCGCGCCTCCGCGCCCGCCGCTCACACGTGTGACCGACGCCCGCACGGGGTACGCGAAGCACGTCCGAAGTCGTGCGGAGGCGAGGTGAACGGGCATGCCGCAGCAGAGCTGGACCGCAACGGAGGAACGCCAGTACCAGCACATCAAGGACCAGGCGATCGAGCGCGGTAGCACCGAGGACCGCGCCGAGGAGATCGCGGCGCGGACGGTCAACAAGAACCGGGCGCAGCGCGGCGAAGCCAGGCAGCAGAGCAGGACCGCCACGCAGGACATCCCGCCGCAGCGCCGCGGTGGGCTGCGATCCGGCTCCGGCCCGGGCGGGCGCACCAAGCAGCAGCTCTACGCGGACGCCCAGCGCGCCGGCATCAAAGGCCGTTCGAAGATGACGAAGTCGGAGCTGGAGCGGGCGCTGCAGCGGAGCTGACCCGGGCGGGCGAACGGGTGCGTGTGGGGGGCAAACCAGATGGAGAGCGAAACGCCGTCGCGCTGGCAGGACGTCGGCACGACAGGCGAAGTGATCTCGCAGGCCGGCCGGGAACTGGAACGAGCCGCCAGGAAGGGCCGGGCACCGGGCGAACCCGCCGCGGCCCGCGAAGCGCTGCTGGCCGTCACCGCGGCGGGTGCCCGGCTGGCCCGGCAGCTCGACATGCTGGCCGCCGCCTACAAGACGCCGAACCCCGCCGAACCGTCCGAGCTGCACGTCGCGCTCGACCAGGCGGCAGCCGCCGCAGAGGACCTCGGCAACTGCGCGAAGGTCGCCGCGCAGGCCATCCTCGACGAATGACGGCGCGGCGACCTCCGGCCGCTACGGCGCCTGGACCACGCCCGCACCGACGTCGGTCGACGCGAGCGGCAGCCGGCGGGCGGTCTGCGACAGCCGCGCCCACAGGCCCCACGCCCGCTCCGCGTGCTGCTGCGCGTGCAGCGCCGCGACGCCCGCGACGTGCGGCGTGGCCATGCTGGTGCCGCTGAGCTTCCGGTAGCGCTCCGCTCCCGGCCAGCTCGAGTAGACGTCCACGCCGGGACCGACCAGGTCCACCTGCCCGATCTCGTCGACCGTGCCGCTGGAAAAGTCCGCGATCTGCAGCTGCGAATCGATCGCGCCGACGGCCAGGATGGACGGGCAGTTGGCCGGGTGGCCGACCGGCGCGATCTTCCCGGCGGAGCGCTCGCTCTCGTTGCCGGCCGCGGCGATGATCAGCGTGCCGCGTTCCATCGCGCGCTGCGCGACCCGCTCGAAGGCCGCGGAGAACGCCTCGCCGGGCTGCGTCGGCGCGCCGAGCGACATCGACACCACCGCGGCACCGTTGGAGATCGCCCACTCGATGCCGGAGAGGATGCCGCTGTCGGAGCCCGAACCGTCGTCGCCGAGCACCTTGCCCGCGTAGATGCTGGCCTCGGACGCGATGCCGTAGCCGGGCCCGGCCTGCGAGGTGCGCGGCCCGCAGGAGGTGCCGATCACGTGCGTGCCGTGCCCGTGGCCGTCCTGCACGTCCTGGCCCTCCACGAACGAGCCCGTGACGATGTCCCGGCCGGCGAAGTCCGGGTGCTTGAGGTCGAGGCCGGTGTCGAGCACCGCGACCCGCACGCCCTTGCCGGTGGGCTGCGCGCGGTCGGCGCGCACGGTTTGCAGACCCCAGGTGAATTCGCCGTCCGCGACGGCCGGTTCCGCGCCGATGGCGAACACCCGGCGCTCCGGCTCGAACGCGGCGATGGGGCCGCTCTCCCGGGCCGCGTTCGTCAGGGCCGCCGCCTGCTCGGCGTCGGCGCTGACCAACGCGATGCCGAGCTGGTGCAGCACGATCCCGCCCGCGCCGCGGAACAGCTCGCCCGGCGCCGCGCCCGCCGCGTCGGCCGTGTTGGCGCAGCGGATGCCCGTCAGCCGCGTCAGCTCGCGGGTCCCGATGATCGTCGAGTTGTCTTCCAGCAGCACCAGATAGCGTCCGGTGGAGCTCTCCTCGTTGGTGGTCATGGTCGCTCCCTCGGCGAGTTCCAGGTGCGGCGAACCGCCACACCGTTCTCAGGTGTATCGCGCGTTACGGACAGTCACAAGCACCCACTCGGGTAAGGACCGCACTATCCGTACCACCCATCTCGACTTCCTCGGCGATTATCTTGCGACACAACGCTTTCGTGGTACCTCGGCCGGGGATCTCCGGCACGCGCGAATGACATTTCCCGGCGTACGTCCGCACACTGGTCGTAATCACCGCCGATAGTTCGGAGCGAGCCGTGCGCGATCCCAGCCAGCGTTGCATCTTGATCACCGGCGCGACCGGCGGACTCGGCCGGGCCCTGGCCCACCGGCTCGCCGAGACCGGTTCCCGGATCCTGATCCACGGGCGCAGTGCGGAGCGCGCCGAAGCGGTGCGCGCGGAGATCGCGGCGGCCACCGGCTCGGACCGCCTCGGCGTGCTGGTCGCCGACCTCGCCGAGCTCCGCCAGGTCGAACAGCTGGCCAACGACGCCCGGCTGCGCTGCGACCGGCTGGACGTGCTGGTGAACAACGCGGGCGTCGGCTCCGGACCACCGGACAGCGGCCGGGAGGAGAGCGCGGACGGCATCGAGCTGCGGTTCGCGGTGAACTACCTGGCCGGGTACCACCTGACGCGGCTGCTGCAGTCGCTGCTGATCTTCTCGGCGCCGGCCCGGGTGGTCAACGTCGCCTCGGCCGGGCAGCACCCGATCGACTTCGACGATCCCATGCTGACCCGCAACTACCTCGGCTACCGCGCGTACGCGCAGAGCAAGCTCGCGCAGATCATGTTCACCTTCGACCTGGCCGAGCAGCTGCGCGGCACCGGCGTCACGGTCAACGCGCTGCACCCGGCGACCTACATGAACACCGCGATGGTCCGCGAGGCCGGGGTGAGCCCGGTGGCCACCGTGGCCGAGGGCGTCGCGGCGACGATGCGGCTGGTCACGGACCCGGGACTGGACGAGGTGACCGGGGAGTACTTCCATGGGACCCGCGCCTGCCGCGCGCTCGAACAGGCCTACGACGGGCAGGCCAGGGCGCGGCTGCGGAAACTGTCCGACGAGCTCGTCGAGCGGGCCGGCGGCTGAGCCCGCCACAGCGGATCGCGGAACCGGAGGCCAACGCCATGAACAGCGGAACCCAGCACCGGATCGTCGTCGGGGTGGACGGCTCGGATTCGTCCAGGTGCGCCCTGCGGTGGGCACTGCGGCAGGCAGCCCTTTCCGGGGCCGTGGTGCACGCGATCACCTCGTGGGAGTTCCCGGCCTTCTACAGCTGGGAAGGCGGCCCGATGCCGCCGGACGACTTCGAGGAGGCCGCGCGCAAGAGCCTGGCCGACACCGTCGACGAGATCGAGCACGAGCTCAGCCCGGCGGTCCCGGTGCAGCGCGAGCTCACCCACGGCCACGCGGCGCAGACGCTGCTCGACGCCTCCGAGGGCGCCGACCTGCTGGTGGTCGGCAGCCGTGGCCACGGCAGCTTCTACGGTGCGCTGCTCGGGTCGGTGAGCCAGCGTTGCGCCCAGCACGCCAAGTGCCCGGTCGTGATCGTCCGGCACTGAACGATGAGCCGGTGGATCGACTTGCGCGGCGGCGTAGCGGAATCTCGGCGGCCTTCCCGGCTGCCGCGCGTGCGGCGTCAGGAGCCGGTGTGGCCCAGGCGTTCGGAGAGGGCCGACGCGCCTTCCGCGACGAGCTCGCGCAGCGCCGCCTCGGTCTCGTCGTTCCAGCGCAGGATCGGCGCCGAGATGCTCATCGCGGCCACCACCTCGCCGGACTGGTCGCGCACCGGCGCGGCGACGCAGGCCACCGACTCGTTGGACTCGCAGTACTCCCCCGCCACGCCACCTTCGGCGATGGCGTCGAGCTCCTGGCGCAGCGCCTTGCGGGTGGTGATGCTGTGTTCAGTCATCGCCTCCAGGCGGCGGTTGCCGTAGAGCTCGTCGACCTCGGCGCGGGGCAGCGCCGCCAGCAGGGCCTTGCCGAGCGCGGTGCAGTGCGCGGGTAGCCGCCGGCCCACGGCCGAGACCATCCGGACCGGGTGGCTGCTGTCGACCTTGGCCACGTAGAGCACGTCCGTGCCGTCGCGCACCCCGACGTGCACCGTTTCCTGGCAGCGCTCGGCGATCTCCTCCGCGACGAGCTGTCCCTCGCGGGCGAGGTCCAGCCGCTCGGCGTAGGCCGCGCCGAGCTGGAAGCCGCGCACGCCCAGCCGGAACCGGTTGCTGCCGCGGCCGGCGGGCATCAGGTAGCCGCGCTCGCTGAGGGTGCCGACCAGCTCGTGCACCGTGGTGCGCGGCAGGCCCAGCTGCGCGGTGATCTCCGGCGCGCTCAGCTCGTGGGCGTCCAGGAACAGCTCCAGGACATCGAAGGCCCGTTCCACGGCAGGTACCGCTCGTGCCACGCGTACTTCCCCCTGTCGGAACTCGTCGGCCAGTTGACCGATATTTCGAACATCGTATCCGATATCGACCACGGCGAGCCGGGTCCCTTGACCACCCGGCCCGGCCGATCATACGATTTGACGAACGTTGTTCGACATTTCGGACGGAGCTACCGGTGCGCCAGACACGTGAATTCCTGCGGTCCCAGGGACTGCCCACCGACGACTCCCCCGCCACCAGCACGAAGCGGTTCCCGGACGGCGCGCAGTACCGGGTGGAGATCCCCAGCACCGAAGGCCCCGAGGTGCTCGACGCGGTGCTCGCCGAGGCGGACGCCCGCCAGGTGCCGGTGCACCGCATCTCCCAGGGCAGCGGCGGCATGCTGCTCACCGACGACGAGCTGCGCGCGATGGCCGCCACGGCCGCCGGGCGGTCGGTCGAGCTGAGCCTGTTCGCCCGGCCGGTCGCCGGGTGGGACACCAGCCCGATGGCCACCGCCCCGGCCGGCGGCCCGGTCGCCGCCCAGGCGCGCGGCACCGAGCAGCTGGTGCACGTGCTGGAGGACATCCGCCGCACCGCCGACGCGGGCATCCGCAGCGTGCTGATCACCGATCTCGGCGTGCTCAAGGTGGCCGCGGCGATGCGCGCGGCCGGCGACCTGCCGCCGGACCTGCAGTTCAAGATCAGCGTCCAGATGGGACTGGCGAACCCCGCCTCGGTGCGCATCGCCGAGGACCTGGGCGCCGACACCTACAACGTGCCGACCGACCTCAGCATCGGGCAGCTGGCCGCCATCCGCGCCGCCACCGACCTGCCGCTGGACGTCTACGTCGAGGCGCCCGACGACATGGGCGGCTTCGTCCGGCACTTCGAGATCGCCGAGATCGTGCGCGTCGCGGCCCCGGTGCACGTCAAGTTCGGGCTGCGCAACGCGCCGAACATCTACCCCAGCGGCACCCACCTGACGCCGACGGCGGTGGCGCTCGGCCGGGAGCGGGTGCGCCGCGCGCAGATCGGCCTGGACCTGCTGCGCCGCTACGCCCCGGACGCCGCGGGCTCGCAGCTGCCCGCCCCCGGCTTGGCGGTGCCGGTACCCGGATAGTCCACTTCGGACTGGAGGCGGGCGTTGACGGGGTCGCGCGCCGCGGCCAGAGTAGGCCTGCAACGGCTGCGGTGAAGGAGTCGCGATGGCAGCGCCCGCCCATGTTCCGGACGTGTTCGATCCGCGCAGGTACGCCGACGGCGTGCCGCACGACGACTTCGCCTGGCTGCGGCGGCACGCGCCGGTGAGCCGCCAGGAGGAGCACGAGATCGGCGACTGGCCCGCCGGGCCCGGATTCTGGGCCGTCACCAGGTATTCCGACGTCGTCGCGGTGCTGAAGTCCGCCGCGACGTACTCGTCCTGGCTCGGCGCCACCCAGATCCGCGATCCCGACCCGGCGGACCTGCCGTTCATCCGCAGCATGATGCTCAACCTCGACCCGCCGGAGCACGGGCGGCTGCGCCGCCTGGTCAGCCGCGCGTTCACGCCCCGGCGGATCGACCGGTTCCGGCACGAGGTCGCGGAGCGGGCCCGCCTGCTGGTCGACGGCGTCGTCGAGCGCGGCGAGTGCGACCTGCCCGCCGAGGTCACCGACGACTACCCGCTGCGCAATCTCGCCGATCTGCTCGGCGTGCCGGAGTCGGACCGGCGGATGCTGCTGGAGTGGACCAACCGCGTGATCGGCTACCAGGACCCGGAGCACTCCGAGGTGGTCCGCGGCGCGGACGGCAAGCCGGTCAACCCGCGTTCCCCGGCGATGCTGGCGGACATGTTCGCCTTCGCCCAGGACCTCGCTGCGTTCAAGCGCCGGAACCCGGCCGACGACGTGATGACCGCGCTGGCCACCGCCGAGCCGGGTGGGCGCGGCCTGGCCGACGCCGAGCTGGAGATGTTCTTCTTCCTGCTTTCGGTGGCGGGCAACGACACCGTGCGCAGCGCGTTGCCGGGCGGGATGCTCGCCTTCGCCGAGAATCCCGACCAGCTGCGGCTGCTGCTGGCGGATCCCGGGCTGCTGGACTCCGCCGTGGAGGAGACGCTGCGCTACCACCCGCCGGTGCTCAGCTTCCGCCGGACCGCGTCCGCCGACACCGAACTCGGCGGCCGGCGCATCGCCGCCGGGGACAAGGTCGTGGTCTTCCACTGCTCGGCGCACTTCGACGAGCGGCGGTTCCCCGACCCGCACCGCTTCGACATCCGGCGCGCGCCCAACGACCACGTCGCCTTCGGCAACGGCCCGCACGTCTGCCTTGGCGCGCACTTCGCCCGGCTGCAGCTGCGGGCGTTCTACCGCGAGGCGCTGTGGCGGATGCGCGACCTGCGGGTGGCCGGGCCGGTCGAGCGCCTGGTGTCGAACTTCATCAACGGGATCAAGCACCTGCCGATGGCGTTCACGCCGGGGACCAGGTGATCGGCGGCGGGTCCCGGGCACGCCCCTTATGGTCGGGCGGTGACCGCCGCCACAGCCCTTCGCTCCCGGCCCGGCCGCTGGATCATCGTCGCCACGATCCTCGGCTCCGGGGTGGCGTTCCTGGACGGCTCCGTCGTCAACGTCGCGCTGCCGGCGATCGGCCGGGACGTGGGCGGCGACCTCAGCGTCCTGCAGTGGGTGCTGGACGCCTACCTGCTCACGCTCAGCGCGCTGCTGCTGCTCGGCGGCGCGCTCGGTGACCGCTACGGCCGCCGCCGCGTCTACACGCTCGGGCTGGTGCTGTTCACACTTGCTTCGCTGGGCTGCGGCCTGGCGCCGAACGGCGCGGCCCTGATCGCCGCACGCCTGCTGCAGGGCGTCGGCGGTGCCCTGCTGGTGCCCGGCAGCCTGGCGCTGATCAACTCCACGATCCGCCACGACGACCGCGGCGAGGCGGTCGGCCGCTGGGCCGGGCTGACCGGCGTGGCCTCGGCGATCGGCCCGTTCGTGGGCGGGTGGCTGGTGGACGCGGCGTCCTGGCGGTGGGTGTTCTTCATCAACGTCCCCATCGCGGCGGCCGCGCTGCTGGCTCTGCGGCACGTGCCGGAATCCCGCGGCCCGGCCGCCGCCGGGCCGTTGGACGTCCTCGGCGCGATCACCGTGACCGTCGGGCTGGCCGGTGCCGTGTACGCCCTGATCGAGATCCCGACGAACGGGTGGAACGCCGCCAGCGCGGCGGCGGCCGTGGTGGGCGTCGCCGCGCTGGTCGCGTTCCCGCTGATCGAGTCGCGCCACCCGGACCCGCTGCTGCCGCTGTCGTTGTTCCGCTCCGCGCAGTTCACCGGCGCGAACCTGACGACCTTCACCGTTTACGCGGCCTTGAGCGGCGCGTTGTTCCTGCTGTCGCTGCAGTTGCAGCAGTCGATGGGCTACACCGCCCTCGCCGCGGGGATCGCGACGCTGCCGATCACGATCATCATGCTGCTGGTGTCCGGGCGCGTCGGCGCGCTCGCGCAGCGCACCGGACCGCGCCTGCCGATGAGCATCGGCCCGGTCGTCTGCGGGGTCGGCCTGGCGCTGCTGACCTGGGCGGTGCCCGGCAGCACCTACCTCAGCGGCGTGCTGCCCGGCGTCCTGGTGTTCGGCGTCGGCCTGTCCATCACGGTGGCGCCGCTGACCTCGGCGGTACTCGCCTCCGTCAGCCCGGACAACGCCGGTGTCGCCTCCGGCGTGAACAACGCGGTGTCCCGGCTGGCGGGCCTCCTCGCGGTCGCGGTGCTCCCGGTGATCGCCGGGTTGTCGCACACCGGCGCGGGCGAGCCGCTCGGCCCCGGCTTCGGGCAGGCGATGCTGATCTCCGCGGTCATGTGCGCGGCCGGCGGCGTGCTGGCGTGGCTGACCATCGACCGCGCCCGGCGTGTCGAGACGTACCCGCTGCCGGGCCTGAACCACGCGTGCCAGGATCCGTGCACCTGCGACCTCGACCGTAATCCAGACCGGTGAAGTTCCGGATATCGAATCGCGAGTTGGGCCGTTTGGACTAGGATGCGCACACCCCGTTCGCCAACCCTGACGGAAGTGACGCCCACGTGGAGCTGGACAACGCCGTCTTCCACCTCATGCGCCGCGCCATGCAGGAACACACGTCGAGCTGGCAGTCCCGCCTGCCGCACCTGACGAAACCGCAGTACGCGGTGCTCAACGCGATCCGGGCGAACCCCGGAATAGAGCAGGCGCAGCTCGGTCAGCGGGCCGCGATCGACAAGGCGACCCTCGCCTCCCTACTGGTCCGGATGGAGCAGCGCGGGCTGGTGCACCGCACCGTTGACGACGCCGACCGGCGCCGCCGCCTCCTGCGCCTCACCCCGATCGGCGAGGCCGAACTGCGCGTCGTCGAACCGATCGCCGACCGGGTGGACATCGAACTGCTCGACCGGCTCACCCCGGCCGAGCGCGCCGAGCTGCTCCGGCTGCTCGACAAGCTCGCCCCCCGCGACCGGCTGGTCAACTGATCCGCACCCCCGGCGTGCCCGTCATGCGGCGGGGCTCGCCGCGGTCAGGCGGTGCATCCGCAGCAGCCACAGCTCCAGTTCGGAGAGCTGGCCGTCCAGGCTCTCGCTGCCGTACATGTCCGGGCTCGCGCGCAGGGTGTTCAGCTCCTCCCAGCGCTGTTCCATCTGCTCGACCATCTCCCGCAACGTCACCTGGTGCTCCTCTCCCCGACGCGCAACACCGCCGATGACGCTACGGCGTTTCCGTGCACGCTCGGTAAGGCCGAAAGTCACGGTTTCACCCGATCTTCCGGAACCGATCGGGACCATCCCGGGTACCCGTTGTGATCTCATCGGTGCATGAGACGAGGGCGCCGAGGCCACCCCTGCGAACCCGACACCAGCCGGATCGGCCTGTGGCGGTGCGACGTCTGCGGCCAGCAGTGGGAGATCCACGGAGTGGCCGGCAACCCGCGAATCCGCAAGGTGAGCCGAGTCGGCTGGTTCCTCGCCAAGCTCCTGGGCTGACCGGTTTTCCTATTCCAGGCTCGCCTTGCGTGGCGGTGCGGGTGGCGGAACCTCAGGAGTCTTCTCGCTGTGGGATCCCCGACTCATGAATGCCAATTCACCACGTCGGGGCTGTCCTCGCGAGAAGACCCCTGAGAACCCGCGGCGGTGCAAGCCGCGTAGGTGGGCCAAGCGGCTTCGCCGCTTCAAGGGCAAGAACCAAAGACGGACACACCCCCGGTGCTTACCGGTCGAGGGCTGGGCGCTTGCCGTCGAAGGCCCAGCCCGGGACGAGGTACTGCATCGCCAGCGCGTCGTCGCGGGCGCCGAGGCCCTCGCGCCGGTAGAGCTCGTTCGCCTCGGCCACCCGGCTCATGTCGAGCTCCACGCCGAGTCCCGGGGCCGTCGGCACCGGTAGCCGTCCGTCGGCGATGACCAGCGGGTGCCGGGTGAGCCGCTGGCCGTCCTGCCAGATCCAGTGCGTGTCGATGGCCGTGATCTCGCCGGGCGCCGCCGCGGCGACGTGGGTGAACATCGCCAGCGACACGTCGAAGTGGTTGTTCGAGTGCGAACCCCACGTCAGACCCCACGCGTCGCAGAGCTGCGCTACGCGCACCGAGCCGCTCATCGTCCAGAAGTGCGGGTCGGCCAGGGGGATGTCGACGGCGTCGGCGCGGATCGCGTGGCCGAGCTCGCGCCAGTCGGTGGCGATCATGTTCGTCGCCGTGGGCAGCCCGGTGGCCCGCCGGAACTCCGCCATCACCTCCCGTCCCGAGTACCCGCGCTCCGCGCCGCACGGGTCCTCGGCGTAGGCGAGCACGTCATGCAGTCCCCGGCACAGGTCGATCGCCTCGGACAGCAGCCATCCGCCGTTGGGGTCGAGCGTGATGCGGGCCTCCGGGAACCGTTCGGCCAGCGCCGTGACGACCTCGATCTCGGCAGGCCCGGGCAGCACGCCACCCTTGAGCTTGAAGTCGCGGAACCCGTAGCGGGCCTGCGCCGCTTCGGCCAGCCGCACGACGGAATCCGGCGTCAGCGCCTCCTCGTGGCGCAGCCGCGACCAGTCGTCGGCGTCGGCGGGCTCGTCGGCCGGGGCTCGGTAGGCCAGGTCGGTCCTGGTGCGGTCGCCGACGAAGAACAGGTAGCCCAGCACCGGCACCTCGTCGCGCTGCTTGCCGTCGCCGAGCAGCTCCGCGACCGGCACGCCGAGATGCTTGCCGAGCAGGTCGAGCAGCGCGGATTCCAGAGCGGTCACGGCGTGCACCGCGACGCGCAGGTCGAAGGTCTGCGTGCCGCGGCCGCCGGAATCCCGGTCGCCGAAGCGGTCGCGCACGCCGGCCAGCACGGCGTGGTACCGCGCGACCGGCTGCCCGACCACCAGGTCCCGGGACTCCTCCAAGGTGATGCGGATGGGTTCCCCGCCGGGCACCTCGCCGACCCCGGTGCGGCCTTCGGAGTCGGTGAGGATCACCAGGTTCCGGGTGAAGTGCGGGGCGTGCGCCCCGCTGAGGTTGAGCAGCATGCTGTCGTGCCCCGCGACGGGAACGACCTGCATTCCGGTCACCAGCGGGCCGTGCTGAGCGGTCATGATCGGCATCCTCCGCGGTCAGTCAGATGTGGACGGTCATCGGGACTCCCCGGGCAGGCGCTCGACGAGACCGGCCAGCAGCGCGAGCTCGGACTCGCCGAGGTCGACCAGCGGCGGGCGCACGGGCCCGGCCGGGCGGCCGATGACCTTCATGCCCGCCTTCACGATGCTCACCGCGTACCCGGCGCGCCGGTTGCGGATGTCGCAGTACGGCAGCACGAAGTGGTCGAGGTACCGGTACACGGCGGCGCGGTCGTGGTCGCGCACCGCCCGGTAGAAGCGCATCGCGAACTCGGGCACGAAGTTGAACATCGCCGACGAGTACGTGGTGACGCCCAGCTCCAGGTACGGCAGCGCGAAGGTCTCCGCGGTGGGCAGGCCGCCGATGTAGGTGAGCCGGTCCCCCAGCCGCGAGTACAGGCGCGTCATCTTCTCGATGTTGCCGACCCCGTCCTTGAACCCGACCAGGTTCGGGCAGTCCTCGGCCAGTGCGGCGACGGTCGTCTCGTCGAAGACCGCGTTGGCGCGGCTGTAGAGGATCACGCCGAGGCCGGTGGCCGCGCAGACCGCGCGGACGTGGGCGGCGAGCCCGTCCTGGTCCGCCTCGGTCAGGTACGGCGGCAGCAGGAGCAGGCCGTCGGCCCCCGCGCGTTCGGCGGAGCGGGCCATCTCGACGGCCATCGCGGTGCCGTAACCGGCCGGGGCGATCACCGGCACGCCCTCGGGCGCCTCCTGCGCGGCCGCGGTGACCACCGACTCGACTTCGGCGGGGGTCAGCGAGAAGAACTCACCGGTGCCGCCGGCCGCGAAGAGCCCGGCCGCCCCGAACCCGCCCAGCCAGCCGATGTTCTCCCGGTACGCGGCCTCGTCGAAGCCGTGGTCGGGCCGGAAGTGCGTCACGGGGAAGGACAACAGCCCGCCGGCCAGCTGCCGGGCCACATCGGTGGGCGAATACGCGGACATCGGCAGATCTCCTTCATCGGGCGGATTCATCTGACTGCGCCGGCCCTGGCGGCGGTGGGCACCGGCGGTGGTTCCCCCGGCTCCGCCGGAGCGCGCCGCGCCCCGGGGGAACCGGCTGCGGATGACAGTAAGGTGAGCCATCAATGCACGTCCAAGTCCAACAATGCATTCACCAATACCGGGACGGCATCATTGTTCACCCTGAACCAGCTCACCGGCTTCGTCGCGGTGGCCGAGGAACAACACTTCGGCCGCGCCGCGCAGCGCCTGCGCATGACCCAACCGCCGCTGACACGGCAGATCCAGCAACTGGAGAAGGAGCTCAAGGTCCAGCTGTTCGACCGCACCAGCCGCACGGTGCGCCTGACGCCGGCCGGGCGTGCCTTCCTGCAGGACGCGCGGCGCCTGCTGCACGAGGCCGACAACGCGGCGTTGTCGGTGCGGCGGGTGACCTCGGGCCAGGCGGGCATCATCCGGATCGGATTCACCGCGACCTCGGCGTACGGGGTGCTGGGCGGCTTGCTGGCGACCGTTCGCGAACACCTGCCGCAGGTGGACGTCGTGCTGCACGAGCTGGTCACCCGCGACCAGATCGACCGCCTGTCCGGCGGTTCCCTGGATCTCGGGCTGGCCCGCCCGCCCGCCGCGCGGCCCGAGCTGGAGTCGCGCCGGTTCCGCGCGGAACCGCTGCTGGCGGCCCTGCCCGCCGGGCATCCGCTCGCCGAGGGCGCGAAACCCCTGGAGCTCGCCGAATTCCACGGCACCGACATGGTGATGTACTCCCCGACCGAGGCCCGGTACTTCCACGAACTGCTCGTCACCACCTTCGGCAACGCCAACGCGCAGCCGACCTACGTGCAGCACGTCAGCCAGATCCACACGGCCCTGGCGCTGGTCCAGGTCGGTCTCGGCACCGCCCTGGTGCCGGCCACCGCGGCCCGGCTGCACTTCGAAGGCGTGACGTTCCGCGAGGTCCGGCTCCCCGAACCGAATCCCGTTGAACTGCACCTGGTTTGGCGCCGGACGAACGACAACCCAGCCCTGCACGCGCTGCTCGACCTGCTGTGACCGAGCCTTGCTCATGCGTCTGCATCGGACGGTTGTCGTGGTCGGCGCCAGGACCGGATCAGCTTCTGCAGCAGCGGAAGCAGGACGACCAGGAGCAGCAGCGCGAACAGGGTGGCGGAGATCGGCCTCGTGATGAAGCCGGCCGGGTTTCCGTCGAAGAGCAGCAGCGACCGGCGCAGCGAGGTTTCGAGCATCGCGCCGAGCACGAAGGCCAGCACCAGCGGCCCGGGCTCGAAGCCGAACTTCTTCATCAGGTAGCCGAGGGCGCCGAAGGCGATCACCAGCCCGATGTCGAAGACGCTGTTGCGGACGGTGTACGCGCCCACCAGCGTGATCAGCACGGTGATCGGGGCGAGGACGGTGGCGCGCACGCGGAGGATCCGCACGAACAGCCCGACCAGCGGGATGCTCATGACCAGCAGCAGGATGTTCCCGACGTACATCGAGTTCACCACGCCCCAGAACAGTTCCGGCCGCTCGGCAACGAGCTGGGGCCCGGGAGTCACGCCCTGGATCAGCAGGGCGCCGAAGATCATCGCCATCGTCGCGTTCGCCGGGATGCCCAGCGTCAGCAGCGGGATGAACGACGACGTCGCGGCCGCGTTGTTCGCCGTCTCCGGTGCGGCCACGCCCTCGACCGCGCCGCTGCCGAACCGCTCCGGCGTCTTCGACCGGCGCTTCTCCAGCGCGTACGCCGCGAGCGAGGAGAGCGTCGCGCCGCCACCCGGGAGCACTCCCAGCACGAACCCGAGCACCGAGCCGCGGCCGATCGCCCCCGTCGAGCGCCGGAGATCCGCGCGGGACGGCCACGCGTTGGCCACCCGGGTGACCGCCGTCGCGCCCCGCCGCCGTTCCTCCAGGCCGTGGAGGATCTCGCCGAGTCCGAAGAGGCCCATCGCGATGGGGACGAAGTCGAGCCCGTCCGACAGCGGCAGCAGGCCGAAGGTGAACCGCTCGGCGCCGGTGAACGCGTCCCGGCCGACCACCGCCAGCAGCAGCCCGATGCAGGCGGCCACGACCGCCTTCAGCCGGCCGCCGCTGCTCACGGTGGCGACCAGCAGGATGCCGAGCAGGGCGAGGGCGGTGTACTCGGGCGGACCGAAGTCGAGCGCGAACCCGGCGATCAGGGGCGCCAGCACCGACAGCACCACGATCGAGGCGGTGCCGCCGACGAACGACCCGATCGCCGCGATCCCGAGCGCGGTGCCGGCCTTGCCCTGCCGGGCCAGGGCATGGCCGTCGAAGACCGTGACGACGGAGGACGCCTCGCCGGGCAACCGCAGCAGCACCGACGTGATGGTGCCGCCGTACTGGGCGCCGTAGAAGATGCCGGCCAGCATGATGATCGCCGTCACCGGTTCGACGTCGAAGGTCAGCGGCAGCAGGATCGCGATCGTCGCGGCCGGGCCGAGACCGGGCAGCACCCCGACCAGCATCCCGATCACGACGCCGATCAGGCAGTAGAGCAGGTTGGTGGGTTCGAGGACGACGCCGAACCCGTCGAGCACCGGAGTCAGATCCATCGCCGCTCCTAGAACAGGTGGGGAATCGGCACGTTCAGGGCGCCGACGAAGATCAGGTAGAAGACCGCCACGATGCCGACGGCGCCGAGAGCGGACAGCCGCCACGACTCGCGGCCGAGGAAGCGCAGCCACGCGAAGACCAGCAACGCGCCCGGGATCTCGAACCCGATCACGCCGACCAGGGCGGCGAACCCGGCCATACCGGCCACCGCGCCGAGCACCGGCAGGCCGGACGACGACAGCCCTTCGGCGTCGTTCGTGCGCCGCGCCAGCAGCGCGAGCACCACGCCGAGCACCGCGATCGCGGTGCTGACCAGGAACGGCCAGGTTCCGGCGGACGGCGCGGCCGCACTGCCCAGGCCCAGTGCCCACGAACCGGCCATCCCGGCGCCGCCGATGCCGGCGATCACCAGCGCCACCACCAGGTTCGCGGCCGCGCCGGCCGGTTCGCCGTCGCGCCGGGCATCGCTCACTTCGGCCCGCCGAGGTCGATGCCGTAGCGCTGGATCAGGGCTCGGTAGCTCTCCAGCGAGCCGGTCCACTCCTGCGCGACCTGCGCGCCGTCGACCTCGTGCGGGGTGAGCAGGTTGTCCTCGTTGAACTTCCGGTACCGCTCGGTGGCGAACGTCGTCCGGAAAGCCTGGCGCAGCCGGTCCACGACCTCCCGGGGCGTGCCCTTCGGGGCCACGACCGCGCGGAACTG
The DNA here is from genome assembly GCF_053605825.1 of Saccharopolyspora sp. NPDC003752. NCBI lineage: Bacteria > Bacillati > Actinomycetota > Actinomycetes > Pseudonocardiales > Pseudonocardiaceae > Saccharopolyspora > Saccharopolyspora sp. NPDC003752. Next base: position 130,650 of record NZ_JBSGJZ010000002.1, on the reverse strand, counting down.
CGAAACCCGCACGTCGTAACCCTCTTCCACGGCCGTCGGGGTGTCCGGGAGGTACTGGTTGCGCTGCGCGGCGAAGGTGACCAGCGGGACCAGCTCGCCCGCCCGGATCTGGCCGATCGCCTCGCCGAGCTGGACGGAGGCGACGTCCACCTGGTCGCCGAGCACCGCGGTCATCGCGGGCGACCCGCCGTCGAACGGGACCGCGGTGCCGGCGATCCCCGCCTGCTTGAACAGCAGTTCCTGGGAGAGCTGGCTGCCGGTGCCGACGCCGGTGGTGCCGAACTTGAGGTTCCGGTGCGCGTCCACGAGGTCCCGCACCGACTTCAGGCCGGAGGCGGCGTTGGCGACCAGCACGTAGTCGTCCTGCGAAATCCCGGTGACCACCTCGAAATCGTCGATCGCGACGGCTTCCTGCGGCGCGGCCGCCAGCGGCGTGATCGCGGTCAGCGAGGCGTTGATGACCATGATGTGCTGACCGTCCGGCTGCTTCCCGGCGAGTTCCCCGGCGGCCAGGGCGCCGTTGGCGCCGGGCGTGTTGACCACGGGCATCGGGACGCCGAGGTCGTCGGCCGCGCCCTGGGCCAGCGCGCGGCCGATCAGGTCGGTGCTGCCGCCCGGGGCCTGGCCGATCGTCATGGTGACCGGCCCGCTCGGGAACTTCCCGCCGCCACTGCTGGAGAGGTTCCCGCCGCACGCGGCGAGCGACAGGGAAAGAGCCGCGGCGAGCACGGACACCGCCCCTCGGACTGGCGCCTTCGACGTCACCTGGGTCAATGCCTTCTCCTTCGGTCCGCTGGGCCGCGCGCTCGGTGTGAGTGCCGTCACGGTGAGGAACGCTGGGCAGCCTAAGAGCGCGAAAAATGCGTGTCCATGGCTATTTCGGCATCGACCGATACCTTGCGCGCATCGCGGGGCGTCGCCGCCGCGCGAGCCGGGCCGCCAAGTGTCCAATGCGGACCGGGTATTGATCGATGTCGAATCGGTGTTGGACCGGCATCGGTGCGCGACTCTAATGTCCCGGTAACGCGGGGTGATCCGCGAAACCGCTTGAACGGAGTGAACCCATGACGACGACCGACTCCGCCACGCTGGACCGGATCACCGGAGTCAAGATCTCCTCGGTGACGCTGCCGCTGCCCACCCCCATCAGCGACGCGAAGGTGCTCACCGGGCGGCAGCAGCCGATGACCGAGGTGGCGATGCTGTTCGCCGAGATCACCACCGCGGGCGGGCTGGAGGGCGTCGGGTTCAGCTACTCCAAGCGGGCCGGTGGCCCCGGCCAGTACGCGCACGCCCGCGAGATCGCCCCGGTGCTGCTCGGCGAGGACCCCAGCGACATCGCCAAGATCTGGGACAAGCTCGCCTGGGCGGGCGCCTCCGTCGGCCGCAGCGGCCTGTCGGTCCAGGCGATCGCCGCCTTCGACGTGGCGCTGTGGGACCTCAAGGCCAAGCGCGCGGGACTGCCGCTGGCGAAACTCCTCGGCTCCCACCGGGATTCGGTGCGCTGCTACAACACCTCCGGCGGCTTCCTGCACGCGCCGATCGAGGAGGTCCTCGACCGCGCCGCGGAATCGGTGGCCAACGGCATCGGCGGCATCAAGATCAAGGTCGGGCATCCCGACAACGCCACCGACCTCGCCCGCGTGACCGCGGTGCGGGAGGAGATCGGCGCGGACGTCGCGCTGATGGTCGACGCCAACCAGCAGTGGGACCGGCCCACCGCGCGCCGCATGTGCCGCGCCCTGGAGCCGCTGAACCTGGTGTGGATCGAAGAACCGCTGGACGCCTACGACTTCGAGGGGCACGCGGTGCTGGCCGCGAACTCCGACACCTCGATCGCCACCGGCGAGATGCTGACCAGCGCGGCCGAGCACCGCGAGCTCATCCGCGCCGGCGGCGCCGACATCGTGCAACCGGACGCCCCGCGCGTCGGCGGCATCACCCAGTTCCTCAAGGTGATGGCGCTGGCCGACGACCGGAACCTCCAGCTCGCGCCGCACTTCGCGATGGAGATCCACGTCCACCTCGCCGCGGCGTACGCCCGCGAGCCGTGGGTCGAGCACTTCGAGTGGCTGGACCCGCTGTTCGACGAGCACCTCGAGATCTCCGGCGGCCGGATGCACATCTCCAGCCGTCCCGGACTCGGCGTGACGATCAGCGACCAGGCCCGCGCCTGGACGGTCGCGCACGAGGAATTCCGCGACCGGGGCCTGCTCTGAAAGCCGTAGCGGTCACAGGCGTTCGAACCGGATCACCGACAGCGCCGACGCGGCCAGGTCGGTGACGTCGCCCCGTTCAGCGGGCCGGCATCTGCGGATCGGAATGCGGATGCCACCGGTCAGCCCGCTCCAGGGCGCCGGCGCGGCAGGCGCGCCGCCAGCAGCACGATCAGCACCCCCGCGAACGGGACGACCACCAGGCCGAGGCGCAGGCTGACCGCGTCCGCGAGCAGCCCGACGACCGGCGGGCCGGCCAGGATGCCCAGCCGGTAGACCCAGCCGACGACCGCGATCCCGGTTCCGCCCGGCAGTCCGGGGAGCTCGTCGGCCGCGTGGAACCCGGCCGGGATGATCGTGGCGACGCCCCAGCCGGCGAGCGCGAATCCGGCCAGCGTGCTCGGGACCGACGGCCACAAAAGCGCCGAGCCGACACCGACGAGCACCGCGATGCCGCCGATTCGCGCCACCGCCCGGTTGCCGAACCGGTCCACCAGACGATCGCCGGAGAGCCGGCCGACCGTCTGCGCCACTTGCAACGCGACGAACGCCATGCCCGCGAGAACCGGCGCGGCATCCAGCGAATCGCGCAGGTACACCGCGCCCCAGGACGCCGCGGTGTCCTCGACCAGCGCCGCCGCGGCGCACAGCGCGCCCAGCGCCAGCAACGCGAGCAGCAGCTTGAAGCGCGGTCTCCCCCGGTGTCCGCCCGTGCGCTCGGCATCATCCCGGCCGGGCAACAGGAACCGGGCGCAGACGACCGCAGCGGCGGCCAGGACGACGGCGGCCGCCGTCAGGTGCACGGGCAGCGGCAGGGCCGCCCCGGCGGCCAGCGAGCCCGCCGCGCCGCCGATGATCGCGCCGACGCTCCACATCCCGTGGAAGGAGTTGACGATCGACCGCCCGTAGCGCCGCTGCACCCGCAGCCCGTGCGCGTTCATCGCCACGTCCACGATCGCGTCCATCGCACCCGCGAGGAAGAACGCCGCCGCCAGCTGCCACCAAAGCCCCACGAACCCGATCAGCACGAGATCCGCCGCCAGCAGCACCGAGCAGCCGACCGCGACGACCGCCGACCGCCAGCGGGCCAGGATCGGCCCGGCCAGCAGGCCGGCGACCAGCGAACCCAGCGGCAGCGCCGCGATCGCGGTGCCCAGCGCGGCGTTGGACAGGGCCAGGGCGTCCTTGAGCTCCGGGTAGCGCGGCACGACGCTGGCGAAGCTCGCCCCGTTGACCAGGAACAGCGTGGCCACCGCCAACCGCGCCGCCACCGGCCGCCGATCCGTCGCGACCTCGGGCATACCCGTCCTTCCTCCGGAGTCCCCGACGATCATGCCAAGACCCGCCTGCGCGCGCCGCCGGTTTTTCGCGCTCCCCGCACCGCCGAGTTAGGGTCCGGTGGGGTGAATCCCGATGCCGAGTCCACAGTGGAGGATCAGTTGAGCGTGCCGGTCGAGCTGTCCACCGGGTCCGGGACGTACCTGCTGCGCCGGGCGACCGGCGACGATCTCGGGCCGATCGTCGGATTGCTGGCCGCCGACCAGCTCGGCTCGACCCGGGAGTCCGCCGCCGACCTGGCCCCCTACCAGCGGGCTTTCGAGGCGATCGAGGCCGATCCCGCGCAGCTGCTGCTGGTGGCCGCGACGCCGGGCGGCGAGGTCGTGGCGACCATGCAGCTGACGTTCATCCCCGGGCTGGCCCGGCGGGGCGCGCTGCGCGCGCAGATCGAAGCGGTCCGCGTCCACGAGCGGCACCGCAGCCGCGGCCTCGGGCGCGTGATGTTCGACTGGGCCATCGCCGAGTCCCGCCGACGTGGCTGCGCCCTGGTCCAGCTGACCACGGACAGGCAGCGCTCCGACGCGCACCGCTTCTACGACCGGCTCGGGTTCGAGGCCTCGCACGTGGGCTACAAGCTCCGGCTGTGACCGCCGGTTACGCTGGCGGGGCGATGCGACGCAAGCTCAGATCGCCGCTGCCCCAGCGGCACGGCCTGGACCCCGTCCGGTTGCGACTGCCCGCCGACGGCCACTGGGCCACCGTCCGGGACCACCTCGTCGACCGGATACCGAAGCTCGCCCCGGAACGCATCGACGCCATGCTCCGCGAAGGCCGGATCGTCGGCGTCGACGGCCCGCTCGCGCCCGACGCGCCGTACGCGCCGGGCGGGTTCGTCTGGTTCCACCGCGACCTGCCCGACGAGACGCCGGTGCCGTTCGCCCTGGACGTCGTGCACCGCGACGACGGCCTGCTGGTCGTGGACAAGCCGCACTTCCTGGCCACCACGCCGCGCGGCGGGCACGTCGTGGAGACGGCGCTGGTGCGGCTGCGGCGCGACCTGGACCTGCCGCAGCTCAGCCCGGCGCACCGGCTGGACCGCCTGACCGCGGGGCTGGTCATGTTCGTGCTCAAGCCCGAGCTGCGCGGCGCCTACCAGACCCTGTTCCACGACCGCCTGGTGCACAAGGAGTACGAGGCCGTCGCCCGCTTCGACCCCGGGCTGGCGATGCCGCGCACGGTGCGCAGCCGGATCGTCAAGCACCGCGGCGTGCTCGCCGCCTGGGAGGAACCCGGCGAGCCGAACAGCGAAACGCGCATCGAGCTGATCGAGCACCGCGACGGCCTCGGCCGGTACCGGCTGCTGCCGCGCACCGGCCGGACCCACCAGCTGCGGGTGCACCTCAACGGCCTGGGCATCCCGATCCTCGGCGACGACCTCTACCCCGTCGTCCGCGACCGCGCCGCCGACGACTTCACCGCGCCCCTCCAGCTCCTCGCCCGGGCGCTGGAGTTCACCGACCCGATCAGCGGCCGGCGACGCCGCTTCGAGACCCGCCGGAGCCTGGCGGCATGGTCCGATGTGGACGGTCATCCGGCTCCGGCCGGCTAGTCCTCGGCCGGCTTCCAGCGGCGGAACGGGCCGAGTGGGTGATCGCCGCCGCCGGACGCGCTGCCAAGATCGGCGGAATGAGCGAGGAAGTGGGACGCGATCCGCAGTACGAGGTGTTCGCCGATGAATTCGCCGAGCACGCCGAGAACGGCTTCTACAACGCGCACTACGACCGGCCGGCCTGCCTGTCGCTGCTCGGTGAGGTGGCCGGGAGGCGCGTGCTCGATGCCGCCTGCGGCCCGGGCCTGTACGCCGGGGAACTGGCCGCCCGCGGCGCGCAGGTGATCGGCTGCGACATCAGCGAACGGATGGCCGGGCTCGCCGGCGCCCGGGTTCCGGCGGGCGAGTTCCGGGTGCACGACCTGGCCGAGCCGCTGGACTGGCTGCCGGACTCATCGGTCGACCTGGTGCTCTTCGCGCTGGCCGTGGAATACCTCGACGACCGGGTCGCCGCGCTGCGCGAGTTCCGCCGCGTGCTGCGGCCCGGCGGGGCGCTGGTGATGTCGCGCATGCACCCCACCGGCGACTGGCTCCGCCACGGGGGCAACTACTTCGAGCCGCGCGTCGTCGAGGAGACCTGGAGCCGGGGCTGGCGGGTGCGGTTCTGGATGACTCCGCTGGAGATGACCTGCGAGGAGCTGTTCCAGGCGGGATTCGTCATCGAGCGCCTGCTCGAACCTCGCCCGGCCCCGGCAGGCGCCGCCATCAACGCCGCGGCGTTCGACCGCCTGCACCGCGAACCGAGCGGGTTCCTCGCCATCCGCGCCAGGCCCGGCTCGTGAGGACTACAGGTAGCCCTTGCCGTCGAGGTAGGCCTTGCGCCAGCGGAGGATCTTGGTGTCGGCGAACAGGCCGGCCTTCGCGAAGGGGTCCGCGGCGATGAACTCCTCGGCCGCCGCCCGGGTTTCGACGTCGAGCAGGTAGACGCCGCCGGTGGCCGCATCGCCGTCGTCGGCCAGCTTCGCGCCGCAGGCCAGCAGCAGCTCCTTGTGCTCCTCCAGGAACGCCAGGTGCGCGGGGCGGTTGTCCAGCCGCACCTGCTGGTGGTCCGGTTTGTCGAATGTTTCGATGAAATAAGGCATTTCACCCTCCTGGTCGGACAGCGGCCGGTGCGCCCGACAGCACAGCAGGCGCACCGGCCGGCGAACAACGGCTCAGCCGAGGAATCCCCAGAGCAGGATCGCGGCGATGTAGATCAACCCGACCCAGAACATCATGATCACCGTGTAACCCATGACGTCCTTGAGGCGCAGCCGCGACAGCGCCAGCGCGGGCAGGATCCAGAACGGCTGCACCAGGTCGTTCCAGGCGTTGCCGAGCATGACCGACATCGCCACGTCGGGCATCGGCGCGCCGATCGCGTTGGCCGCGTCGACCATGAACGGGCCCTGGATGACCCAGTGGCCGCCGCCGGAGGGCGCGAAGAAGTTGATGACGAACGAGCTGATCAGGCCCCAGAACCCGAGCGTCTCCGGGGTGGAGATGTCCACGAAGACCTGCGAGATCGTGCCCACCAGGCCGGAGGCGGCCATGATCGCCATGATGCCCGCGTAGAACGGGTACTGCAGGACGATGCCGGAGATCGTCTTGATGCCCTCGCCGAGCTTGGCGACGTAGGCCTGCGGCGTGCCCAGCAGCAGGATGCCCAGGAACAGGATGAAGAAGTTCACCAGGTTCAGGTCCGCCGCGCCGCCCTTGACGAAGTAGACGACCACGTAGACCATGCCGAGCGCGCCGATCAGCAGGCTCAGGACGCGGCTGTTGTTCAGCCGCGACGCGACGGTGACGCCGCCGAAGTCCGCGGACTCGACGGCCGCGGACTTGCTCTCGGTGTGCAGCGCCGGGTCGATCTCCTTGACCGGCTGGCCGGGTTTGGGGTGCAGCATCGCGTTGAGGACCGGCAGCGTGATCAGCACGGCGAGCGCGGTCAGCAGCATCGGCAGCGAGAAGATCGTCTGCCCCAGGGCGATGACGCCCATCTTGCTCTCCAGCGAGTGCCCGCTGGTGGAGATGGTCAGCGGGATCGTCGCCGACAACCCCAGGCCGTACATGGTGAAACCGCTGTAGGCGGCGGCGATGATCAGCGGGTAGTGCACGCCGGGCACCTTCAGCGCCAGCTTCTTCGCCACGATCCCGCCGATGACCAGGCCGAAGCCCCAGTTCAGGTAGGAGCCGACGGCGCCGATCAGGGTGGCGACCGCGACGGCCGTGCGCGGCTGGTGCACCCGGGCGACCACCGCGTCGAGCAGCCGGTCGGTCACCGGCGCGCTGGCCAGCACGTACCCCATGGCCAGGATGACGGCCATCTGCGTGGTGAAGGACAGCAGGTTCCAGAACCCGTCGCCCCACGCCTCGGTGATCTCGAGGAAGCCCTTGCCCTCCACCGTCAGCGCCAGCAGCAGGGTCAGGAAGGTCAGCCCGATGGCGAACACGAACGGATCGGGCAGGTACCGGCGCATCAGCTCGGTGAAGAAGTTGGCGATCTTGGTCATCTGTGCTTTCCCTAGCGCGCCGGGACCTTCCCGGTGCGAAATGCGTCAGAGCGTGGCCACCGGGGTGACCGGCGAACCGGCCGCGCCCGGCAGGTTCAGCGGCGGGGCGGTGAGCAGGAAGCGGCTGCGGCCGCTCGCCCGCAGGTGTCCGGCGAGCGGCGTGAGCCGCCACAGCTCGCCGAGGTGCACGCCGAGCTTGAACAGGCAGTGCTCGTGCAGCGGCAGCACGGCGTTGGGGCCCGGCGCCGCCGGAGCCGGGAACGCCTCCACCGCGTAGTTGTCGGCCACCAGCGCGGCCAGCCCCGACTCGGTGATCCAGCGCAGCAGCTCCGGGTCGCGTCCGTTGAGGACGGCGCCGAACCCGTGCAGCACGTCCGGATCGGGATTCCCCCGCATCGACAGCACCTTCTCGGCGAAGCCGGTGTGCAGGCAGACGATGTCGCCCGGTTCGACGACCACGTCGTCGGCGGCCATGATCCCGGCCAGCGCATCGAAGCCGACGAGGGTGCGCTCGCCGCCGAGGTGGGCGTGCAGGTCGATCAGCACGGCCCGGCCCTGCACCGCTTTCCGCGCCATGTGGTCGATCCCGAGCGGCCCGGCCGACGACGTGCTGGCACCGTGCAGGGTCTGCATGCCCGCATCGTCGAGCCGGGCCGGGCCGACGACGTGCTCCGCGGCGCGGAAACCGTTGTAGAACACCGGTTCCGCGACCCCGTCACCGTCGGCGTCGAACATCGAACCGGCGTGCGCCAGCGAGTCCCACTGCGTCGAGTACTGCAGGTGCAGGACCGCGAGGTCGTCGCAAAGCACGTCGGTGTGCCCGGGGTCGATGCGGTCCATCTCGAAGTTGTAGTTGACCTCGCCTGCGCGCCGGTTCGGCCGCAGGACCGGCGGGAACCGGTTGGGGTTCAGCGCGGTGCCGCCGGGCAGGTCCAGCGGCAGGCTCAGGCAGTGGGTGACGCCCTCGACGACCTCGGCCACGCCCTCCCGGACCTTCTCCGGTGTGAGCAGGTTCAGCCGCCCCAGGTTGTCGTCCGGCCCGAAATCGCCCCAGTTGGACCCCTCGGGACGCCGCACCCAACGCGGATTCTCCATCTGTGCCTCCAGAAGAACGGGGTGCGGCTTCCCCGCCGGACGGGGAAGCCGCACCCGGTCGCGCCCGGTTACGCGGGAACAGCCTCGGCGCGCGAGGCCCGGTCGGCCTCGGCACGCTCGTCGTGGTTCGGGCGGCGCAGCAGCAACAGCATGCAGCCGAGGGTCAGCACCACCTGGAAGATCGCGTAGGCGATCACCGCGGTGATCGAACCGGACAGGTTCAGCAGGAACTGGCCGACGATCGGCGTCGTGCCGCCGAGCAGCGTGCCGCACATCTGGTAGCACAGCGAGATGCCGGTGTAGCGCACGTGCGCCGGGAACCGGCTGGCGAGCATGCCCGCCAGGGCCGCGTAGTACAGGCAGTGCGGGATCGTCGCGATCGCCACGCCGAACATCGCCAGCCCGTAGTTCTCGGTGCCGATCAGCACGAACATCAGCGGCAGCAGCACGACCTCGGGCAGCAGCATCACGGTCACCGCGCGGGACCAGCTGCGCATCCTGGTGGCGATGACGGCGCCGAAGGGCTGCACGATGATCTGGGTGATGTTGGCGACCAGGATGATCGTCAGGAACGAGCTCTTGTCGAAGCTGAGGTGGCTGGTGGCCCAGGACAGCGCGAAGGTCGACTTGAAGTAGGTCGCCGACAGGCCGATCGTGCAGGCCCCGATGCCCAGCGCCAGCAGCGCCGGGTGCGAGCGGACGACCTCCCACACCGGCAGCTTGGCGACCTTCTTGCGCTCGATGAGGTTCGCCATCGCCGGCGACTCGGTGACCCGCATCCGGATGAACAGGCCGACCAGCACCAGCAGCGCCGAGGCCAGGAACGGGACGCGCCAGCCCCAGCCCAGGAACGCCTCGTCCGGGAGCTGGCTGATGGCCAGGAAGCTGACCGTGCTCAGGGTGTTGCCGACCGGCGAGCCCTGCTGGGCGAACGCGCCGTAGAGGATGGACTTGCCCTTGGGCGCGTGCTCCGAGGCGATCAGCACCGAGCCGCCCCACTCGCCGCCGAGGCCGATGCCCTGCACCATGCGGATGGTCACCAGCAGGATCGGCGCCCACACGCCGATCTGGGCGTAGCCGGGCAGCACGCCGATCAGGGTCGTCGAGATGCCCATCAGCAGCAGCGTGATGACCAGGGTCTTCTTGCGGCCCAGCCGGTCGCCGATGTGGCCGAAGATGATGCCGCCGATCGGGCGGGCCAGGAAGCCGACCCAGAAGGTCGCGAACGCGACCAGGGTGCCGATCGCACCGTCGAGCTCCGGGAAGAAGACCTTGTCGAAGACCAGGGCCGAGGCCGTGCCGTAGATGTAGAAGTCGAACCACTCGATGGTCGAGCCGATGAAGGCCCCGATCCCGGCGCGGTTGGCCGTTCGGCTCTGTTCGCGCGCGTTGGCCGCACCCATGCATTCTCCCTTGAAGCTCGGTGCCGGCGGGCGTCCTCGAACGGCGCCCGCGTCCCGATGTGATGGCGGTAACCGTGCCACCCAAACCTAGACGTGTCCAATACAGAATCAGTGCAACAGTGAGACGTCAGGCTTATTAATTCGCCGGAACACCCCAGGTGAGCGGCCGTCGGCGATCAGCCGCCCACGGGCGTGGGCAGGGCTTCCTCGGCGATGCCGAGCACGGTGCGCAGGGCCGCGGAGGTGTTGTCGGTGCGCCAGGCCAGCGCCGCGTGCAGCAGCATCGGCGCGCCCGCCAGCGGCCGGTAGACCGTGCCGGTCTGCTGGATGTGCTGGCAGGACGTCAGCGTCAGGGTGACGCCGACGCCCGCGGCCACCAGCGCGAGGATGGTGTAGGAATCCGGCGCCTCCTGCACCACGCGCGGGTTGAACCCGGCGGACACGCACGCCTTGACCAACGCGTCGCGCACCGTGGACCCGGCGTTGGACGGGAAGCTGACGAACGGCTCGTCGGCGAGGTCCTCGATCGCGATCCGCTCCCGCCCGGCCAGCGGGTGATCCGTCGGCAGCGCGCAGATCAGCTCCTCCACCTCGATCACCCGGGTCTGCACGCCCGGGGTCGGCGAGCCGACCTGGTTGACCGGCAGCCGCACGAAACCCAGGTCCAGCGAGCCGTCGGCGACCTTCGCCAGCGCCACGTTCGCGTAGGTCTGGCCGCGCATCACGAGCTCCAGGCCGGGATGCGCGGCGCGCACCGCGCGGGTCAGCCGGGGCAGCGACTCGTGGCTGGAGGCGCCGGCGAAGCCGACGGTGACCCGCCCGTACTCGCCGCGGCCGGCGGCCTTCGCGGCGCGCACCGCGATGTCGACGTCGTCGAGCGCCGTGCGGGCGGGCTCCAGGAACGACTCGCCGGCGCTGGTGAGCCGGACCGAGCGGGTGTTGCGCTCGAAGAGCTGGACGCCGAGCTCCTTCTCCAGCTGGCGGATCTGCTGGCTCAGCGGCGGCTGCGCCATCTGCAGCCGCTTGGCTGCGCGGCCGAAGTGGAGTTCCTCGGCGACGGCGACGAATGCGGTGAGGTAGCGCAGCTCCACGGTCGACCTCTGTTCACCCCGGAACCCGGGGAATCCATAAGAAATGACTCTTGATCCGACACTAATTCAGTATTAGACAGCTATCAATGCCGCCTGGCAATGTGCTGTGCATTCGAAGCGCACACCGAGGAGCCCCGACGATGCAGAACCCGGTCGCCGAGTCGACGACGCCGGTCCCCCGGCCCGACAAGACCATGACGATGCGGGACGCGATCGCCGCGTTCGTCCCGGACGGGGCGACGGTCGCGCTGGAGGGCTTCACGCACCTGATCCCCACCGCGGCCGGGCACGAGATCATCCGGCAGGGCCGCGAGGACCTCACCATCGCGCGGATGACCGCCGACATCGTGACCGATCAGCTCATCGCCGGCGGCTGCGTCCGCAAGCTCGTGTCGTCGTTCGTCGGCAACTCCACCGCCGGCTCGCTCGGCGAGCTGCGCCGCCGCATCGAGACCGGGCAGCCCGCGCCGCTGGAGTTCGAGGAGTACAGCCACTACGGGATGATCTGCCGGTACCTCGCCGGCGCCCAGCGGCTGCCGTTCTACCCGCTGCGCTCCTACGGCGGCAGCGACGTGCCTGCGGTGAACCCCGGCATCCGCAAGGTGGCCTCGCCGTTCCCGGGCCCGGACGGCGAAGCGGAGCAGATCTACGTGGTGCCGCCGCTGAACCCGGACGTCACGATCGTGCACGCGCAGCGCGCCGACCGGGCCGGCAACACCCAGATCTGGGGCCTGACCGGCATCCAGGCCGAGGCCGTCTACGCCGCGAAGCACGCGATCATCGTGGTCGAGGAGGTGGTGGCCGACGAGGTGATCCGCTCCGACCCCAACCGCACGGTCATCCCGGCGCACGCGGTGGACGCGGTGGTGGAGTGCCCGCGCGGCGCGCACCCGGCCTTCGCGCAGGGCTATTACGACCGGGACGGCGACTTCTACCGCAGCTGGTCGCACATCAGCAAGGATCCCGAGCGGCTGCGGGCCTGGCTGGACGAGTGGATCCGCGGCACCCGCGACCACGCCGAGTACCTCGAGAAGCTCGGCGCCGAGCACTGGGCGGGCCTGGCGGTGGGCGAGGCGTGGAGCGAACCGGTCAACTACGGGCGCCGGCTCTGACGGGCAGAACGAAAGGATTTGTCGTGATGAACGCTGTCTCCACCGGTTCAACGGGGTCCACTGTGGCCGTTACGTCCTCCGAGCTGCTCGCCGCGGTCGCGTCGCGGGAGCTGGCCGGCAAGAACACCGTCTTCGCCGGGATCGGGCTGCCGACGCTGGCGGTGTCGCTGGCGCAGCTGACCGTCGCGCCCGGCATCGAGATCGTCTACGAGTCCGGCGTGTGCGGGGCGCACCCGTCGCAGCTGCCGGAGACGATCGCCGACGCGGTGCTGATCACCGATTCCGAGGCGGTGCTGCCGATGACGGCGCTGTTCGGCTACGTCCTGCAGGGCGGCCGGATCGACGTCGGGTTCCTCGGCGCGGCGCAGATCGACAGGTGGGGCAACCTGAACTCGTCGGTCATCGGCGACTGGCACGCGCCGAAGGTGCGGCTGCCCGGCTCGGGCGGGGCGATGGAGGTGATGGCCAACTCCCGCGAGGTGTTCGTGGTGATGCGCCGCCACGACCCGCGTTCCTTCATGTCCGAACTGGACTTCTGCACCTCGCCGGGCCCGGACCGGGCGCTGCGGGACGGGATCCGGCCGCTGGGCGCGGGCGTCACGCGGGTGATCACCGACCTCGGCATCCTGGCGCGCGACGGAGTCGGCGAGGAGCTGCGGCTGGTGGCGACTCACCCCGGCGTCACGGTGGACCAGGTCCGCGCGGCGACCGGCTGGGACCTCCAGGTGGCCGACGAGCTGACCACCGTCGAGCCGCCCACGGCAGCGGAACTCCGCCTGCTCCGCGAGGACGTCGACCCCGACCGGGTCTACCTCCGCTGACCCGGCTCGTGAGCACTTTGGACCGCTGCAACAGCCCGAAGTGCTCACGAGTCCCGATCATGCTCCCGTCTGCACCTGGAGCAGGGTCTTGCCGATCACCTGGCGGTTCTGCATGGCCGCGTGGGCGTCGGCGGCGCGCTCCAGCGGGAAGGTCTGGCCGATGGTCGGGGTCAGCAATCCCGCCGCCGCTCGGGAAAGCGCTCGTTCCTTGCGCGGGCGCGCGGTCGCCGCGAAGCCGAAGAGCTGGTCGAGGCCGATCACGGTGACCTCGCGGCGCTCGGCCTCCGCCCCGTCGATCTCGCTCGGCGCGCCGCTGGAGGCGCCGTGCACCGAGAACCGCCCGCCGCGCGCGGTCAGCTCGAACGCCTCCCGGCCGATGGTTCCGCCGATGCCGTCGAAGACCAGGTCCGGGCCCCGGCCGGCCGTCGCCGCCAGGACCTGTTCGCGCCAACCGGATTCCGCGTAGTCGACCGCCAGCTCGGCTCCCAGCGAGAGCACCAGCTCGCGCTTGCGCTCGCCCCTCGCCGCGCCGATGACGCGCGCGCCGGCGGCGCGGGCCAACTGCACCAGCAGGCTGCCGACGCCGCCACCGGCCGCCTCGACGAGCACCCACTCCCCCGGCTTGATCGCCGCGTTCTCGGCCAGGCCGATCGCGGTGGAGCCGTCGTCGAACAGCGCCGCCGCCTCCGGCAGCCCCAGCCCGTCCGGGACCGGGAACAGCGCGTCCTCGTCGGCTACCGCTTTCTCGGCGTTCCCACCGAGCCCGTCGGCAGTGTGGGCGACCACCCGGCGGCCGATCCAGCTCGCGTCTACGCCGTCGCCTGCCGAGAGCACCGTTCCGGCCACCGTCGCGCCGGGCACGTAGGGCAGCTCCGGCAGCGGTGGTCCCGGCGAGAAGCCCTGGCGCAGCTGGGTTTGGACGAAGTCGATGGCGGCGACCTCGACGCCGATCACGACCTGCCCGGCCCCGGCGACCGGATCGGGCGCCTCCGCCACGACGAGCACCTCGGGCCCACCGAACTCGCTCACCCGCACAACCCTCATGACCGCTCCTCCGAACTCCGTCGACTGTGCACCAACCTCCAACCTCGACCGCACTGAAGATCATCCGGTTGTGACGCGGATCTCACATCGCGAAGAACAGCGGGGCCTGAGCCCTGGCACGGGCTCAGGCTCAGCCGCGCGATCACATCGAGGAGGGCAGCACCAGGAAGCCCCATGCCAGGATCGGGCCGGCACCCACGATTCCCGCCGTGTAGCCGATGATCTGCTTGTAGAAGCGGTCCCGGTCCACACCGCGGGCGTTGCTGAGCACCAGGGCACCGTTCGTCGAGAACGGCGAGGTGTCGACGATCGTGGTGGAGATCGCCAGCGCCGCCACCAGGCCGACCGCGCTGATGTGGCTGGCCAGCAGCAGGGGCACGGCGATCGGGATGATCGCGGTGAGGATCGCCGTCGACGAGGCGAACGCCGAGACGATCGCGACCACGAAGCACAGCAGCAGGGCCACGAACAGCGGCGCGCCCATGCCCGCCGCGCCGTGCGAGACGGCCTCGATGGTGCCCGCCTTCTCCAGGATCTCCACGTAGGTGACCATGCCCGCGACCAGCAGGATCGTGGACCAGCTGATGCCCTCGACCGCCTTGGACTGGTTCTTGATGTCGACCAGCGTCAGCGCGGTGGCCGCCAGCAACGCGAGGAATCCGATCTCCAGGTGGAACACCAGGGCACCGACGACCAGCCCGGCCAACGCGACCAGCGTGACCCCCTGCCGCCAGGTGAGCTCGCCGGCCGACAGCTCCGGCTCGTCGGCCTCGTCGGGCGCGACTTCCCGGGCCTGCCGCTTGGCGAATCCGCCCAGCAGGAAGAAGGTGATCAGCGACAGCAGGAAGTTGAAGCCGAAGCTGGCCAGGAACAACAGGTGCGGCGCCACGTGCAGCGGCGTCTTGTCGACCATGCCCAGCACCAGGGCGCCGGAGACGGCGATCGGCGAGAACGCACCTGCGTGCGCACCGCTGATCACCATCATGCCGACCATCAACTGGCTGATGCCGAAGCGGTAGGCGAAGTTCATGCCGACCGGCGCCAGCAGCGCCACCGCGGCCGGGGTGAACGTGCCGAACGCGGTGAGCACGGCGGCCACCACGAACAGCACCCAGGGAATCAGCGCGGCCTTGCCGCGCACGAGTTTGATCCCGGCGCGCACCAGCACGTCGATCGTGCCGTTGCGCTGGGCGACCGAGAACAGGTAAGTGACACCGACGATCGTCACGAACAGCGAGACGGGGAAACCTTCGAAGATCTCGTCCTCGGACAGCCCCAGCGAGGCGGTGCCGACGACGAACGCGCCGATGAAGGCGAGGATCCCGATGTTGATGGGCAGCACGGTGGCCACGACGAACATGACGCCGAGCGCACCGATGGAGATCATTTCGGCAGACATCGTTGTCCTATGCGGTTGGAGATCGGGCGGATGTTAGGCCGGGATGAGGTCCGGAACCAAGATGTCGGCGTCGCAGAGGATGCGAGCGGCTCGCCGAACGGTGACCCGGCGGGGCGTTGCCCCGGTGAGATCACCGCAGGTGACGGCGACGACACCGGCCGGAGTTCCGATTCGCAGCGTCGGACCGGTGCTCGCCGACGCGCCGCGCACGACGGTTCCGCCGAGGAGGTTCGCCACGGCGATGCCGACGGCGGAGGTGAGCCCGATGGCGGGGTGCGGCGCGTTCATGGACAGCATCCGCACGGCCACGTCGTAATCCTCGGCGGCGATCTCGTCGCCCATGGTCGTCCGGTAGGGCGCTGGTTTGCCGACGATGCCGACCTTCGGCACGGCGTCGTTCGGCTCGGCACCGGGTTCGGCCAGGCCCATGCGCCGCGCCGCCTCGTGCCGGACCGCGCGCAGGGGTTCGACGAGCTCGCGCATCTCGGTGAGCGATTCCACCGCGGTGCGGCCGATTCCGGCAGCGTCGAGCAGCACCATCGGCGCCCCGGCGTCGATCATGCTGACCGTCGCGGGAAGCCCGCCCCAGGTCAGCTGGCCGGCGACTTCGCCGGTCGGGGTGACCGATCCGGTGGTGCGCCCGGCCGGGTCGAGGAAGGTCAGGCCGACCGCGACTCCCCCGGCCCGGGTGCCCGGGACCGTCTGGGTGCCGAACTCGTGGACGCGGCCGCCGGCGGTGTCCACTTCGGCCTCCAGGACGGCGCCGGTGTTGGTGTTGCGCAGCACCACGCGGGTGAGATCGCCGGTCACGGGCACGAAGCCGCGGGCCACGGCCCACAGCGCGATCGCGGTGGCGCAGTTGCCGCAGTTGCTGCCCCATTCCACCCGCCCGATCCCGATGCCGACCTGGCCGAACAAGTACTCGACGTCGACTCCGGGGGCGTCGGAGGCGCGGACGATGGCCGCCTTCGACGTGGTGGGGGTCGCGCCGCCCACGCCGTCCAACTGCACCGGATCGGCGGCCCCGTAGGCGTTGACGAGCAAGCCCTCAAGGCTGTCCACAGTGGAATACACAGTGGCAGGGAGCGTCGACTCGTCGAAGAGCCAGCACTTGCTGGTGCCGCCGCGCACCAGCGTTGCGGATACGTGCACTGGAACGTTCTTCCTACTCAGGTGGGTTCGTCGGCGTTCACCCTGACAAGACCGAGCATTCAGTACAATGTTCAAGTCCTTACGCTGACTTAAGCAGCGCTAACAGCTGGCCCGGCGGGTCGGGGAGGGAGCCCCATGCTGGACGTTCGGCGCGTGTTGTTGCTGGTCGAGGCCGCCGATCGCGGCTCCCTCACGGCGGCCGCCGAGTCGTTGATGATCACGCCCTCCGCGGCCTCCCAGCAGATGTCCCGGCTGGAAGCGGAGGTCGGCCAACCGCTGCTGTACCGGCTGCCCCGCGGCGTGCAGCTCACCGACGCGGGCCGGGCGCTCGCCGAGCGCGGCCGCGCGATCCGCCGCGAACTGCGCGGCGCGCAGGCGGATCTGGATTCACTCGCCAGGTTGGACCAGGGCACGTTGCGGCTGGGCTCGTTCCCGACGGCCAGCGCCTCGCTGCTGCCGCTGGCTTTAACGCGCTTCTCCCGCAAGCACCCCGGAATGCGCACCAGCGTCCGCTCGGCGCTGTTCGCCGAGCTGATGGAGTTGTTGCACACCGGCGAAATCGAGCTCGCGATGCTGTGGGACTACGAGTGGGGCCGCATCGACGACACGTCGCTGGAAGTCGACCACCTGCTGGACGACCCGACGGTGCTGGTGGTGCCGGCGAACTCGGAACTGCTCGACGAACCCGCCATCGGGCTGGCGGACCTGGCCGAGCACAAGTGGATCATCCGCGCGGACAACCACCCGGTGGCCGAGGTGCTGCGGCGCAGCTGCCGGCTTGCGGGGTTCGATCCGATGATCTCCTACGAATCTCACGACTACCAGGAGGCGCAGGCGATGGTCGCGGCCGGTCTCGGCATCGCGATCGCGCCGCGGCTGGCCCTGACCAACCGGCGCCACGACGTGCGGCTTGTCAACTTCGCCACCGACGTCCCGGCGCCGACGAGACGAATCCTGTTGGCACGGCTGGCGAACCGAACACCAACCCCGGCGACGGTGGCGATGACGGAGATCCTGCACGCGGTGTCGCAGAAGTTCACCGACACCAACCTGCACCTCGCCCAGCTCGGCACCGTCCGGGCGAGGAGCACGTCATGAAATCCAGCAATGGATTCCCGCGCACCGGGAGCAGCCAGGCTCAGCGGACGTTGCGGCGGAGGCGGACCCGGTAGGAGTAGTGCTCCGGCAGGAAGTAGCTGACCGCCAGCTCCACGGGTTCGCCCGTCGTCGACTGGTACATGCGGTCGATGCGCAGCAGCGGGCGTTGCGGCTCGCAACCCAGGTGTTCGGCGATCTCCGGGGTCGCCATGCCCACCGTGATGCTCTGCTCCGCCTCCGCGATCGGATCGGCCAACCTGTCGTCGAGCAGGCCGATGATCGTCACGCCGCTGCGTGCGCCGGGCTCGGTCAGCTCCGGGACCGACTCGACGAGCTTGCCCACCGCGGGCGGCAGGAACACCGTGGTCAGGCAGAACGGGACATCGTCGTGCAGCCGCCGGAACTCCAGGGTGTGCACCCGGTCGGACTGCAGCCGCAGGCGGCCCGCGGCGTCCAGGTCGACCTGCTGGCGCAGCGGGGTGATCAGCTCCATCGTCGTGTCGATCGACAGCCCCATCAGGTCGTCGATGGAGCCGAACTGGCGCAGGTACTGCTCTTCCCGCGGCGCCGCGAAGGTGCCGCGCCCCGGGATCCGGTAGACCATGCCCTCGGCGACGAGGTCCTGGAAGGCGCGGCGGACGGTCTGCCTGCTGACGCGGTGCGCCTCGGCGAGCTCGGCCTCGGTGGGCAGCCGCTTGCCCTCGGGGTAGTCGTGCTGCAGGATCGCCGCCCGCAGCTCCCGCGCCAGTCGCAGGTACGCGCTCTCCCGGCCATCGGTCCGCTGTGCCACATCCACCTCCCGGCTTGTCGCTCCTGACCGTAGCGGAAACTCGTGAGCGCTCGTTCCGGCTCTTACCGGAGCGAGCGCTCACGAACTCCGTTGGGCGCCGGCGTCAGGCGTCGAGGCCGCCGCGCTTGACCAGCTGCGCCGCGATGACGTTGCGCTGGATCTCGTTGGTGCCCTCGCCGACGATCATCAGCGGCGCGTCGCGGAAGTAGCGCTCCACGTCGAACTCCGTCGAGTAGCCGTAGCCGCCGTGGATGCGCACCGCGTTCAGCGCGATCTCCATGGCCACCTCCGAGGCGAACAGCTTGGCCATCCCCGCCTCCATGTCCACCCGGCGGCCCGCGTCGTACTCCCGAGCGGCGTGCAGGGTGAGCTGGCGGGCGGCGGTGAGCTTGGTGGCCATGTCCGCCAGGTAGTTGCCCACCGACTGGTGCTGCCAGATCGGCTTGCCGAAGCTCTCCCGCTCCTGGGCGTAGCGCAGCGCGTCCTCCAGGGCTGCCTTGCCCACGCCCAGCGCGCGGGAGGCGACCTGGATGCGGCCGGTCTCCAGGCCCTTCATCATCTGCGCGAAGCCCCGGCCCTCCTCGGTGCCCAGCAGCGCCGATGCCGGTGCGCGGTAGTCCTCGAAGGACAGTTCGCAGCTCTCCACGCCCTTGTAGCCGAGCTTGGGCAGGTCGCGGGAGACGGTCAGGCCCGGGCCGTGCTCGACGAGCAGGATCGAAATGCCCTTGTGGCCGGGCTTCGCGGCCGGGTCGGTCTTGCACATCAGCGCGATCAGCTCGGACCGGCGCGAGTTGGTGATCCAGGTCTTGGCGCCGTTGACGACGTACTCCCCCCCACCCTCCCGCCGGGCGTTGGTGGTCATCGCCTGCAGGTCGGAGCCGCCGCCCGGCTCGGTCAGCGCCATCGTCGCGCGGATCTCGCCGGTGGCCATCTTCGGCAGGTACTTGCGCTTCTGCTCCTCGGTGCCGAAGTTCAGCAGCAGCTTGGACACCACGGTGTGGCCGCCCATCGCGCCGGCGAGGCTCATCCAGCCGCGGGCCAGCTCCTCGACGATCAGCACGTAGCAGGGCGTGGAAACCGGTGTGCCGCCGTACTCCTCGGGGATCGCCAGCCCGAAGATGCCCAGTTCCTTCATCTTCTCGATGAGGGCCTCCGGGTAGGTGTTGGAGTGCTCCAGCTCCTGCACCACGGGTTTGACGGACTTGTCGACGAAGTCGCGCACCGTTTCCACGGCGAGCTTCTCGTCGGCGCTGAGGATGTCCAATGTGCTCAATGCATCGCTCCCTTGCCGTGCTCGATCCTCACTCGACCGCTCCGGTGCGGGGGAACGTCCGCTGCAGCAGCTCGCGGACGGACTTCCAGTCCGCCGCCGCCAGCAGCCCGGGCACGTCCTCGCCGCAGGCGGTGAACTTCTCGCGCAGTTCCGCTTCGGTCGGCGGCCGCGACGGCGCGCCCGGCGGCTGCGCCAGGCTCACCCGCAGGGCCGGCCCGTCGTGTTCGACCTCGATGTCCACCTCGCCGGTGAGCAGGCCCTCCTCGCCCGGCGTGTAGGACACCTCGACCTGCCGCAGCAGGCTCTGGGCGCTCTCCCGGTTGACGGCGTCGTCGGTGAACGCGGCGAAGTCCGGGTAGTGGTCGAGCAGCGCTGTGGCCACCGCGTAGGGCAGGCTGAACTTGCCCTCCAGGCCGGTGCCGGGCCGGTCGTGGATCAGCGGTTTGACCGTCGGTTCCGGCGTGCTGACGCGCACGCCGCGCACCGCTCCCCGGATGTCGTGGCGGATGTCGCGCAGCGCGGCGATCGGCCGCTGCATCGCGTAGCAGCAGGGGTAGACCTTGATGGCCAGGCCGCCGGGCACCGCCGGGCCCGCCAGGTCCAGCCGTCCGGTGCCGCCGACCAGGTCCAGCCAGGCGTCCAGCGCGCTCGGGTCCGCCGTCGCGCCCGCCCGCGCGAGCCCGGCCGCGCGAACCCCGGCCTGCGCGGCGAACCCGACCTGCAGCGACTTCCCGTGAGTGCCGAAGGCGTTCTGCACGCCGCCCGCGGCCGGGACGGCCAGCGCCATCGCGGTCGCCAGCTGCTCGGCGGACAGGCCCAGCGCGATTCCGGCCGCGACCGCGGCGGCCGGTGCGCCGGCCGTGCAGGTGGCGTGCCAGCCGGCCGAGTAGTGCGACCAGCCCAGTGCGCTGCCCAGGCGCGCCATCACGCCCGCCCCCGCCAGGTACGCCCGGGCGTCGCCGCCAGTGGCGAGCACGACCGGGACGGTCACGACGCTGATGTGCGTGGTCGACTCGATGTGCAGGTCGTCGAAGTCCAGCACGTGACCGATGGCCGCCCAGCGCGCCGCGTCCGGCAGCCCGGCCGCGATCCCGGTCAGCGGGTGGTTGCGGGCGGCCAGGGTGACCGCGGCGGTGTCGACGAGGGAGCGCTGGGCGAGCGCGAGATCCTCCGCGCTCGGTTCGAGCTCGGCCGCCCACTGCGCGAGGGACTCAGCGATGGATGCCATTGGGACCTTTCCGCCAGCGCGCCACGCCCTGCGGCGTCGCCACGTCGATCAGCCGGACGTCAATCTTTGTACGGCCAAATGTGTCGCCCGGTCAAGACCTACCGCCATTCGCCGGAAACCGCGACCTGTTGGCGGAATCACCGCCGACTCCGGAACCTGGTCGTTGACGCCGCGCGGCGGTGAGCACAGACTTGCCCACAGTTTGTACGGCCCAATCACCGCAGCGGCCGGGCCGGCGCAGGCCCGGACCGGAAGGAGGACCCGTGCCCGGTCTCGACACCTACCTGCAGGGCTGGCGACCCGAGCCGCTGGCGGAGGCGGACGCGCTGTCCCCCGAGCCGTCGCGGGCGCTGGCCGCGGTGCTGGAGACGCCGGCGGAGTTCGCCGATGCCGAGGCGCTGCCGCCGCTCTGGCATTGGGTGCACTTCCTGAGCTGGCCGCGGCACGACGAGCTCGGCCAGGACGGGCATCCGGCCGGCGGCCACTTCCTGCCGCCCATCCCCGACCGGCGCCGGATGTTCGCCGGCGGCCGCCTGGCGATCACCGGCCCGCTGCGGCTGGGCGTCCCCGCCGAGCGCACGTCGTCGTTGTCCGACGTGGTGACCAAGCAGGGCCGTTCCGGCGAGATGGCGTTCGTGACGGTGCGCGGCGAGTACCGGCAGGACGGCGAGGTCCGGTTCGTCGAGGAGCAGGACTTCGTCTACCGCAGCGGCGAAGGCGCCGCCAAGAGCCCGGACGCGCCGCGCCCCGCCTCGCTGCCCGCCTCGGACGCGGCATGGCAGCAGCCCTTCACCGGCGACCCGGTGCGACTGTTCCGGTTCAGCGCGCTGACCGCGAACTCGCACCGCATCCACTACGACGCGCCGTACGCGCGCGACGTCGAGGCATACCCGGGCCTGGTCGTGCACGGCCCGATCCTGGTGCTGCTGATGAGCGAGCTGGCCCGGCAGCGGGAGCCGGAACGCGAGATCGCGAGCATCGCCTACCGGCTGCGGCGCCCGGTGTTCGCCGGCGATCCGGTGCTGGTCTGCGGCGGGCCGGACGGGAACATGACCGTGCGGACCGAGCCGGACGAGGTGATGGCCGAGGCGGCGGTGACCTTCCGCTGACCCGCTTCGCCGCAGGTCAGCGGCGAGATGCGATCAAGGGGCGACCCTGCCAGACTAGAACGCGTGTTCGAGTACTTGCTTGCGCAATCACCTTCGCCCGAGCGGGGCCGAAGGCGGTGACCACGCAACGACAGCTCTACCAGCGCCGCGCCGACCACGACCGCATCGCGCAGGCCGCCGAGTCGGTCCGCCGCCACGCCCGCAGGCAGCAGGCCGAGAGCGCGGTCGGCCGCGCGCCGATCGTGCCCGCCGACAGGTACGTGCTGGTCGGCTTCCTGGACGAGCTGGCGCTCGCCGCCGGCCGCGGCCAGCTGCCCGCCGACGTCCTCAGGGTCGGCCTCGAACTGTGCGAGAAGCTCATCGCGGAAACGCGGCAGGAGGACCCCGGCTGATCGATCAGGCGGAGAAGCGGGCGACGTAGCGCTTCTGCCAGGGCGTCTCGACCGCGTGCGAGTTGTAGTGCTCCCGGACGTAGGCGACCGCCTCGCCCGCCGGGACGCCGTCGATGACTGCTAGGCAGGCCAGCGCCGTGCCGGTCCGGCCCCGCCCGCCGGCACACGCGAGCTCCACCCGCTCGGCATCGGCGCGTTCCCACGCTTCGCGCAGGACCTCGCGCGCCTGCGCCCGGTCGCCGGGCAGGCGGAAGTCCGGCCAGCGCAGCCAGCAGCTCTCCCACTCGACCTCCGGCGGCGGCTTGCCGAGCAGGTAGACGCCGAAGGACGGCGCCGCCCCGGAAGGCAGCGGATTTCGCAGGCCGCGCCCCCTGACGAGGCGGCCGGACGGCAACCGGAGCACTCCAGCCCCGGCGGGATCCCACAAATCACCCACCCGGCCACCCTACGCGGCGGGCGAACTACTCGTGGTGAGCCATCCGGATTCGCCCCTCGAGCACATCGCTGTCCACAGTGGCCAATCGGGATCCCCGTTGCCGCAGCGGGATCAGAGCCGCACTTCGCCCTGGATGCGGGTGACCGCCGCGCCGCCGACCCAGATGGTGCCGTCCGGGTCGCGATCGATCACGACGCGGCCGTCCGCGCCCACCGCGGTGCCCTGGTGGGCGGTGTAGTGCTCGGGGGCCTGCCCGGTGCCGATCAGCCACTGCGCGATCCCCGCGTTCAGGCTGCCGGTGACGGGATCTTCGATCACCCCGCTCGGCGCCGGGAAGAAGGCCCGCACCTCGAAGTCGTAGGGCGCACCCGCCGGATGCGGCCCGACAACGCCGATCTTGTGCGTTCCCGAGGGCAGCGGGACGTCCAGGACCGACTGCGCGCTGTCGAGCAGGACGGCAACCCATCCCGGCCCGTTGTCGACCCACTGCGCGTCGCGAATCGCTTCAGGCGCAAGGCTCAGCGCGCTCGCCAACTCGTCCCGAAGCCGCTCGTCGGCCGGGCCGGAGCGCAGCAGCGGCGGG
This sequence comes from Saccharopolyspora sp. NPDC003752, assembly GCF_053605825.1. Classification (NCBI taxonomy): domain Bacteria; kingdom Bacillati; phylum Actinomycetota; class Actinomycetes; order Pseudonocardiales; family Pseudonocardiaceae; genus Saccharopolyspora; species Saccharopolyspora sp. NPDC003752. The sequence goes on along the minus strand of NZ_JBSGJZ010000002.1, from coordinate 107,029 downwards.
GCGGCGAACGCGTATCCGGCATCGGTCCGGCGGACCTCGACGAGCCCCGCGGCGCACTCCTGGACGATCCGGTCCGGAACGGGACCCGGGCGGCTGCTCGCCCAGGCGTGGCAGCTGCCCAGGGTGGGATGCCCAGCGAAGGGCAGCTCGCCGGACGGCGTGAAGATCCGCACCCGGTAGTCGGCGCCGGACTCGGTCGGCGGCAGGAGGAACGTCGTCTCGGAGAGGTTCGTCCACCTGGCGAACCGCTGCATCATGTCGTCGCTCAGGCCTTCCGCGTTCAGCACGACCGCGAGCGGGTTGCCGGTGTAGGCGGGGCCTGCGAACACATCGACCTGGGCGAAAGGCCGCGCTGTAGCGCCAGAAGTTGTCACGCCTCCCATCCTCGCAGGAGCGCCGCCGCGCGCGGCGGCGACGTGTTGTAGGCGAGGGTGCCGCCCGCGTGCTGCAGGCTGCGCGCCAGCGCGGCGGCGTGATCTCCGGCCTGCGCCAGGTGCGGGCCGACGGTCGCCCAGCTCGCCAGGTCCCGGCGGGCCTGTTCGGCCAGGCGGCCGAGGAGTTCGGCGATCGCCGCCAGGTCGGCGAGGACGACGACCGGATCACCGGCCGCGCCGAGATCGGCGGCGCCCAGCGCGGTTCGGGCATTGGCGATGTGCTGTTGCGGGTTCATGCCGGTCGCCCCCTCGACGGCCCGACTTCGGCGAACACCCGAATGTTCCCGCGCACCCCTGACAATTTTCGCGATTCCCGCCGGCGGACCACTTCTCGGAGTGGTCCTGGTCCATCGCGGTGACTGTTTTCGCAGGCGTTGACCGGATTCCGCCGCCTCAGTATGGTCCAGACCACACTGCACTCCGGGGAAGGCCCAGTCGATGAGCGGTCGTCGACGGGCCGGTCTCCTCCCGCTCCTCCGGCGCCGAGCGCGGCTCCGCCGACCGCCGATCCGGATTTCGGGGGGTACGCCGGCCGGGAACACCGGCCGCACCGACAAGGAGCTGAGATGAACTCGAAGCGAAAGCTCGCCGCCGCTGCCGTCGGCGCGGCGATCGCGCCCTTCCTGGTGGCGATACCCACCAGCACCGCCGGCGCGCACGGCTACATCGACTCGCCGCCGAGCCGCCAGGCCCAGTGCGCCGCCGGGACGGTGCCCTGCGGCGAGATCAAGTGGGAGCCGCAGAGCGTCGAGGGCCCGAAGGGCCTGACCAGCTGCAGCGGCGGGAACGGCCGGTTCTCCGACCTCGACGACGACGGCAAGGGCTGGAAGGCCACGCAGGTCGGCAACACGGTGAACTTCAACTGGACGATCACCGCCAACCACTCCACCACGACGTGGGAGTACTTCATCGGCGGCAACCGGGTCGCGGTGTTCGACGACCACGGCGCCCAGCCGCCGGACCGCTTCTCCCACACCGTCGACCTCGGCGGGGTGAGCGGCCGCCAGAAGCTGCTCGCCGTCTGGAACATCGCCGACACCGCCAACGCCTTCTACGCCTGCGTCGACCTCAACGTGGGCTGACCGGCGAGGGGGCCCGTGCGCCTCCGGGGTGCCGCCCGGAGGCGCACGGGCACGTCAGCCCAGCAGTGCCGTGACGGCGAAAAGCACCGGCACCGAAAGGATCGTGGACAGCAGGATCGATTCGCGCGCCAGCCGCACGCCCACGTTGTAGCGCGAGGCGTAGACGAAGAGGTTCTGCGCCGCCGGGAGCGCGGAGACCACCACCGCCGCGAACAGCGTCGCGCCCTCCAGCCCGAACAGGCCCGCGCCGATCGCCCAGGCGATCACCGGGTGCACCACCGACTTCAGGCCCACCGACAGCAGAACCGGCCAGCGCTCCGCGCCGCCCGCGGGCAACGAGCTGCCGCGCAACGAGATGCCGAACGCCAGCAGCACCGTCGGCACGGACAGGTGCCCGAGCAGGGTGATCGGCTCCAGCACCGGGGCCGGAATCCGCCAGCCACTCAACGAGATCGCGACGCCGATCAGCGAGCAGATGACGATCGGGTTGCGGAACGGCGCGAGGATCCGCAGCCAGGCCGAGGAACGCTCCCCGCCCTGCGAGAAGTCGATCACGGTCAGCCCGATGGGCGTCATGACCAGCAGCTGGAACAGCATCACCGGCGCGATCAGGCTCGCGTCGCCGAGCACGTAAACGGCGATCGGGATGCCGAGGTTGCCGGCGTTGACGTAGCTGGAGCACAGCGCGCCGATGGTCGTGCGCCGGATGTTCCACCTGCGCAGCAGGCCGACCAGCACGAACAGGCCAGCCGCGGCGAACGTGCTCAGCGCGCTGACCAGCAGCGGGGTGGAGAAGATGATCGAGACGTCGGATTCCGAGAGCATTTGCAGCAGCAGCGCGGGAGTTCCGACGTAGAACGACAACCGGGTCAGCGCCTCGCGCGCGTTCTCGCCGAGCAGCTCACCGCGACCCAGCAGGTAGCCGATCAGCACGATGGCGGCGATGACGCCGAAGCCCTGGATCACACCGGACACGACGCCTCCGCTTCCCGGTGCGAGCGAATTCCACAGTGGACGATGATGGCGGCCGGGCGGCGCCGGGCCACCCGCTCTCGAGCGCGAGGCATGCTTCGTCTTCCGGGCTGGTTCCGACTGGTTGGTTAGCGATCCTAAGCGATCTAGGTCGCCGCTACCCCGCCGGAATGGCGATGCTCACAGCCGATCACGCGGCGTCGCCGGCCGGAATCTCCTCGAGAGGGCGGATGTCGGTGCGCCCGGTCGAACTGGGCGCACCGCCGGGCAGCTTCACCGCCTTCGTCAGCGGGCCCGGACTCCAAAGCCCCCAATGCGTTTCGCGGTGGACCTCCATCGCGGCCTCCGCCGGCAGCGCGTCCGCCTCGTAGGCGTCCACCAGGTACAGCGTGCCCCAGTCGCGGTGCAGGTCGCCCTTGAGATAGGTCGGCATCGTCCGCACGCTGCCCGCCACGTTGAGCCAGCCGAACGGGCCGCCGGCGCCCGGCGCCGACCAGCTCTGGCCCATGTCGCGCATGATCCCGCCGCCGGCCACCCGGAACCGCGGCAGCTCGGCGACCCCGTTGTGCAGGCGCGCCAGGTTCAGGCAGGGGTGCACCAGCGCGGCGGTCCACTCCACGAAGGTCGGCGCGTCGCCGACCACCTGCGTCATGCTGGTCAGCCGCGGCACGCGCGGCGCGCTGACGGCGATCCAGCCGCCGGAATCGATCTTGCGGTCCACGGCCACCACCCGGACCTTGGTCGCGTCGCTCACGACGAACCGGCGGTCGAACCACATGCCGCTGAGCTGGGCGACGTCGACGCGGCCCAGGATCTCGAAGCCCTCCGGGGTGTCCCGGCCCCATTCGACGCCGAGCGCGTTCACGCCCGTCGCGTCGCCGCCGAAGGACAGCACCACCGGGGCCTCGCCGCTGGTGGCCTGCGGGGGCAGGTCGAACCACGGGGTGCGCAGCTCGCCGGTGAGCGGCCCGTCTGCGGCGTAGGTGCCCCACACCGGCGCGTCGTCGCCGCCGAACCTGAACGGCGGGGTCCAGTGCTTGCCCTCCGGGTAGCCGAAGCGGTGGAAACCCGTTGCGGTGGCTGCGAGGTAGTCGCCGGACTTCTGCTCGGTGCGGCGGCTCGCCGACACCGCGCTCTCGGTCCGCGGCTGGATGTGCGACTGCGCCAGCACGCCGCTGCGCGGATCGGTCTCGACGCCGACGTAGTCGGAGAGCCCGCAGCTGGAACCGGCGAGCTGCTTGATGTTGTCCGCGCCGAGGCTGTAGCCGTCGCGCTGCCGCTGCATGCCCGCCGCGAACAGCGCCACCTCGCCGACCAGCAGGACCGCGCAGGTGAACGTCAGCGGGGCGGCGCCGAGGCTGAGCACCCGCCGCCGCGCCTCCGGCGTGATCACCGGCAGTTCGTCGTGCCGCAGGTGCTCGACCATGGCGACGATGCCGGCGATCGCCGCGGCCACCAGGAAGTACGTGCTCGCGCTGCGCCCGTCGAGGCTCGGCGCCCGGTCGAACCACGGCACGCCCCAGCCGGAGACGTACCACCACGAGTTCGTGCCGGTGACCGAGAACGCGCAGATGACCATGAGGCCGGCGAAGAACCCGGCCCTGTTGCGCCGGGACCGCAGCACCGCCTCGCTCGTCGCCAGCGCCGTCAGCGCGGCCACCACCGCGCCGATCCCGGCGAGCATCCCGAAGTGGTGCGTGTGCTTCGTCGGGGTCATGGCCAGCACCACGAAGCTCAGCGCGGCGACCGCCAGCACGCGGCGGCTCGGGCCGAGCGCGGCGCCCCGGATCTTGTGCCGGCGCAGCAGCACGACGCCGCTGGCCACGATGCACAGGATGAGCAGCAGCACGGGGAACCGGCGCGTCAGCGACCCGTCCGGCCACGGCCCGAACAGCCGGTCGTAGCGGCTGAGCTCCTCGAACCACTGCTCGTTCGGCCCGAACTTGGTCTTCAGCGCCACCGAATCCAGCACGGACTGCAGCGTCTGGTCAAAGAAGACGCCGACCAGGATCACCAGCCCGGCCGCCGCGACGGGAGCCAGCACCGGCAGCGCGCCGCGTTCCCGCACCCGCTGCCACAGCATCCGGAGCAGCGGCTTGGCGGCCACGACGAACGGCAGGATCGCGACCATGCCGTGCGGGTTCGCCCCCAGGCCCAGCGCCGCCGCGAGCAGCCCGAGCGCGGCGGGCGTCAGCCGCCGGGTGGCCACGGCGCGTTCGACCGCGCACAGCGCGAGCAGGAAGAACGCCACGACGACCGGTTCCGGGCGGAGGCCGTTGTTGTACGGCAGCCAGAAGGCCAGGAACACCGCGGCGGCGGCCCAGCCAGCGGACTCGCTGCGGCGCACCTGCTGCCCGAGCCGCGGCAGCACGCCGCGGCTGACGAGCAGCCAGCTGACGACGCCGAGGAACAACGCGGGCAACCGCACCCACGGCGTCGCGGGCGAGATCTGCACCCACAGCGCGTAGAGCTCGTAGAACCACCCGAACGGCGATTCCGGGTTGCCGAACCAGCGGAAGTAGTTGGTGACGTACCCGGCGCTGTCGGAGGCGCGCAGCATGGTCAGGATGTAGCCGTCGTCGGCGGTCATCGCACCGATCAACCACCACACGCCCAGCGCGCCGAGGACGACCACGTCGCGGACCTTCGGCCGCCACCACCGCTCGGGCGCCCAGCGCGGCGCGCGGCGGACCTCCATGCGCCGCAACGCCACCATCGAGCCGAGGAACGCCAGGACGGCCAGCACCATCACGGCGACCTTCAGCGGCGTCGCCTGGGTCGCGAAGCGGTTGTCCACCCGCGCCTCGAAGGACAGGCCGCGGACGTCGTCGGCCGCCGCGTCGAGCTGCGAGTAGATGCCGGTCAGCTGCGGCCGGGTGTCGCCGGGCACGGTGGCCAGCGCGACGCCGCCCACCGCGGCCTGCATGCCGGCGGCGTCCGAGCGCACCGAGATCGAGCAGTCGCCCGCCGGCAGCGCGGCGGTGCCGGCCTGATGCCCCCTGGACCACAGCGCGACCTGCCCGCCGTCGACCTGCAGCGTGAGCCCGGTCAGCCCGCCGTACTCCGATGACGGCGCGTTGGTGGCGACCAGCACGCCGGGGCCGTCGATGCGCGCGTCCAGGCTGCGCGCCGCCGCGCACGGCACCTCCGCCGCGAGCCACAGCGGCGCGTGCCCGACCAGCGGCGCCGACACCGGTTCGGTGCCCCGCGCGGTCGGCCACCGCAGCGTCGTGATTTCGTGCTCGACGGGCAGGAACGGCACCGCGAGCGCCAGCAGCGCGGAGAACAGGCCCAGCACGGCCGCCCAGCGGCGCGCCGATTTCGACGCCGGTCCACGACGCGTGACCTGCACGGACCGCTCAGTCACGCGACCGCCACCTCTGCTTTCCGAAAAGTCCCAACCCGAAGAGCTTAGAGAGGCGCGCCGACGAACCGACAACCGGCGGAACCTCTTCGCGCTATGCACCCGGACCGGTACGCAGCGCGATCCTCCCGCTGGCGCGGGTGGCTGTGAGGCGGTTCTCGGGGGCTGGGCTGTCCGGGTGGAAGCGGTCCACTGCGGACGACGCCTTCATTACCGTGATCAGCATGACTTTCACGTTGATCAAGGGCACTTTCCGGATCATCGGCGCCTCGCCCGACGGCGACTCGATCCGCTTCTACCCCACCGACCCGAAGGCGTTCGCCAAGGCGGGCCTGTCCGTGCGGCTGAACTCGCGCGGCGGCGCCCAGCTCCGATTAGAGGGCATCGACGCGCTGGAGACGCACTACCGGCCGCAGGCGCGCGGAAGCGAGATGTGGCACCAGCCGGCCGAACTGGCGAACGCCGCCTCGGAAGCGCTGCTGCGGCACCTGGGTTTCACCGCTTTCGAGCGCAACGACGATGGTGCGGTCACGGCGAGCACCCCCGAAGAGGCGCCCGGCCACATCCTGACCCGGTTCGCGGACAAGTACGGCCGGGCGGTGGCCTTCGCCTTCCCCGGCCGGCGACCGGGCCGCTCCACCGATGGCGGCGAAGTCCACCTGGACCCGAAGGGCCTGCAGGCGTCGGCGAACCACGCGCTGCTGACCGCGGGCCTGGTGTACCCGACCTTCTACTCCAAGCTGTTCCCCGACCTGCGCCAGAGCATGGCGGAGGCCGCGATCGCCGCCAGGGACGCGAAGCAGGGCGTGTGGGCGGCGGACGCGACGCTGGAAGGGCTGCGGGTGCGCTCCCGCGAGCAGCTCCAGGACGAGGCGGTGCTGCTGCCGAAGCTGTTCCGGCGGCTGGCCGACTACCTCGAACTGGAGGAGTCCGGCGGGGCGTCGCTGGGTGGCTTCGCCGAGTACCTCGACACCCGCGACGACCGGCTGTTCACGGTCCCCGACGGCCACGCCACCGAACTGGAGACCCTCGTCGAGGTCCGCCGCCAGAACATCCGCCTGACGGTCGAGCCGGAGCGGATCGTCTTCACCGAGGCCTGATCACCGGCCCATCCCGATCAACGCGTCGGCGACGTCCTGCACGACGGTGCGGGTGTTCACCGGTCGCGCGAGCCAGGTGGTCATCGCCAGCGACAGGTCCCGCAACCGCCGCCACGGCCAGTCGGGCAGCTGCTGCGCCGCGGTGTGCCTGCCGACCAGCACCGCGTCGGCCCGCGCCGCCTCGGCGCAGGCCCGCGCGTGCGCGACGAAGTGCTGGAACATCCACTGCGGGCGCACGTCCGCGGCGGTGGCCGCGGCCGTCAGGCTGTCCTGCTGGGTCGGCACCTGCTCGCGGGAGTGCACCAGCACCCGCAGCCCGTCGAGGTCGGCGAGCCGCCAGTCGTCGTCGCCGGCCAGCGGGTGCGTCGGCCGGACCGCGACTCCGAGCGGTTCCTGCCACAGCAGCTTGGAGTCGTACTCGGCCGGCGGCGCCTGGTGCACGATGCCGATGTCGAGCCGGCCCTGCCGCAGCAGCAGGAGCTGCTCGGTGCTGCCCGCTTCGCGGTAGTTCAGGTCACAGCGCGGCACCTCCCGTTGGAGCTCGCCGACGAGCCGCACCAGCCAGTCGTCCGGGACACCCGGCGGCACGCCGATCACCACGATCTCGCGCGGGGGCTGCGCCCCGGCGACGACGTCCCGGGTGGAGCGCTCCAGCGCGAGCAGCTGCCGGGCGTGCCCGAGCAGCGCCGAACCCGCCGCGGTGAGCGTCACGCCGCGCGGCGTCCGCTCGAACAGCGCCTGCCCGAGTTGCCGTTCGAGCGCCGCCATCTGCCGGGTCAGCGAAGGCTGCGAGACCAGGAGGTGTGCGGCGGCCTTGTTGAACGAGCCCTGCTCGGCGATCGCGAGGAAGTAGCGCAGCTGCCGAAAGTCCATGTCACCTCCCGGTTATAGCGCTGGAGCATAACTGGGGATACGCGTTAGGACTTGGACCGGGCTCAGCGGGATGGCTTCTAATGAGTCGGCGCGCCCCTCCGGCGCCGCACGAACAAGCGCAAGACGAGGAATTTCGATGAAGCTCGGCGTGTACTCGATCTGCCTGCCCGACCTGACCCCGGCGCAGGCGGTGTACGAGGCGAAGGCCGCCACTTATTCGGGAATCGAATGGCGCATCGGCACTCCGCCCGGCGACGCCGGGGTGCCGGACTTCTTCACCAACAACCGGTGCACCGTCGCACCGACGCACGACGCCGTCGCCCGCGCGGCTGCGCTGTGCGAAGCAGCCCAGCTGCACGTCATCGGGCTGGGCACCTATGTGGACACCGGAGACCTCGACGGCGTGGCGCACGGGATGTCGCTGGCCCGGGCTTGCGGCGCGCCGTGGATCCGCCTTCGCGCGCCGTGGCGCAACGACGAGCCGTTCAGCGACTTGTTCGCCCGCGCCGTCGAGTTCTTCTCCGGTGTCGAGCGGCTTTCCCGGCGGACCGGGGTTCGCGGGCTGCTGGAGATCCACCAGCGCAGCATCGCGCCGAGCGCTTCGCTGGCCGAAAGGCTGGTCTCGCGCTTCGACCCGGACTGCGTGGGCGTCATCTACGACGCCGGGAACCTGGTCCTCGAAGGCTACGAGGACCACCGGATGGCCGTGGAGCTGCTGGGCACGCACCTCGCGCACGTGCATGTGAAGAACGCCGCGTTCACCCGCCCCGACGGCGGCGGGGTCTGGCGGCCGCGGTGGACGCCGATCGACGACGGTGTGCTCGACGTGCCCGCGCTCCTGCGGGTGCTCGCCGATGCGGGCTACGACGGCTGGGTGTCCGTCGAGGACTTCAGCACCGACCGGGCACCGGTCGAGGCGCTCCGGCACAACGCGGAATTCCTGCGCCACCACGGCGATTTCGCGCACTGATCCAGTTCGACCCGAAGGATTCGGAAGAGATGAATGCTGCTGACCGGCGCGTTGCGCTGGTGACCGGTGGCGCCGGCGCGCTCGGCGCCGCGATCGCCGCCAGACTGGCCGCCGACGGCTCCGACGTGGTGCTGCTCGACGTGGACGCCGATGGCGTCGCGCGCGAGGCCGCCCGGTTGCGGTCCGGTACCGACCGCCGCGTCGAGGGCTGGGCCGCCGATGTGTCCGATGTGGATTCCGTTGAGCGCGCGATGGCGCGGTTGCGGGACGAGTTCGGCCGGCTCGACCAGCTGGTCAACAACGCCGCGGTCAACCGGCGCGCCGATCTGACTTCGGTCGGCCCGCGGGACTGGGATCCGGTGATGCGGGTCAACCTCTGGGGCCCGACGGCGTTGTGCCAGGCCGCCGTTCCGCTGTGGCGGGCCGCCGGGGCCGGCCGCGTCGTGAACATCTCCTCGCGGACCTGGCTCTCCGGCGGGCCGCTGGCCTACACGGCGTCCAAGGCGGGCGTGGTCGGCCTGACCCGCGCGCTCGCGCTGGAGCTGGCGCCGCTGGACGTCACCGTGAACGCGGTCGCCCCGAGCATGGTCGTGACCCCGTTCACCAGGCAGGGCCGCAGCGACGAGGAATTCGCGGAATTCCTCGCGCGCCACCAGAAGATGACGCCGATCCGGCGGCTGGCCACGCCCGAGGACGTGGCCAGCGCGGTCGCCTTCCTCGCCTCCCCGCAGGCGGGCTTCATCACCGGCGAGGTGCTGCACGTCTGCGGCGGCGCGCAGCTCGCTCCCGCCCCGTGAGCGGATCCAGCACCCGAACCCTCAACGTGGAGGAACCACTGTGACGACAACCCAAGACCAGCGGCCGGCCGTGGCCGTCGAACCGAGCAGGCGGCGCGCCTGGACCGTGCTGGCCGTGGTGGTGGCCTGCTCGGTGGTCGTGTTCCTGGACAAGGCCCTGCTGGGGCTGGTGGCGCAGCCGCTGAAGCAGGAGCTGCACCTCTCGTCGGCCGAGTTCGGCTCCATCAGCGGCGCGTCCTACCTGCTGTTCGGCATCACCTGCCTGGTCGTCGGCTTCCTCGCCGACCGAATCTCGCCGCGCTGGGTGCTGCTCGCGTGCGGGCTGATGTGGGCGCTCGGCCAGGTGCCCGCCCTGTTCGCGGTGACCGGCGGCGTGCTGTTCGCGAGCCGGCTGGCGGTCGGCGCGGCGGAAGGCCCGGCGCAGCCGATGTCGCACGTCACGGCGTACTCCTGGTTCCCCAACCACCGGCGCGGCCTGCCCGCGTCGCTGATCACCAGCGGCGCGGCCATCGCCAAGATCGCGTTCGCCCCGGTGGTCACGCTGATCATCGTCGCCTTCGGCTGGCGCGCCGGATTCGTCACGGTCGGGCTGCTCGCGCTGGTGTGGAGCGCGGCCTGGCTGGCCGTCGGCAAGATGGGGCCGTACTCCACCGCCTCGGAAATCGCCGCCGCGGCTCCCGCCGAACGCGTTCCGTGGCGTCGTTTCCTGTTCAGCGGCACGTTCATCGGCGCGCTGCTCGCCTACTTCACGCAGGGCGCGCTCGCCGCGGTGATCTTCACCTGGTTGCCGTCGTACTTCCAGCACGGGCTCGGGTTCTCCGCGGCGGTCTCCGGTTCGCTGTTCGGCCTGCCGAGCGCGATGGCGATCGTGGCGCTGCTGGCGGTGGGCGCGGTCAGCGACCGGATGCTGCGCCGGGGTGTGCGCTCCCGCGTCGCGCGGGGTTTGTTCGGCGGGGCGTGCCTGGTGCTCGCCGGGCTGGTGCTGTGCCTGCTTCCGTGGGTCCACAGCCCGGTGCTGGCCGTGATCACGCTGATGATCGGCTACGGCGTGTCCACCACCGTGCAGACGGTCAGCAACCCGGTGGTCGCCGAGATCGTGCCGCCGGGTCAGCGCGCCGGGGCCCTCGGTGTGCTGACCGCGCTGGGCACGAGCGCGGGCGTGCTGAGCCCGATCTTCACCGGCAAGCTGCTCGACGTGGCCGAAACCCCGCAGGCGGGCTACACGCTCGCGTTCCTGGTGTTCGGCGGTCTCGTCGCCCTCGGCGGGCTGTGCTTCGCGCTGCTGGTGAACCCGGAGCGCGATGTGCGGCGCATCGCCCGGTAGGGGGTTCCGCCTCGTGTCTCCGGCCGGGCGAGAATGGGCCGGTCGGAGCACCAGGGGGGATGTCGTGGGCGAGCGCAGCGGGGCGGGAGCGCCGAGCGTGGCCTCCAGGCTGTTCCGGATCCTGGAGACCTTCTCGCCGGAGCGGCCGTCCCTGACGCTGTCGGCGATCAGCCGCCAGAGCGGCCTGTCGCTGACCACGACGCACCGCCTGGTCGGCGAGCTCGCCGGGTGGGGCGCGCTGGAACGCGACGACGACGGCTGCTACCGCATCGGCCTGCGGATCTACGAGCTCGCCGCGCTGACGCCGCGCGGCACGTTCCTGCGCGAGGTCGCCATGCCGTTCCTCGGCGACCTCTACGAGGCCACCCGGCAGAACGCGCAGCTCGGCGTCCTCGACGGCCACGAGGTCGTCTACCTGGAGCGCATTTCCGGACGGGATGCCGTGCCGGTGGTGTCCCGGCCGGGCGGCAGGCTGCCGCTGCACGCCACCGGCGTCGGCCTCGTCCTGCTCGCGCACGCCGACCGCGAGTTGCAGGAGGCGGTGCTGGAAGGGCCGCTGAAGCGGTTCACGGATCTGACGCTCGCCGACCCGCGACGGCTGCGCGGGGTGCTGGCCGACGTCCGCAAGAACGGCTTCGCGATCAGCGACCGGCAGATCGAGTTGTCCACCCTCTCGGTGGCGGCCCCGGTCCGCGGCGATGCGGACAACGTGATCGCGGCGCTGTCCCTGGTCGTCCCGGCCGAGACCAGCGACCCGATGACGCTGGTCCCGGTGGTCCGGGCGGCCGCCCGCGGTCTCTCCCGGGCCCTCGGCTCTCCCCGAGCCGCAGCCCTGCCCCCGACGGCCACCCACGAACGCTCCGGGCCGTGAGTCCCCGCCACGGCCCGGAGGACCAGCGGTCGCGGACGTGCTCGAAGTGCCCCACCCGTGACCCTGATTCCCGACCAGCCGCGCCGGCGGCACCGGGTCACCCCCGCCGGCGACGTCCGGTGCGCATCGACGGTGTCCGCAGCGGCGACGCCTCGCGCTACTCCCAGCTGGCGCGGTGACCGGCTGAGCGGCTGAACACCCACAGCCGCATCACGGCGAAGCGGGTGGTGCCGCCGATGACGCTCAGCGCGGCGACAGCGGCGGCCTCCGCGACGCTGGAGGGATCTTCGACGGCCAGCCCGAGCAGGCCCAGCGCGATGTTGTTGGACACGCAGTAGAAGGCGAACACCGCGAGGGTCTGCAGGTGCATCCGGGCCCGGTGCTCATCGCGGGCGGCGAACGCGAAGTGCCGGTGCGCCGCACTGCTGGCCGCGGTCGTGATCAGCAGCGAGCAGAAGTTCGACGCACCAACCGGGAAGATGCCCCGCAGCAGCACGTAGAGCACCGCGTTCGCCGCGGTGGCGAGCACGCCGACGACGGCGAACAGCGCGGCCTGGCCAACGACGTCGTCGCGCTTGGCCGGGCGAATCCGATCGACCGCACCGGGGGTGACCGCCTTCGGTTCGCGCGCAGCCACGCCCTTCATCGACCCCACTCCAACGCGACGGTTCAGATCTGCGGTCAAGCTAGTTCGGCCGTGCGGGAGGGCCGCATGAACAACCTGGGAGAACGCTGGGAACGGCGGCCGCCCTCCCGGGCCCACCGGTGCATGTGACCCATTGTGATCGACTCGTCACAGATCATGATTCGACCGATCTGGTGATCTTGGGGCCGACGAGCGAGGACGCCGTTCGGCGGCGGACCGATCGCGATCCGGCCCCTTGACTCCGGCCGACCGGACACGCACACTCCCAGAAATTTGCGAAGTATACTTCCACATTGAGGAATTGGGAGGCCGACGTGGCTCAGCCAGCGTCGCCGGTCCGGCGCGGCCGCGTGTCGAGGGTGCTGTCCTCGCTGTTCGTCCAGGTGCTCATCGCAGCCGTCATCGGCATCGCAGTCGGCCACTTCTGGCCCGAGTTCGGCGGTGCCCTCAAACCGATCGGCGACGGGTTCATCCGGCTGATCAAGATGGTGATCGCGCCGCTGATCTTCTGCGTGGTCGTGGTCGGCATCGCCAAGGCCGGGGACATGCGTTCGGTCGGGCGGATCGGGCTCAAGGCGCTGATCTACTTCGAGGTGGTCACCACCGCCGCCCTCGCCCTCGGCCTCGTCGCCGGCAACCTCGTCCAGCCCGGCGCGGGGCTGGACATCGACCCGGCGACGCTGGACACCTCCGGCGTGACCGCCAAGACGCACGGCGAGCAGATGCCCGGTCCGGCCGAGTTCGTGCTGCACATGATCCCGGAGAGCGCGGTGGCGGCCTTCGCCGACAACGAGCTGCTGCAGGTCCTTCTGCTGGCGGTGCTGTTCGCCGCCGGGCTGCTGCACATCGGGATCGGGCGCGCGCCGCAGGTGTTCGCCTTCATCGAGCAGACCGGCGAGATCATCTTCAAGATCATCGGCTACGTGATGCGGCTGGCCCCGATCGCGGTGTTCGGCTCGATGGCCTACCTCATCGGCCAGTACGGGCTGTCCTCGCTGAGCACCTACGCCACCCTGATCGGCGCCTGCTACGGCGCGGCACTGCTGTTCTGCGTCGTGCTCGGCGCGCTGCTCAAGGCCTTCACGGGCTTGAGCATCCTGAAGTTCCTGCGCTACACGCGGGAGGAATTCGCGCTGGCCATCGGCACCGCGTCCAGCGAGGTCGTGATGCCGCGGATCATGGAGAAGCTCGAACGCGCGGGCTGCCGCAAGGAAGCGGTCGGACTCGTCATCCCGACCGGGTACTCGTTCAACCTCGACGGCGCGTCCATCTACCTGTCGCTGGCGACGCTGTTCATGGCCCAGGCCGTCGGCGTGGACCTCACCATCGGGCAGCAGATCACCGTGGTGCTGGTGCTGATCCTCACCTCCAAGGGCATGGCCGGCATCCCCGGCTCGGCGTTCATCGCGCTGTCCGCGACGGCCTCGGCGGTCGGCGTCATCCCGGTGGCCGCGGTCGCCCTGATGCTCGGCGCGGACCGGATCATGGACACCATGCGGGTGGTGACCAACCTGCTGGGCAACTGCGTGGCGACGTTCATCGTGTCCAAGTGGGACGGAGCGCTCGATCGCGACCGGGCCGTCGCCACCCTCGCCGACCCGGCGTCCGCACCCCCGCTCCCCCGCGAGGAGGACGAACCCGCCAAGGCCTGACCTGTCCGCGCCGGGCGCGTGTCGGGGCGGGCTCCGGTGGGTATTGCCGAGGCGGGCGACGCGGGGAGGTCCGGGTGGAACTCGTCGAGGAGACGCCGTACCGGTTCCGGATCGAACGGCACGGCGAGATGCGCGTGCCGGGGGTCGTCTTCGCCTCGCGGCGGCTGTTGCCGCCGAAGGGCGACGGCGCGCTCGACCAGGTCGTGAACGTCGCGACGCTGCCCGGCATCGTCGGCGCGTCCTACGCCATGCCGGACATGCACTGGGGCTACGGGTTCCCGATCGGCGGCGTCGCCGCCACCGATGTCCGCGCCGGCGGCGTCGTCTCGCCCGGCGGCGTCGGCTTCGACATCTCCTGCGGGGTGCGGCTGCTGGCCGCCGAGCTGGACCGGTCGGACTTCCGCCGCGTGGCGGAGCGGATCATGAACGGGCTCAGCCGGGCGACGCCTCGCGGGGCGGGTCGCGGCGCGGTGTGGGAACTGCCCCGCGAGGCTCTCGAACGAGTGCTGGAAGAGGGTTGCCACTACGCCGTCGCGCGCGGGCGCGGCACGCCGCGCGACCTGGAGCGCTGCGAGGACGGCGGCGTGATGGCCGACGCGGAGCCGGGGCGGGTGAGCGCGCGGGCGCGGGACCGCGGCCTGGGGCAGCTCGGCAGCCTGGGTTCCGGCAACCACTTCCTGGAGGTCCAGGCCGTCGCCGAGATCTACGACGAGGGCATCGCCGGGGTGTTCGGGCTCCGCCTCGACCAGCTGTGCGTGATGATCCACTGCGGTTCGCGCGGGCTGGGCCACCAGATCTGCACCGACCACCTGCGGAGCATGGACGAGAGCATGGCCGATCACGGCCTGGTCGTGCCCGACCGGCAACTGGCCTGCACGCCGGTCGACTCGCCGGCCGGCCGCGCCTACCTCGGCGCGATGGCGGCCGCGGCGAACTACGCCCGCGCGAACCGGCACGTGCTCGGCGTGGCCGCCGGCGAGGTGCTGGAGAAGGTGACCGGCTGCGGTCTCGACCTGGTCTACGACATCTCGCACAACCTCGCCAAGATCGAGGCGCACGAGGTGGCGGGCCGGCGGCGAACGCTGTGCGTCCACCGCAAGGGCGCGACGCGGGCGCTGCCGCCCGGGCACCCGGAACTGCCGCCGGGCTTGCGGGAGGCGGGGCAGCCGGTGCTGATCCCCGGCTCGATGGGCACCGCGTCGTACGTGCTCGCGGGCGTGCCGACCGGCGACGCGTTCTTCTCGACGTGCCACGGCGCGGGGCGCACGCAGAGCCGTCACCAGGCGGTCCGCACCATCGATGCCCACCGGCTGCGCCGCGAGCTGGAGCACGACGGCATCGTCGTGCGCGGCAGCTCCGCTCGCGGGCTGGCCGAGGAGGCGCCGACCGCCTACAAGGACGTCGATGCGGTCGTCGCCGTCGCCGAGGGAGCCGGGTTGTGCCGCCGGATCGCCAGGCTCGTGCCGCTGGGCGTGGTGAAGGGGTGACCGGCGGCTTCCGCTTCCTGCCGCACACCGCCGACATCCGGTTCGAGGCGTGGGGCTCGACGCGGGACGACTGCCTGGCCGCCGCGGCCCGCGCCCTGGTGGCCTCCTTCGCCGAATTCCCCGCGGGCGCGCCGGAAAGCACCAGAACAGCCGAACTCGCCGGCACCGACGAGCAGCTCCTGCTCGCGGTGCTCGACGAGATCATCTACCTGCTGGACGCCGAGGGCGTGGTGCCGCTGGACATCGGCGTCGCGCCGCGGCCCGCCGGAATCGCGCTGGAGCTGGGCGTTGTCGCCGTGGCGCGGGCGGAGATCGTCGGCGCGACACCCAAAGCCGTTGCGCTGCACGGCCTGCACATCGGCCACGGCGACCGGGGATGGCGTTGCGCCGCGACCGTCGACGTCTGAGCCGCTCAGTCCTCGGAGAGGAAGCGGAGGTAGCGGGCGGCGGAGCGCTGGACGATCTCGTGCGCACCAGTGGGGATCACCGTGTCCCACCACGCGCCGTAGAGCGCGTCGAAGCGGTAGGGTTCGAGCATCTTCGCGGCGCGGCGGACGACGTTCGGGCGTTCCGGGATCAGGTTGGGGTAGCTGTACATGAAGGCCACGTGCTCGCGGTCCGGGATGACCTGCACGATGTCGCCGGTGAACAGCTTCCCGTCGCCGTGGTCCCAGTGCAGCACCGTGCCGCCGGCGAAGTGCACGCCGAGGTTGATCAGGGTGAGCCCGGGAGCGAGCTCGCTGGTGGTGCCCTCCCACAGCCGGATCGCCGGGTCCGGGCGGCCGATCCACTGCTGGTCGTTGGCGTGCAGGTGCACCGGCACGTCGAAGGCGCGGGCCCACTCGACCATCGTGGTGTAGTAGTGCGGGTGGCTGATCGCGATGCCGATCAGGCCCCCGAGGTCGTTGATGGTGCGGATGATCTCGTCGTCCAAATAGGACACGCAGTCCCAGAGCACGTTGCCCGCTTCGGTGCGCAGCAGCAGCGCCCGCTGGCCGATGGCGAACCTCGGCTCGCAGCCGATCCCGAGCACCTCGCCCTCCTCGCGGATCAGCGCGGTGCGGCCGTCCGCGCGCACCCCTGCGAGGTCCGTCCACTGCTGACCGCCCGGCGGCACGTACTGGCGTTCGTCCTCGCAGATCGGGCAGTCCGGCCGGGGCCGGGCGTACTGCGTGCCGCAGGTGGCGCAGATCGGCATCGCGGTCATGGTCGTTGCGGTCCCTTCGTCCTCTGACGTGCGAGCAGTCAGGTTACCGCGCGGTATCCGCCGCGCGGACCGGAGAATCCGGCGGCACCGCCACCACGGCGTCACCACGCAGGGTCACCGTCCCGTCGGCCAGCACGACCGCCAGGTCCAGGTGCGCGCGACGCTCGCGGCCGACGTCCTCGAACCCGGTGACCTCGCCCGTGCAGGTCGGCCGGCCGTGGACCGGGGTGATCGCGACGAAGCGCACCGAGAACGACCGCAGCGCCGACTGCGGCACCCAGCCGGTCAGCAGCCTCCCCAGGTAGGCCATGGACAGCATGCCGTGGGCGAAGACGTCGTCGAAGCCCGCGCTGCGCGCGTTGTCCAGGTCGATGTGGATCGGGTTGTGGTCGCCGGAAGCCCCCGCGAACAGCGCGAGCCCGGCGCGGCTGATGGGCGGCAGGCTCAGGGGCGGCAACTCGACGGTCGTTTCCTCGGCCATGCCGCCCATCATCCGCCACGGCGCGCCCGGCCGTCAGCCTCCGGTCAGCGTGCGGTCAGCGCCGTCGCCGAAGCTCTGCTCCGTCAACCACGACAGAGCAGGGAGCGACGATGCACAACGAGAACATCCTCATCTCCGGGGCGGGTATCGCCGGGCCGGCGCTGGCGCACTGGCTGCGCCGCTACGGTTTCCGGCCGACCATCGTCGAACGCGCCCCGGCGCTGCGCGAAGGCGGGCAGGCCGTCGACTTCCGCGGCACCGCGCACCTGACCGTCCTACGCCGCATGGGGGTCCTCGACGAGGTGCGCCGCAGGCAGACCGAGCGCACCAAGATGGTGGTGATCGACGCCGCCGGGCGGCCACGGGCGGCGCTGCCCGCGGAGTTCGCCGGCGGCGAGGTCGAGATCCTGCGCGGCGACCTCGCCGCCTTGCTCTACGACCTGACCCGCGACGACACCGAATACGTCTTCGGCGACTGGATCACCTCGCTGACCGAGACCGCCGACGGAGTGCGGGTGACGTTCAACGACGCGCCGCCGCGCACCTTCGACCTCGTCGTGGGCGCCGACGGCCTGCACTCCGGCGTGCGGGCGCTGGCCTTCGGCCCCGAAAGCCGGTTCCGGCGGTTCCTGGACCACTACATCGCCGGGTTCAGCGTGCCCGACGAGCTGCGAACGCCGGGCGAGGTGCGGATGTACAGCGAGCCGGGACGGATGGTCAGCCCGGGCCTGGTGGTGTTCGCCTCCCACGAGCTGGACTACGACCGCCACGACGTCGCGCAGCAGAAGAAGCTGGTCGCCGACGCGTGCCAGGGGATGGGCTGGCGGGCGCCGGAGATCATCGAGGCGATGTGGGCGGCGCCCGACTTCTTCTTCGACCCGATCGCCCAGATCCACATCGACCGCTTCAGCTCGGGCCGCATCGCGCTGCTCGGCGACGCCGGCTACGGCGCCACCCTCGGCGGGCTGGGCGCGGGTCAGGCGCTGGTCACCGCCTACGTGCTCGCCGGAGAGCTGGCGGCGGCGGGCGGCGATCACCGGGCCGCCTACGCCCGATACGAGCACCAGATCAAGGACTTCGCGCGCGGCTGCCAGAAGATCGCGGGCAATGCCGGGCCGTTCATGGCGCCTGCCACGCCGGCGAAGATCCGGCAGCGCAACCTCATGTACCGGGTGTTGTCGCTGCCGGGCATGGCGAAGCCGTTCAACAAGATCACCACGAAGGCGGCGAATGCGATCCGACTCGCCGACTACTCGCGATTTCTCCGGTGAGCAGCTCGATCGCCTGCTCGTAGCCGAGCGCCGCGCCCCGGTCGAACGCCGCGTCGAACTCCCCGTCCGGGACGTGGTCCGAGGCGCGGCCCCCGAGGGCCGTCGCGATCCCGAGCAACAGCGCGGCGCGCTCGCCGTCGCCGTCGAGCGCCGCGAGCCCGGCGAGTCCCTCCACCGCCGTCGCCAGGACCGGCATCGTCCGGTTGGCCAGCGCCGCTGCCACGGCGGTGCTGTGGTGCTCCGCCGCCCGCGCGAGGTCGCCGTCGACCTCCGCGAGCCTGCCCAGCGCTGTGTGCACGGTCGCGTGGACGGCGGTGTTGGTCCAATCCCGCGCACAGGCTTCCAACGCCTGGTCGCACCACTCGCGGGCCGTGGCGAACTCGCCGCGCAGCCGGGCGATCTCGCTGAGGCCGAGCCGAGCCGCCGCCAGCACCGACGGGAGGCCGGTGGCGCGGGCCAGCGCCATCGCCCGCTCGTAGTCGGCTTCCGCCGCCGCGAGGTCACCCGCGCCCAGCATGCGGTCGGCCCGCCGGCAGCGGAGATCGGCCGAGTCCTCGCGAGCGCCGAGCTGGTCGACGAGGTCCAGCGCCTCATCGGTCAGCACCAGCGCTTCCGCCGACGCTCCGCGCGCGTCCGCCAGCATCGCCAGCCCGTCGAGCGCCTGCGCCATCCCCCACCGCTCGCCCAACTCGCGGAACGTCGCGAGCGCCCCGGCGACCTCGCGTTCGGCCGCGGCCAGGTCGCCGTGCACCAGCCAGCGGGAGAAACCGTCGCCGAACCCGATGATCGCCCGCACCCACGGATCGGTGGCCGCGCGGATCTGCTCCTCCCCCGGATGGCTCGGCGCGCCCCGCCCCGGCGGCCCGGCGAACACCGCCCAGGCCGACAGCACGAACGGCTGCCGCACCGGCGCGTCCAGGCCGTTCATGATCACCTCCGCGCGCCGGAGGTGCCGCTCCAGCTGCGGTGCCGCGCCGGTGGACACCGCGTGCAGCACGCAGAGGACGTATTCCTCGGTCAGCTGCGGCGGATCGGCGCCGACCACCGCCAGCAGTTCCGCGGCCAGCGGGGCGATGTCGCTGCGCACCCCGTGCAGGTACCAGTAGCCGGACAACGCGCCGATCAGCCGCAGGGCCAGCTCGGGGTCGTTGCGGACCGCCCACTGCAGCGCCGCGGTCGTGTTCGCGTGCTCGTCGCGCAGCGCCGCCAGCCATTCGAGCTGCTCGCCGCGCCGCAAGTGCGGGTCGGCGGCGCGGGCCAGCGCCAGGAAGTATTCCGCGTGGGCACGGGAGATCTGCGCCCGCTCCCCGGCCTCGTCGAGCCGCTCGGCGCCGAACGCGCGGATCGTGTCCAGCATCCGGTAGCGCCCGCGCCCGGTGATCAGCGACTTGTCGACAAGTCCGGCCAGCAGCTCGTCGGCGGCGTCCGGCGGGAGCCCGCAGACCTCGGCCGCGGACCGCGCGGTCGCGCCGCCGGCGAACACCGTCAGGCGGCGGACCAGGCGTTGCTCGTCCGCGTCGAGGAGGTCCCAGCTCCACTGCACGACCGCTCGCAGGCTCTGGTGCCTCGGGGCGGCCGCGCGATTCCCGCGTGACAGCAAGGAGAATCCGGTGTCGGACAGGCGTGCCTCGATGTCGTCGAGGCGCAACGAGCGCAGCCGGGCGGCGGCGAGCTCGATCGCCAGCGGCAACCCGTCCAACGCGGCGCAGATGCGGATCACCTGGCCTGCGGTGTCCTCGGTGAGCCGGAACTCGGCATCGACCGCCGTCGCGCGGTCGGTGAACAGGCGCACCGCCGGGAACGCCAAGGCCACGCCCGGCGCGGCGGCCGGTTCCGGGACCGGCAGCGGGCCCAGCAGGCACAGCGCTTCGCCGGTGATGCCCAGCGCCTCCCGGCTGGTCGCCAGGACCCGCAGGCCGGGGCAGCCGGCCAGCAACCGGTGCACCAGGTCGACGACATCGGCGACGAGGTGTTCGCAGTTGTCCAGGAGCAGCAGCAGATCGCGGCCGGCGAGCGCTTCGAGCAGCCGCTGCACCGGCGCCACCGGCAGGGTCTCGCGCAAGCCGAGGGAGGTCAGCACCGCCCGCGGCAGCTGGCTGCCGTCGCGCAGCTGGCTCAGGTCGGCGAACGCGACCTCGCCGGCATGCCGGGCGGCGGCCTCCAGCGCGAGCCGGGTCTTGCCCGCACCGCCCGGCCCGAGCACGGTCACCAGCCTGGCCGAGGCGAGCAGCCGGCCGATCCGGTCGAGTTCCACGCCGCGCCCGACGAAACCGGTCAGCGGCACCGGGACCCGCGTCGCCGGGGGTTCGTCGGCGCGCAACAGTGCGAGGTGCAGTTCGGCCAGTTCCGCCGAGGGGTCGGCGCCGAGCTCGTCGGCGAGGAGCTGCCGGACGGCGGCGAACTCCGCCAGCGCCTCGGCGTTTCGGCCCTCCGCGTGCAGTGCGCGCATCAGCAGCCCGCGCAGCCGCTCGCGCAACGGATGCGCGTCCGCCTCGACGCGCAGCTCCGCCACGTCGGTGGTGCCGAGCTCCAGCCGCGCCTCTGCCCGGTCCTCGATCGCGGCCAGCCGTGCTTCGTCCAGCCGCGCGATCTGCTGCGCGGCGAATGGTTCCTCCGCGACGTCCGCCAGTGCCGGGCCGCGCCAGAGTGCGAGGGCTTCGTCCAGCAACGCCACCCGCTCGCCGGGCTCGGCGGCCCGCCGCGCGGCGTCGGTGAGTCGGGCGAAGCGGTGCGCGTCGACCTCGTCCGGGTCGACCACCAGCCGGTATCCCGCCGGGTGGAATTCGACCGCCGCCGTCGATCCGCACTCGCGGAGCTTGCGGCGCAGCCTCGACACCTGCGCCTGCAGCGCGTTGCCCGCGTCGTTCGGCGGCCGCTGCCCGTAGAGGCCGTCGACCAGCCGTTCCGACGGGACGATCCGGCCCGCGTCGAGCAGCAGCAACGTCAGGAGGGCGCGCGTTCGCGGCGCGTCCACACCCCGGGCCACCCCGTCCGGGCCGCGCATCTCGACCGAGCCCAGGATGCCGAACAACACCCGAGGATTCTCGCTCACCCGGCATGGCAGCGTTCGCGCGGGCGGTCGTGGACAATCCGGGGGCAGCACACGCGAAGGCGAGGGAATGAAGAACGCTGATCGGAAGTTCGTCGAGTGGTCCGCCAAGTTTCCCCGGACGGCCGCGGATCCCGCGCTGAAGGCGCTCACCATGCTCGCCGACCACAGCAAGCTGTGGTTCGCGGTCGCGGCGGTGCTGGCGGCGAAGAAGGGCCCCACCCGCCGGGCGGCGCTGCGCGGCGTCGCGGCCATCGCCGCGTCGAGCGCCGTCACGAACGCCATCGCCAAGCCGCTGCTGCCGCGCCGCCGCCCGGCGACGAATCTCCTGCCGAGGCACCGGCGCCTCGTGGCACCACCGGATTCCTCGTCGTTCCCGTCCGGACACACGGCCTCCGCCGCGGCGTTCACCACCGCCGTCTGCATGGAATCCCCCGCTGCCGGCGCGATCATCGCCCCCGTCGCCGCGGCGGTCGCCTACTCCCGCGTCCACACCGGAGTGCACTGGCCGACCGACGTCGCCGTCGGAGCGGCCATCGGCGTCGGGGTCGGCCTGGCCACCCGGCGGTGGTGGCCGGTGCGCCCGTCCACCCCGGCGCTGGCGCGGCCGAGCGAGCACGTCGCCGAGATGACCTCGGGAGACGGCTTGGCGCTGGTGGTCAACTCCTCGTCCGGCGACGCCGACCACGATCCGTCCGCCGAGCTGGCCGCGCTGTGGCCGGCCGCCAAGCGCCTGCACCCGGATCCGGAAAGCGATCTTGTCGCGGAACTCCACCGCGAACTCGACGCGGCCGGCGCCGGGGTGCGCGCGCTGGCCGTCGCGGGCGGCGACGGCACGATCGCCGCCGCGGCATCCGTGGCCGCCGCCCGCGAGCTCCCGCTCGCCGTCGTCCCCGCCGGCACGCTGAACCACTTCGCCCGCGACCTCGGCGTGGAGGACCCGCAGGACATCGCGCGGGCGGTGACTGCCGGGGCCGCGGTCCAGGTCGACCTCGGCGCGGTGCGCGTCGACGGCCGGCCGGTCCGGTGGTTCATCAACACCGCCAGCCTCGGCGGCTATCCCGACATGGTCCGGCTGCGCGAGAAGTGGGAGCACCGCTGGGGAAAGTGGCCCGCGGCCGCCGCCGCGCTCGTCCGGGTCCTGGCCGAGGCCGAGCCGATCACGGTCCGCATCGACGGCCGGACCCGCAAGATCTGGCTGCTGTTCGTCGGCAACAGCGGCTACCAGCCGAAGGGTTTCGCGCCGGCGTGGCGCCCGTGCCTGCACGACGGCGTGCTGGACGTCCGCTACATCCGGGCCGACGTGTCGCTGTCCCGCATCCGGTTCGCCTTCGCGGCGCTGTCCGGAGCGCTGTTCAACAGCCATACCTACGTGCAGGAGGAGCGGACCGCGCTGCACCTCGAAGTGCTCAGCGAGCCGCTGGCGCTCGCCTGCGACGGCGAGGTCATGGCGACCGGGCACAGCTTCGCCTTCGCCGTCCACGACGCGGCCCTGCACGTCTACCGCCCTGCGGAAGCGCCTGCCGCCGACTGACCGTGCGCGTCCTCCGGGCGCGGCACATCCTGGGGGCGGGCACAGCTGGGGAGGCCGTTATGAGCAGCGAACACCAGTACGCAGTCGTCGTCGGGGTGGACGGATCGCCGTCCTCGGCTGCCGCGTTGCGCTGGGCCGTCTGGCACGCGGGCCTGGTCGGCGGGCGCGTCACCGCGATCATGGTCTGGGACATGCCGATGATCTACAACTGGGAACCGCCCGGTGATCAGAACTTCGCGCGCCAGACCGCGACGGAATTGCACCGCGTGATCAACGAAGCCCTCGGCGACGCGGCTGCCGAGGTGCACATGGAAGTGGCGCAAGGGCATCCCGCGGGTGCCCTCTTGGACTCGGCCAAGGATGCCGCCGCCGATCTGATCGTCGTCGGCAATCGCGGGTACGGCGGATTCACCGGGGCGCTGCTGGGCTCGGTGACCCAGCACGTCGTGCACCACGCGCGCTGCCCCGTGGTCGTGGTCCGGCAGCCCGAGGAGCAGAAGTCCTGACGCGGTCTCGCGCACGAAGACGGCATCCGAAAATCGTTGCGGACACCGGCGGGGCGACCGGCGACGTTCGGGGCAATCCGGGCTGATCGGCGGGGAAAGGGCCGGCCGGCCGTTCACGACCGGCCGGCCCTGGGATCACGCCGTCCCGAAGTCGCCGCGCAGCGCGTGGGCCGGGCGCAGCCGGGTGGCGCGGGCCGTGCGCCCGCGCTCGATGGCCAGGAAGGTGACCACGAGACCGCACAGCGCCCAGGCCACCAGCGCCGCGATCAGCCCGCCGCTCGGGGCGGCCCCTTCCACGACCACGCGCAACGCGTCCTGCGCGGTCGCCGTCGGCAGCACCCCCGAGACCGCGCGCAGTGCTTCCGGTACGGCGGCGACGAATCCACTCGCCAGCATCAGCACGGCCACCAGCATCGCGCCGAACCGCCCGGCTCCGCCGAACGCCGCGAGCGCGTGGTTGATCGCGGCGAACGCCACCGCGATCAGCACCAGCAGCGCGGCGGCGCCGAACCACTGACCGACCGACAGGTCCTGCGCGATCCCGAACACCGCGGTCACCAGCAGCCCCTGCACCGCCGCGATCCCGGCGGGGAGGGCGAACTGCCGCGCCGTGAGCCGCAACGACGACCGGGTCGAGCCCAGCACCCGCTCGGGCAAGGGCCGCAGCACCAGGAACGTCGCGATCGCGCCGATCCACAGCGCCAGCACCGCGTACAGCGACGGCCCCGAGGAGCCGAAGCCGAGGGTCGTGCCGTTCGCGGTCGTGACCGGGTTCGCGACCGCCTGCGCGAGCTTGTCCCGGTCGCCGTCCGGGTAGCTGGGCAACTGGTCCACGGCCTGGCCCAAGCCCGAGGACAGCTGCCCCGAGCCGTCGCCGAGCTGCCGGGCGCCGTCACCGAGCTGCCGCACCCCGCCGGCGAGCTGCTCGGCACCGGTGGCGAGCTGGTCGGCTCCGCCGCGGGTCTGCGAAAGCCCGTCCGCGAGCTTCGTCGCGCCGCCGTCGAGCTGGGCCGCGCCGCCCGCCAGCTGGTCGATGCCCTGGGACAGCGCGGGAAGTCCGCCGCCGGACGCCGGCGTGCGCCCGGCGAGCGCGTCGAGGCCGCCGGCCACGCCCTGGCTCGCCTGCTGCAGTTGTCCGGCGCCGTCGCTGAGCGCCCGCGCCGCCGCGGCCTGCCCCGCGAGCTTCTGGCAACTCGGCAGCACGGCGACCCCGCATTCCTTCGCCGACTCCTCCAGGCTCTGCGCGAGGCCCTCCAGGCCGGTGTTGAGCTGCTGCACGCCCTGCGCCTCCTTCGCCGAGACATCGGCCAGGGTCGCGGCCTGCTGCGGAAGGTTCTTGGTCTGGTCGCGCATCGCGGCGAGCCCGTCGGACAACCCGCCGGTGCCCTGCGTCAGTTGCGCCGCACCGTCGTCGAGCTTGCCGAGGCCGTCGGCGAGCGCCTTCGAGCCGCTCGCCAGCTGGTCGGCGCCGCCGGCGAGCTGGTCGGTCCCGCCGGCGAGCTGCTTGGCGCCGTCGGCCAGCGACGTCGCGCCGTCCGCGGCCTCGCCGAGCTTGTCGCCCAACGTGTTGAACCCGACGTAGACGTTGTCCAGGTAGGTCGTGGTCAGCTGCTGCCCGAGCAGGTTCGCCGCGGTGGTGGTCACCGCGCGGCTGATCGTCTCGTCCACGAGGCGGCCGCGGTCGCCGGTGGTGACGTCGATCGTCGCCCGCGTGGCGTTCGCCGGGTCACCGGAGAAGGAGGTGGCGGCCGCGGAGAAGTTCTTCGGGATGGTCACCACGGCCGCGTAGGTGCCGTCCCGCAGGCCGTCGGCCGCGGTCTGCTCGGTGGCGAACTCCCAGGCGTAGTTGCTCTCGATCTCGTCGCCGACGAGCTTCGCCGACAACTGCCGCCCCAGCGGCGTGAGCTGCCCGTTGATCTCCACCGGCTCGTCGTTGTTGACGATGGCGGCCTTGACGCCGCTCAGCCGGTCCTCGGGCTTGCCCAGCGACCACGTCAGCAGCCCCGCGACGGCGAGCGGCACCAGCAGCAGGCCGACCACGGCCAGCACCGGGAGCCGGAAGCGGGACCGGCCGTTGTTCCACGAACGCACTGCGATTACCTCTGCTTTCTAGCGGATCGCGCCGGAGAGGATGCGGGTTTGCCCGGCCGGGCGGAGGTCGGAGGCGGTGGCCCACGGCGAGTCCGGCAGGACGTCGCCCACCTCGGCCAGGCCGGTGGTGCCCGCGACCACGGTGATGCCGGTTCCGGCGAGCAGGCCCCGGATCGCTCGCCGCTCGCCGGGATCGGAAACCCGGTCGGTGCGGTCGAGGACGAGCACGGCCGGTTCTTCGCGGAGCGCCAGCCGAACCGCCTCCGCGCCGCCTTCGCCCGCGTCGACGTAGGCGACCTGCGAGCGCACCGCCGCGGCCCGCGCGGGCAGGACGTGGCCGAGCACCTTCAACTTGCCCGCGTCCGGCTTAAGCCGTCCGGACAGGGTCAGCAGCAACGCCGTCACCGCCGGCTCCGCGCCGCCGCGGACGACGTGCACTCCTCTGCGCGGCAAGAAGAAACCGACGCCCGCGTAGATCGAGCGCCCCGAGGACGGGTCGGCCAGCCGCAGGCCGTCGCAGGCGATCGCGTCGTCGGCGCCGGGCCGCGGCCAGTCCGCCAGCGCCAGCTCCTCGCGGAGGTTCTCGCCTTCCACGTCGAAGGACGGCAGCACCCGGTTCAGCCGCCGCGGCATCCACCACGCCTTGTCGCCCATCAGCGCGAGCACGGCGGGAACCAGCGTCATGCGCACGATGAAGGCGTCGACGAACACGCCGACCGCGAGCCCGAGCGCGATGGGCTTGATGTTCGCATCGCCCTCCGGGACGAACGCGATGAACACCGCGAACATGATCACCGCCGCGGCCGTCACGACCCGCGCCGAGGAGACGAACCCGGAGTTGATCGAGCCGCGCGCGTCACCGGTGTGCACGAACTCCTCGCGCATGCGGGCGACCAGGAACACCTCGTAGTCCATGGCCAGTCCGAACAGGACACCCATCAGCACGATCGGCATGAAGCTGATGACCGGCCCGGTGTTCTCGACGTTGAACGCGCCGGCCAGCCAGCCGTCCTGGAACACCAGCTTCACCACGCCCAGGGACGCGCCGATGCTCAGCAGGTAGCCCAGCGTCGCCTTGATCGGCACCGCGATGGACCGGAACACCATCGTCAGCAGCACCAGCGAGAGCCCGACGACGACCACGCCGAACGGCAGCAGCGCCGAGCCCAGCTTGGCCGACACGTCGATGCCCACCGCGGTGAAGCCGGTGACGGCGATGTCGATGCCGTAGGTGTCCTTGAAGTGCCCGTGCAGCGACCGGATGTCGTCCACCAGCTGCTTGGTCTCCGGCGAGTCCGGCTCGCCTTCCGGGACCACCTGCACGATCCCGGTGTCGGCGGTGGGGTTCGGGGTGGCCAGCGGCACGTCGGCCACGCCGGGCAGCCGCTCGATCTCCGCCTTCAGGTCGGCCATCAGCCCGAGCGGGTCGGTGCTGGTGACGATGTTGGCGGTCACGATCAGCGGGCCGTTGAAGCCCTTCGGGAAGTGCTCGTCGATCAGGTCGTAGGTCACGCGGGCGGGCTCGTCCTTCGGCAGCGCGCCGGCGTCGGGCAGCGCGAGCCGCAGCCCGGCGGCGGGCACCGCGGCGAGGCCGAGCACCGCGATCACGGCGAGCACGGTGACGATCGGGAAGCGGGTCACCGCGCGCACCCAGGCGCCGAAGAACCGCTCCCCGAAGGCGGGCTTGGTGCGCCGCTTGCGCGGGCGCGGGCGCATCCGGTCGCCGGCGAAGCCCAGCAGCGCGGGCATCAGGGTGACCGAGACGAGCACCGCGACGCCGACGCCGACGGCCGCCGCGACGCCCATCGTGGTCAGGAACGGGATGCCCGCGACGCCGAGCCCGACCAGCGCGATCATCACCGTCAGCCCGGCGAAGATCACCGCCGAGCCCGCGGTGGCGTTGGCGCGCGCGGCGGCCTCCTGCGCCGACGCTCCCCCGGCGAGTTCCTGCTGGTGGCGCGACACGATGAACAAGGCGTAGTCGATGCCGACCGCGAGGCCCAGCATCAGCGAGAGCAGCGGCGTGGTCGCGGTGATCGGCCCGAACGCGGTCGCGATGAAGATCAGCGTCATGGAGATGCCGACGCCCACCAGCGCGTTGATCAGCGGCATCCCGGCGGCGAGGAACGAACCCAGGGTGATCATCAGGACCACGATCGCGATCACCAGGCCGAGCGCCTCGGTGACGGTCACGCCGGGGAGCTTCTGCGAGAACAGCTGGCCGCCGTAGGAGACCTGCGATCCCGCAGGCAGGCGCTCCTGCAGCTCGTGGGTGATCTGGACGATGCGGTCCTTGGCGGGCTCGCCGATCGCGAAGATCTCGCCGTCGAGCTGGACCATGATCAGCCCGGCCTGGCCGTTCTCGCTGATCGCCCCGCCGAACTCCGCCTGGTACGGCGAGACGACCTGGGACCGCTGCGGCACGTCGTTGAGCTCGTCGACCGCCCGCTCCACCTCGCGCTGCACGGCCGGATCGCGCATGCCGCCCGGTGCCACCACCACGATCTGCGCGGAGGCGCCGCTGGTCTGCGGGAACGTCACCGACAGCCGGTCGAGCGCCTCCTGCGACTCGGTGCCGGGAATGCTGATGGAGTTGTCCAGGCCCTTGTTCAACAGGCCCGCGGCACCACCTGCGACGGCTAGGACCAGCAGCCACAGCGCCAGCACTGCCTTGCGGGCCGCGAACGCTCTGCGGCCGACGGAGTAGAGGAAGGAGGACACGCAGACTCCTGTCGCCGGTCTGGCCGGACGATGTCGATGTCACCGGACGAGAACCGATACCGCGCCGTATCGGATACGTCACGGTATCCGATACCGGTCCGTATCGACTACGATGGGGTAGGTTCCGGGCGCGTGCGAAAGATCACGGAACCATTTGCGGGGAGGGAAAGTTCGCGTGAGCAAGACCAGGTCGGCCGCGACGGCGGGCGGCACAACCGGGCCCGGCAATCGGGAGACGACCCGGCGGGCCAAGACCCGGGAACGGCTGATGGACGCCGCGTACGAGCAGTTCTGCGAGCACGGCATCAACGGCATCTCCATCGAGGCCATCGCGGACGCGGCCGGGTTCACGCGCGGCGCCTTCCACTCCAACTTCGCGAGCAAGGAAGAGCTGTTCGTGGCGCTGGCCGAGCGGGAGAACCGCCTGCGGCTGGAGGCGCTGCGGGAGAGGTTCGACGACGCGGTCGCCCCGCTCGGCCGAACCGAGGGCAAGCCCGGCCCGGAGCTGATCGAGGAGGCGCTCGCGGACCTGCTGGCGTTCCTCCCGGAGGAGCGGCAGTGGTGCCTGCTCAACAGCGAGTTCCGGCTGCTCGCGATGCGCGAACCGCAGATCGCGCCGCGCTTCCTGGAGTCCACGCGCGCGTTCCAGCAGCAGCTGTCCGACATGATCGACGCCGCGCTGGAATCGGTGGGACTGCGCTTCGCGATCGACTCGATGCACCTGACGCGGCTCCTGCTCGCCCAGTTCGAGTCGGCGATGCAGGACGCGATCCTCTCCGGCGACGACGACCCGGTGCGAACGGTCCGCGACTACATCATGCTCACCCTGCCACGCCTGGTGCACACCCTCGCCGAGGTCCGCGAACCCGCGGATCAGTGACCCGCCACCGAGCACACCGTCCTCAGTGGAGGGACACGTGAGCACGGCGAAAGATCGCCCCTCGACGTCGAGGGGCGATCCCGCGTGCGGTGCAACTCCGGCCGGCGAAGGGCCCCAGAGCAGGGATCAGCTGGCGACCTTCACCCGGCTCGACTTCTTGGTCTGCGCCTTGGTCTTCGGCGTCTTGGTGTCGGTGCGGGCGGTCTTCTCGGACCGCAGCTTCTTCACCCGGCTCTGGACGCAGGTGTCGTAGCCGCCGCATTCCCGCTGCGCCTGCTGGTAAAGGGGGTCGTTGGCCGAGCGGCGGGCCTGCTTCGTGGCATCCGCGACAGCCCGGTCGTTGGTCTTCTTCTGGTCGCGCAGCCGCTTCGTCCGGTCGGTCACGCAGGTGTCGTAACCGCCGCACTCCCGCCGCGCCTGCTGATAGCTCGGATCGGCATTCGACGTGCGCGCCTTCTTCGTGACGGGCGCGACGACCCGTGCCTTGCGTTCTTCCTCCTTCCGCAGCCGCTTCGTCCGCTCCGTCACGCACGTGTCGTAGCCACCGCACTCCCGCCGCGCCTGCTGATAGCTCGGATCGGCATTCGACGTGCGCGCCTTCTTCGTCGAATCCGCCACCTCGCGGGCGTTGCGGTCCCGCAGCCGCTTCGTCCGCTCCGTCACGCAGGTGTCGTAACCGCCGCACTCGTGCCGCGCCTGCCGGTAGAGCGGGTCGGCGTTGGACTCGTCCGCGTTCTTCCTCGTCGTGTCGAGCTGTTTCTGGTACTCGACCAGCTTCGGGCCGATGTCCCGGGTGGTGCCCTGGGTGAACCCCTTGGACGTGTCGAAAGCGCGGCCGAAGGTCTCCAGGTGGTTGTTGTCCTTGATGTCGTTGTAGTCATCGATGATGCGTTTGCGCAGTGCGGGATCCCGCATCGCCTTCCGCAGCGTTTCCTGGTGCTCCGCGGCCACGTGGTCGGCGTACGCCTGCCCGAGCAGTTCGCCGTAGACCTGGCTCAGGCCGGTGCCTCCGCCCCGGTAGCCGCGCGGCATCCGGATGGTGCCGAGCCGGGTACCGAGCCTGCCCAGGCGGCCCTGCGTCCGCACCTTGCCGGTGCTCGGCCGCTCGGCGGTGGTCCCGTCGGTGCCACCGTTGTCGGGTTTCTTCGGCTTGGCACTGGTCCCCGTGGTGTCCCCGCCCTCGTCGTCGTCCCGACCGGCCGAGCGGATCCGATCACGGTCTTCCCGCGCCTGCTCCAATTCCGCACGCGCCTCGTCGACCTGCTTCTCCGCCTGCTGACGGCCGTGCGCGGTCAGCCGGGGGCTTTTGGCCGCCCGTTCGAAATCCTTGAGCCGGTTGGTGAGGCGGTTGACCTCCTTGTCCCAGTCGAAGGGCTCCGCCGCCTTCTTCGCCTTCATGTACTCGCGGAAGACGCTGTTGTACCTGTTGCGCGCCTGCTCCAGCTTCCGCGCGGCCGTCGCCTTGGCCCTCGGCGTCTTGGCGTTGGCCAACTGATCCTTGTGCTTCGTGATGCGCTCCTCGGCTCCGTTGAGCCGTTTCTTGAGCCTTTCGGTGGTCCGGCCCGTCCGCCTGATGGCCTCGGCGACGTCGTCGGCCAGATCCGGGGCGTCGGCGATGGACACCGAGGTCTTCCCCGTGCTCAGCCCCTTTTCCAGGCGCCGCACCACGACGCTGGCAATGACCTTCTCGCGGAGGCGCGGGTCGCCGGGATCCAGCGTGTCGGGGTAGCGGATTTCGTAGATGACGCCCTTGATCTTCTGGATCACCTTCCGGGCACCGCCCGGCTGTCCCTGGCCGGGATTCGGTGTCGCGCTCGCCGGCGGAGGTTCGGCCGAAGCGACCGCCGCCGGCCCGACCAGCGCCACCCCGGTCGCCATCGTCGCGCCCACCAGCACCTGGACACCCAGCTTGCGCAACCGTCGACGCGCCTCCTCCAGCTTGGCCTGATCAGTACTCACCGGCCACCCCCGCCACCGCGTAGGGCTCCACTCGCATCGGCGCGGGCTCGTACTCCGCCGCGCTCGAACCGATCAAGGCCTCCGATTCGGCGATCTCGCCCCACATCTCCGCCGGTCGGTCCTCCGCACCCCGGTGCCGCGGCTCCGACACGACCAACGCGGTCACGGGTTCTTCCTGCACCGGAACGGATTCCGGCTCGACGGACACCGGTTGCGGAGCCGTCATGAGTTCCTCCGCCTCCTGGCCCTCCTCCGCCGGAGATCCCAGGAGAACGACCGGGGGTGGTTCTGCTGCGTCGATGAGCTCGGCGGCCACCTCGTCGACCGCCTCCGGCGCGGTTTCCTCGATCGCACCGACCACCTCCGGCACCGCTTCCCCGATCGCGACGTCCACCTGCGCGGGGATGTCGACGATCTCGACCTGCTCCGCCCGGGAGCGGAGCGGGACCGGCACCGCTTGCGAGAGCGGGACGTTCGCCGGTGCGACCGGTTCCGGCAGGGCGGGAACCGGTGCGGCGGGAACCTCGGTGAGCTCCGGCAGCAGCAGATCCGCCTCCGGTACGTATCCCTTCCGTTCGAGGTACTCATCGATGAGTCGGCCGAGATCCGCGGGGAGCACCGCGGCCGCCGGCTCCGGTGCCTCGCTCGCGACCATCCGGCTCCCGTACCCGACGGTCACCAGCCCGACCGCGAGCGCCCCCATCGTCACTCCCCCGGCGAACCCCGCGCAGACCAACGTTCCCCGGCTCCGCCGCCGGCGGCGGCTCATTCGTCGAATCGGCATTGCGAACTCCCTGTCGATCGCTGTGGATGCACCACCGAGGCAATCCGCTGCCACCTCGGGGAACAAGGTTCCGGGCTGTCCGGAACAGTCCCGGACACCGCCCGGGACGCAATAAGGTGGACGCATGAGTTCCGCTGGGGAGGAAGCTCCGGTACCGCAGGACTGGCCCGATCCGAAGAACATCGACGACACCGCCGCTTTCGTCGCCGCATTGCGGCAATTGCGCGTGCGGGCCGACCTCAGCTTCCGCGCGCTGGAACGCCGCGCGGAGCGGGCCGGTGACGTGCTGCCGAGTTCGACCGTCAACGCGGCGCTGTCCCGCGACAAGCTGCCCCGCGCCGATCTCGTCGCCGCGTTCGTCCGAGCCTGCGGCGGCGACGAGCCGACCATCGAGACCTGGGTCGCGGCCCGCAACGAGCTGGCAGCCAGGGCCGAGGGCCCACCCGAATCAGCAGGTGGGGACGAGGTGGAACCGGCGGTCGAAGCCGAGTTCGTGCCGGCCCCGACCAGTCGAGCCACCTGGCGACGGGCGGCCGTCGTCGCGGTCGCGGCCGTCGGCGCGGCGGCCGCGATCATCGCGTTGAGCCTGGCCTTCGGACAGCCGGAAACGCCGGCACCACCCGCGCAACGGCAGGCATCGCCCATCACGCCACCGCTGCCGCTCGACGAGAAGGCAGCCGGCCCGCTCGCCTCGGTCCAGCGGATCCGCCTCGCGCACACCGGACTGTGCCTGGGCGAAGGACCGGAGAAGTTCACCGCTTCCGGCCGAGTCGTGCTCGGCCAGCACGACTGCGCGTCGGCCGGCCCCCCGATCGGTGTGGAGGCGGCCCCGGACGGGAGTTTTCGCCTGCTGCTGAACTCCTCGGAGAACGGGCTTGGTTGCGTGACCACCGATTACGGCGGCGAGCACGCCGAGGTGCTGCTCTCGGGGGAGGAATGCGAGGACGGCCGCCCGGACCAGCGGTTCACCTTCGAATCGGTCGCTTCCCCGGCCAACGGCTACCGGATGCACTCCGTGCCGGGTTCCAAGTGGTGCATCGGCGTCTTCCAGCACCGCACCGAGCCGGGCGTGCAGCTCATCCAGGACCGCTGCGACGGCAACCTCGCGCAGGTCTTCCTGGTGGAGGGGAGCTAGGCCGAGCCTTCCTGCGCGTGCGCGGCGTCGTACTGCGCCAGGGCGTGGGCCCGGCTGGTCCGGATGTGGGCCAGCGCCAGCGCCGCCGCCCGGTCGGGATCGCGGTCGGCCAGGGCCTCGACGAGGCCCGCGTGCTCCGCGGCCTGGCGTTCGTACTCGTGGCTCCGGCCGATCAGCACCCGCAGGCGGCCGGTGAGCGGTTCGAGCATGCCGTGCAGGAACGGGTTTCCGGCCAGGTCCGTGACGGCCTCGTGGAAATCCGCGTTGATCTGCGTGACGTCGCTGTGGCGCTCCTTCGCCATCGCGGCCTTGGCACGCTCCAGCAGCTTCTCCAGGCGCCGCACGTCGCGTGGGGTCGCGCGGTCGGCCGCCAGCCGGAACACCAGGACCTCCAACGCTTCCCGGATGTCGAAGAGGTGCTCGATGTCGGGCCGGGTGAGCTCGGAGACGATGACGCCCCGCCGCGGCACGTTGTGGACCAGGCCTTCGGTCTCCAGCATGCGCAGCGCCTCGCGCACCGGGATCCGGGACACCCCGAACTCGTCGGCCAGCGCCTGCTCGACCATGCGGTCGCCCGGGCCGATCCGCCCGT
The DNA here is from genome assembly GCF_053605825.1 of Saccharopolyspora sp. NPDC003752. NCBI lineage: Bacteria > Bacillati > Actinomycetota > Actinomycetes > Pseudonocardiales > Pseudonocardiaceae > Saccharopolyspora > Saccharopolyspora sp. NPDC003752. The sequence goes on along the minus strand of NZ_JBSGJZ010000002.1, from coordinate 73,247 downwards.
CCGCGATGCGCGCGCGCAGCTCGTCGCGAACCTGTTCGCGTAGCGGGTAGTCCTGCGCGCCGATCACTCGGGGTGTCCGCGGCTTGGCCACTCTGCGGGCTCCTCTCCGTCCAGTTCAGACAATAGCGGCCCGGTCCTCGGCCACCCCGGGCAACGGTTGCGGCCGCACGGCCGGGAGCTCGGCCATCGCCGCCAGCCGCAGGACGGTCGGCTCGCAGTACTGGCGCCCCACGATCTGCAGCCCCACCGGCAGCCCGAGCGGGCTCGTGCCGCAGTTGACGCTCGCCGCGGGATGACCGCTGAGGTTGAACGGCAGGGTGAGCCGGCAGTACTCCGGCAGCAGCCGCTCCGGATCCATCTCCGACATCGGGACCGGCGCGAGCGCGAGCGCGGGAGTGCACAGCGCATCCAGGTCGTGCTCGTCCATCGCGTCGTCGATCGCGATCCGCACCCGGCGCCGCTGGTCGCGGGCCCACTGCAGGTCCGCGTCCGCGACCCGCGCCCCGGCCCGCAGGGCGCGCAGGCTCGCCGGGTGGTACCGCTGCGGGCACGTGGCCATCCACTCCCGGTGGAGCTGCGCGCTTTCCCACGACACGAGCAGGGTGTGCGCCCTCGGCGTCTCGCTCATTCCCGGGATGTCCATGAGAACCACTTCGGCGCCGCGCTCGGCCAGCGACTCGACGGCACGCTGCACGACCTCGGCGATGCCCTTCTCGATGCCGTCGAAGAAGTACGCCGGGCAGCCGATCCGGGGGCGGGCCGCCCGGACCGGCCGGCCGGAGCCCGGCCGATCGGACAGGACGTCGTGCAGCAGCGCCGCATCGGCCACCGACCTGGTCAGCCATCCGATGTGGTCCACCGAGGTGCCGCCCGGGACCAGGCCGTCCGCGTCCACCACGCCGAACGTGGGTTTGAGGCCCACCACCCCGTTGATCGCCGCCGGCTTGCGGATGGAACCGCCGCCGTCGGTCCCGATGGCGGCCAGGCTGGAGCCGACCGCCACCGACACCCCGCCACCGGCCGTGGAACCGCCCGGGTACCGGGTGAGGTCCCAGGGGTTGCGGGTCGGCGGCGCGTTCATGCCGATGCCGAACTCGTGCGTCCGGTGCTTGCCGGTGATGATCGCGCCGGCGGCCCGGAGTCGGCGCACCACGGCCGCGTCGACGTTGGGCACGTTGCCGGCGAGCACGTCCGACCCCGCCTCGGTGGGCATCCCCCGGGTGGCGATCAGATCCTTGATCCCGATCGGAATGCCGTGCAGCGGCCCCGAGATCTGCCCGTCGGACCACTTCCGGTCGGCATCGCGCGCGGCCGACAGCGCCGCGTCGCAGTCGAGGTGCGCGTAGGCGTTCACGTGCGGTTCGGTCGCGCGGGCTCGGCTCAGCACCGCTTCCACGAGCTCGACGGCACTCACCCGGCCCGCGCGCAGCTCCGCGGCAGCGCCGACGATGGTCAGATCTGCGAGCGACTCCACCGGCCCATCACCTCCCGGGGTCAGCATTGGCCGCAGACCGCCCGGTCGGCGGGCTCCCAGCCCGCGACCGAACGCCACAGGTCCTCGGCGCGTTCCTGGGCCGCGGCCATGACTTCGCCGGTGTCGACCGTCAGCACGGCGCGGTCCCGGACCACGAACTCCCCGTTCACCATCACGCTGTGGATGTCGCTGGACTGGCCCGCGTAGACGAGGTTCGCCACCGGGTCGAGCAGCGGCGCCAGGTGCGGGCGTTCGAGGTCCACGAACACCAGGTCGGCGATCTTTCCGGGCTCGATGGAGCCGAGGTCCGCCTCCCGGCCGATGGCCCGCGCCCCCTGGATCGTCGCCATTTCGAGCACGTCCATCGCCTTGATGCCGGTGGGCCCTCCGTCGGCGACGCGGTTGACGCAGAGCGCGAACCGCATCGCCTCCACCATGTCGTGCACCATGTTGTCGGTCGCGAGCCCGACCACGGCGCCCAGCCTGCGCAGCCGCGCGGCGGGCGCGATCCAGCCGCTCTTCGCGTTCACCACCGGGATGTGGCAGACGTTGGTGCCCGACTCCGCGAGGAGCTCGGCGTCGCCGTCCTCGAGGAAGGCGCAGTGGCCGGCGATCAGCCCGCTCCCCAGGATCCCCAGGTCCCCGAGGTGCTGGACGGAGCTCCGGCCGGTGAGCCGCCGGACCTGTGCCACCTCCCCCGCGGTCTGGGCGAGGTGCATGAACATCCCGACACCGCGTTCTTCGGCCAGCAGGGCCGCCTGTTCGAGCAGCCGCGACGACGCCGTGTCCGGGCCGTGCGGTCCGACCTGGCAGGTGATGCGGCCGCCGTCGTAGCCGTGCCACTCCTCGATGAGCTGGGCGTTGGTCTCCAGCAGCCGCTTGCCCAGATCGGCGTCGTAGCTGTACTCGCCGCCGCGGACCGTGAACAGGTCCGCGTCGTGGACGCGTTCGCTGACGACGGCGCGGATCCCCAGCTCGGCGAGCGCCTTCACGTTGGACAGCGAGTGGATGTAGTTCTCCACGATCGTGGTCGAACCGAACGCCAGCGCCTGCAGGGCACCGAGCCGGGAGAAGACGTAGGTGTCGTCCGGGCCGAGGATCACGCCCTGCGGGATGTCCTTGCGGTAGACGGGTGCCCCGCCCATGTCGTCGCCGATGCCGCGGGTGACCGCGAGCGCGCAGTGCACGTGCAGGTTCACGAAACCGGGCAGGAGCAACTGCCCGCGGGCATCGATGCGCTCGGCGTCCGGATGCGCCTCCTCCAGCACGGCCCGCTTGCCCACGTCGGCGATGCGGCCGTCGTCCGCGACGACGACCGCGCCGTCCCGGATGACGGAGCGCTCGGCATCGACGGGGACGACTGTCGCGCCACTGATCAGCTTGGTCATTTCTCGCCTTCCTCGTCCTTGAGATTGCGTCTACGCGGATCGGTGGCGGGCGCGTGGTTCGCCCACCAGAACTCGGCGATGTCCTGCCGGCGCGCCCACCAGATCTCGCCCCGGTCCACCGCCTCCCGGAGGAACTCCCGCAGCGCGTGGGCGCGGGCCGGCTGGCCGATGATGCGCGGGTGCAGCCCGATCGACATCAGCTTCGGGCGGGTGGCGCCCTCCTCCCACAGGTAGTCCAGCGAGCGCCGGCAGTGGTCGAGGAACGCGTCGGGGCCCGACAGGGTCTGGCCCGGCAGGAACCGGCCGTCGTTGAGCGCGAAGGAGTACGGCACGACGAGGTGGTCCCGGCCGAGCACCGGCACGAAGTACGGGAGCTCGTCGGCGAAGGAATCGCTGTCGTAGCGGAAGCCGCCCTCTTCGACCAGCAGTTCCCTGGTGTTCACCGACGCCGGCTGCCGGGAGTACCAGCCGCGCGGCCGCTCGCCGCAGGTCTCCGCGATCGACTCGATCGCCATGCGCAGGCGCTGCCGCTCGGTCTCGCGGTCCAGTGTGGACACGTTCTCCCAGCGGTAGCCGTGGCAGCACACGTCGTGGCCTGCCTCCTTGATCCAGGCCGCGACCTCGGGGTTCATCTCCAGCGCCGTGGCGCACGCCTGGAACGTGACCGGCAGCCGCAGCTCGTCGAACATCCGCTGGAGGCGCCAGATCCCGGCTCGTGCGCCGTACTCGAAGATCGTCTCGTTGCCCAGGTCGCGGACCGGCAGCGGCGGGTAGTCGAACTCCTGGGGGATCTCGTTGCGCCCGTCGCCGTTGGCGTAGGAGTACTCCGAGCCCTCCTCGTAGTTGATCACGAGGCAGATCGCGACCCGGGCGCCGTTCGGCCACCGGACCTGGAGCCCCGCCCGGCCGTAGCCGACGAGGTCCCGGCCTTCGCCCGTCATTTGCGAACCTCCGCTCCCGGGCCGCCCGGCCCGCGGGTCGCCACGCACTCGTCGGCCAGCGGGCCTTGGCCCACCTGCAGCCTCGGGCCGCCCGTCGCGGACATGGCGGCGAGCAGCTCGGGCCGGTAGTCGCCCCAGGCGCGGTCGCCGGCGCGTCGCCGGCCTCCGATGACGACCGCCTCCAGCCGCATGAGCAGGCACGCGCCCAGGCACATCGGGCACGGCTCGAACGTCGTGAACATGGTGGCGGCGGCGGACATCGCCTCCGGCGTCCGGCGGGCGAAGTCGCGCAGGGCCACGACCTCGGCGTGGGCCGTGGGGTCGCCGGACGAGGTCGCCTCGTTGCCGCCGCGCCCGACGATCCGCTCGCCCACGACCACGACCGCCCCGACGGCGAGGTCGCCGCGCCGGCCTGCCGCGCGCGCCTCGATGAGCGCTTCTTCCATGAACAGCAGCTGCGTGTCGAGTTCCACGTCGCTCCTTCCCGGCTTCGCATCGATCCCGGCTAGCACGTCACCCCGCCTCCCCGACCGTGCGCAGGTCCACGTGCGCCGTCTCCCGGGCCGCCAGGACGCAACCGACCATCAGCGCCAGCAGCGCGGCGAGGTACACGGCCACCGGGATCCAGGAGCCGAACTGCGCGATGAAGAACGCGGTGATGATCGGGGCCAGCGCCCCGCCGAACACGCCGGCCAGCTGGAAGCCGAGACCCGCGCCCGTGTAGCGCACGCGGGTGGGGAACAGCTCCGGCACGTAGGCCGCCAGCGGTCCCCACATGGCCGCGATCAGCACGTTCCCCACGACCGGCGCCAGGAGCATCAGGACGGTGGAACCGCTGTGCAGGAAGGAGAAGAAGGCGAACACCCACGCGGCGGAGCCGAGCGCGCCGATGGCCAGGACCGGCCGGCGGCCGAGGCGGTCGGCGAGGTGGCCCCACACCGGGATGGCGAGGGCCTGCGCGGCGGCGCCGAGCAGCACGGCGTTGAGCAGCAGCTGCCGGGACGCGCCCAGCTGGGTCGTGCCGTACACCAGGACGAAGACGTTGAACACGTAGAAGGTGACGTCGCTGCCGATGCGGGAACCGACCGCGATGGCCACGGTGCGCCAATGCTCGGTCACCACGACGAGCAGCGGCACGCGCGACTGCTCGTGCCGGCCGCCGGCCTCTTCGAAGATCGGCGACTCGTGCACCTGGACGCGGATCCACAGGCCGATGAGCACGAGGATCCCGCTGGCCAGGAACGGGACCCGCCAGCCCCACGCGAAGAACGCCTCGTCGGAGACCAGGAACGTGACCAGCGAGAAGACCCCGTTGGCGATGAGCAGGCCGACCGGGCTGGCGATCTGGACCAGCGCGCCGAAGAAGCCGCGCCGCCCGTCCTTGCTGCTCTCCCCCACCATCAGCGCCGCGCCGCCCCATTCGCCGCCGAGCCCGATGCCCTGGACGAAGCGGAGCACCACCAGCAGCACCGGCGCCCAGATCCCCACCTGGCCGTAGGTGGGGACGACACCGATGAGGGTCGTCGCCGCACCCATGATCACCAGCGTCGCGACCAGCACCGCCTTCCTGCCGCGCTTGTCGCCGAAGTGGCCGAAGATCACCGCCCCCAGCGGCCTGGTCACGAAGGCCACGGAATACGTGGCGAGGGACAACAACGTCGCCGCGACGGGATTGCCCGCCGGGAAGAACAGGGCCGGGAACACCAGCGCTGCCGCGGATCCGTAGATGAAGTGGTCGTACCACTCCAGGGTCGTGCCGGCGACGCTCGCCCCGATGACACGACGAAACGAACCCCGCTGCCGAACCATCGCAGGTGCTTGTGACGTGTCCGAGGAAGAAGTCATGCTCACTCCGAGGAACGGTCGTTCCGCGACCCGGCGCAGAACGAATAGGTGGATACCTGGCGCGAGAACTGCGGACCGGCGCCGACGGCGATGCCGCCTCCGGATCCCGGACGTTCGGGAGGTCCTGCGGTGAACTGGTACACCGGACTGAGAGGAAGATTTGGTATCCCGGATACTCGCAGTGACCCGGATCCCTGTCAATATTTTCGTATCCCGGATACCATCCGTTCACGCAAGATCGCTAGCCGGAAACATCGCATCCACCAGTAGAAACAAAACGAGAAGGGCGCCATTTCCGGCGCCATCTGTTTCGTTACAGATCTATTCGAACCGGCTCAATCCGCGGCGGAGAGCATTGAGGGTTTCGGCGATCTGACGGCGGGATACGGCCGCGCTCGCGATGACGGCAGACCGGTGGAACGTGCCGGGGAACAGGTGCAGCTCGACCGATGAGCCGCCGCGCAACAGGCCGGACGCGTAGGACAAGCCCTCATCGCGCAGCGGGTCGTTCTCGTAGACCGACACGTACGCGGGCGGGAGGCCGGAGAGATCATCGGCGCGCGCCGGCGCGGCGTACGGCGGGACGACCCCGCCGCAGTCCGCCAGGTAGTACCGCCAGCTCAGCACCGCGTCGGGCCGGTTCCACAGTGGAGTGTCGTCGAACGCCCGCATCGAGGCGGTGTCCAGCCGGTCGTCGACCTCGGGCGCGTCGAGCAGCTGGAAGCACAGCGGCGGCCCGCCACGGTCGCGGACGAGCAGCGTGAGCGCGGCGGCGAGACCGCCCCCTGCGCTCATCCCGTACGCCCCGATCCGTCCCGCATCGACGCCCAACGCCCCGCTTTCGGATGCGATCCAGCGCAGCGCGGCCTCGCAGTCGCGCAGGGCGGCGGGGTACGGATGCTCCGGAGCCAGCCGGTAGTCGACGGCCACGACGACCGCGGGCACCTGGGCGCACAGCTCCGCGGCTTGCGCGGCGACCGTCTCCAGGCCACCCATCACGAATCCCCCGCCGTGCAACAACAACAAGGCGGGAAGCGGGCCGGTGACATCGGGCGGCCGGCAGACCCCGACCCGCACGGAGCCGTCCGGGCCGGGCACCGCGTGGTCGGTCATGACGACCCCGCCGGGCGCCGCGCCCTCGGCCAGCTGCCGCATCCGGGCGCGAGCCCCGGCGAGGTCCTGGATGTGCAGATCGGGCAGCGCAGGCAGGGCCGCCGCGAGCTCGGGATCCAAGTGCACGTCGTCACCCCCTCGCCGACGTCACCGCATTGTGCGGCCAGAGCGGCCGCCCCGGCCACCGCGGCGGCTGGGGCACCCGGCCATCCCGGACCTCCTGGAGCTCGCGCGCGAAGTCTTCGCGACGCGGCGGCCCGGGAACGCGTCCCGATAGTCGAGGGTATACCAAATGCTAATCCGATCAAGTTGAGGCGACTCCTTCTCTTGGATGTTCCGAACCTGAGGGATGATTTGGTATACAGAACACCCAAGCTTGGACTTCTAGGAGCTCGTGATGTGCCTCGACCCAACCCCGCCGCCACCCAGCAGCGTCACCCGTCGCGGGGTGCTCGCCGCAGCCGCCGTGCTGGCCGGAACTGCCGCCCTGACCACCGCGCCCCGCTCGGCCGAGGCCGCTCCGCGACCCGGCTCGAACGGCGGCGACCTGGTCATCGAGGGCGGCTCGCTGCTCGATCCGGCGACCGGTGAGGTCATCGAGGACAGCGTCGTCGTGATCCGCGACGGCATCGTCCGCGCGGCCGGTTCCCGCGACCGCGTCCAGGCACCCGCCGGCGCCCCGCGCCTGGACGCGCGCGGCAAGTGGGTCCTGCCCGGCCTCGTCGACGCGCACATCCACCTCAACACGGCGACCGAGGCCGCCGACGCGGTCCGCAAGGGCGCGACCAGCGCGCGCAGCGGTTCCACGAACTTCTACCAGGACATCGCCGTGCGCGAGCTGGCGTGGCAGGCACCGCAGCAGGCGCCGCACCTGAAGGCCGCGGGCGTCTTCGTCACCCCGGATCTCGGCGACACCGTCCTCGCTGACCCCGACCTCACGCCGCTGGCGCGGCTCAAGGAGGGCGTCCGCTCGCCGGAGGCGCTGCGCCGCGTCGTCGAGGTGAACCTCGCCCGGGGAGCCGACGTGATCAAGACGCGGGTCAACGAGCGGGCCGGGCTGCCCGAGCAGGATCCGCAGACCCAGGTCTACTCCTACGAGCAGCTCGCCGAGGTGGTGGGCGCGGCCCGGAAGCGCGGCAAGGGCGTCCTGTGCCACAGCTACAGCGAGAAGGGCTGCCACGACGCGGTGACCGCGGGCATCCGCTCGCTGGAGCACGGCGTCTTCGTCGGCGAGCGGACCCTGCATGAAATGCGCCGCCGGGACACCTACTTCACCCCGACGCTCACCGCGATGGCCGGTCTCGCCGAGTCCACCAACCCGGTCCTGGCCGAACGCGGGCGCACCTACCTGCCCATTCTCAAGGACGCCGTCCGCGCCGCCCACGAGATGGGCGTGCCGCTCGCCGCCGGCACCGACTCCTCCGGCGGCACCGTCGACCCGATCGGCCGCGAGGTGCAGCTGATGCACGAGGCCGGCCTGCCCGCGCTCGACGCCATCCGCACCGCGACGACCTCCGCCGCCAGGCTCCTCGGCGTGGAGCGCGAAGCGGGGCGGCTCACCGCAGGCTTCCAGGGCAACGCGATCGTCGTCTCGGGCGACCCGCAGCGCGACCTGTCCGTCCTGATGTCGCCGGTGCACGTCGTTCGTTCGGGGCTGGTCGTCTAGTCCTACCGCTTCCACCGTGGCGGGCCGTGGTCGATTCCCCGGCCCGCCACGGCGTTCCGGCAGCGTGGCGTCTTTTGTGGACGGTTCCGGCACGTGCACGCGGGACGGCCGCCGGTCCTTCGACATGACCCGCGAGTCGGAAATCACGGGCGAACCGCGACGTGGTCCTGCTAGAGTCGGCTCGTGCGATTCCACTACTTCCTCTGAGAGCGCCGACCTCGGCGGCGGACGGCCTTCGGCCGGTCCGCGCTGAGCGCATCGGTCGTTGAACGCACTTCTTTTCCGGATCCCCCATCGCCCGGCGCTGGACCGTGCCCGGTGTTCGCGGGATCCGTCTCGGAGGAACCGTGTCCACTCGCATCGTCCTACCGGCCCGCGCCCGAACCCACCTCAGCGCAGCCGGAATCCACCTCGCCCGCGGCGGTCGCGCCGTGCTCACCGGCGTCGACCTGGCGGTTTCCCCGGGTGACCGGCTCGGCGTGGTGGGCGGCAACGGCGCAGGCAAGACCACCTTGCTGCAAGTGCTCGCGGGGAACCTCGTTCCCGACAGCGGCACCGTGCACCGGGTCGGCACCTTCGGCGTCGCGGACCAGGAGATCCCGGTCGACGACGGGCGCACCGTCGGCGACCTCATCGGCATCGAGCTCGCCGACGCGCGCCGAGCCCAGCAGGAGTTCGAAGCGGCGACCGCGGCACTGGTCGAGGAGCGTCCCGGCGCCGACGAGCAGTACGCCGAAGCGCTGGCCGCCGCGGAGGCCCTCAACGCCTGGGACGCCGAGCGCCGGGTCGACATCTCGCTGGCCGCGCTCGGCGCCGTCGCCGACCGCGCCCGGCCGCTGGCCGCGCTGTCGGTCGGCCAGCGCTACCGGGTGCGGTTGGCCTGCCTCCTCGGCGCCGGGCACGACCTGCTGCTGCTCGACGAGCCGACGAACCACCTCGACGCGGCCGGACTCGAACACCTGACGGCGCGGCTGCGGGAACACCCGGGCGGCGTCGTGCTCGTCAGCCACGACCGCGCGCTGCTCGCCGACGTCGTCACCTCGGTGCTCGACCTCGACCCGACCAGGGACGGACGCCCGCGGACCTACGGCGGCGGGTATGCCGGTTACCAGCAGGACAAGCGTGCCGAACGCGAGCGCTGGGAGAACGAATACCGCGCACAGCAACGCGAACACCAGCGGCTCGCCGACGACCTCTCGGCGGCGCAGGACCGCCTGTCCACCGGGTGGCGACCGGAGAAGGGCACCGGCAAGCACACCCGCGCCACGCGGGCGCCCGCGCTCGTGCGGGCGGTCCACCGGCGGCAGGAAGACCTCGACGCACACCGCGTGGACGTGCCCGCGCCGCCACTGCGCTTCCAGGCCCCGGAACTCGGGAACATGCCAGGGGTTCCGCTCCTGCACGCCGACGAGGTGACCCTGCGCGGGCGGTTGGAGCGCCCCCGGTCGCTGCTGCTTCGATCCGGCGATCGCCTCGTCGTCACCGGCCGCAACGGGGCCGGGAAGTCGAGTCTGCTTTCGCTGCTGGCCGGTGAGCTCCAGCCGACGTCGGGTGCCGTGGTGCGCAACGCCGCCGCGCGGGTCTCGTGGCTCGCGCAGGAATCGCCGGCTGCGGCACGGCTGGCCGCCGGCGAGGCGTACCAGCGGGCCGTCGACGAGCTCGCCGTGTCCGGGCTGATCGACGGCGACGCGATCCCGTTGCCGGAGCTCGGGCTGCTGCCCGATGCCGCCGCCGGCCGGCCGGTCGCCGAGTTGTCGATCGGTCAGCAACGCCGGCTGCAGCTCGCGATCGCGCTGGCCGCACGGCCGCACGTGCTGCTGCTCGACGAGCCGACGAACCACCTGTCGATGACGCTGGTCGAAGAGCTCACGGATGCGCTGACCACGACCACGGCCGCGATCGTGGTCGCCACCCACGACAGGCAGTTGTTGCGCGACACCGCGAACTGGCCGCGGTTGCAGCTCTGACCGCCTCGCGCGGCTCCACCCGCACCGGGGTGGAGCCGCGCCTCACCGCTTGTCCGCGGGCACGGCGTCACCGGCCGGGGCGTTGCTGCGGCCGTAGTGGTGCGTGGTGAACATGTAGATCACGCCGATGCCGACGACGATTCCGCCGGAGAGCAGCACGATGTAGTTGTCGTACCAGGCGGCCTGCGGCGTTCGCGGCCACGAGATGTTCACCATCGCGCCGATGCCGTAGGCCAGCGCCACGACGTTGACCAGGAGCCCCCACCGGCCGAGGGTGAACTCGCCGGTCGGCCGCCAGCCCTTCAGCCGCGCGCGCAGGGCGGCGAACACGACCATCTGGAACGCCAGGTAGATCCCCAGGATCGCGAACGAGACGATCTTGGTGAGCGCGTCGGTGGAGATCAGCGACCCCACCGCGATGAGCGCCGGGACCACGCCGGCCAGCAGGAGCGCGTACGGCGGCACGTGACGGGCGTGGGAGAAGCGGCGCAGCAGCTTGTAGCCGATGATCATCTCGTCGCGGGCGTAGGAGTAGGTCAGCCGCCCGGCCGCCGCCTGCAGGCTGATCGTGCAGGACAGGAACGAGATCAGCACCACGCTCATCACCGCCCGCGCGCCCGTCTCGCCGAAGGCGCTGTTGAGCACGTTGATCAGCGGATCGGCGTCTTCGCCGGAGATGACCTTGCCGAAGTCGGGCACCGCCAGCAGCAGGGTCAGGCAGGCGAACGTCGCGGCAGCACCGCCGATGTAGATGGTGCGCCGCATCGCCTTCGGCACGTTGCGGCCCGGGTGCGGGACTTCTTCGGCGGTGTCGCCGCACGCCTCGAAGCCGTAGTACTGGTAGAAGCCGATGATCGCGGCCGCGAGGAACACCGGCAGGTAGGGGCCGGACCCGCCGGCGCCGAAGTTGTCGAACAGCACCCCCAGGCCGTGGAAGCGGTGGGTCGTCAGCAGCCAGACGCCCACGAACAGCGCGCCCAGCAGTTCGGCGGTGAACCCGATGATCGCGGCCATCGACAGCACCTTCGTGCCGCCGTAGTTGATCAGGGTGGCCACCACGATCAGCGCGACGGTGCACAGCACGTTGTTGATGACCGTCGGGTGGAAGCCGAACAGCAGGGCGATGTAGGGCCCGGCGCCGTAGGCGACGCTCGTGATCGTCACCAGCAGTGCCATCAGGTAGACCCAGCCGGACATCCACGCCCAGCGCTTTCCCCACAGCCGCCGGGACCAGGGGTAGATGCCGCCCGCCAGCGGGTACTGCGCGACGACCTCCCCGAACACCAGGGCGACCAGGAACTGCCCGGCGCCGGCGAGCAGGAAGCTCCAGATCATCGGCGGCCCGCCGGCGGCCAGCGCGACCCCGAACAGCGTGTAGGTGCTCACCACCGGCGACAGGTAGGTGAACCCGAGGGCGAAGTTCGCCCACAGGCTCATGTCCCGGCGGAATTCCGTGGCGTAACCGAGCTCGCTCAGCCGCGCGTCGTCGCTGCCGGCTTTGCTGTCCGAAGTGGATATCGCGGCCCCCTCGGTCGGACTCGGACCGGGTCGGCCGTGGGTTCACGCTCGCGCTCGAACGGATAGCCGAACGCCGGGCGACGCCCCGCGAACCGGTCCCGTTCGCTCACGAACAAGTCGGGCACCCGGACCAATTTCGTGAACGCGGATACCGGAAATAGTCCTCCGCCGCCCGGCGTCTAGCTAGTCGAACCCCGCAGGTCACGCACCGTGTTGCCGAACGCGGCGCGCAGCCCCTCGCCGAAGACGTCGGCCGCGGCGGTGACGGGTGCCGCTGACCGAGCGTCCGGTCACCGTTGGTCTCCACGTCCACGTGGTACGAGCCCGAGGCGGTGATGATCTTCGACCGCACCAGGTAGGCGATGCAGAGCGCATCGTGCGCGGGCACGGCAGCCGCCTCCCCGGCCGCTATTCCAGTCCACGTTGGACGGTGCCCTGCTCCTCTTCGAGCATGGTCGTGAACGCCTCGTCGGAGAGTTCGCGGGGATCCGCGGTTTCGTGCTCTGGCATTCCTCCCCCTACTGGTGAGTGCGTCGCGCGGTGACGGTCCGGTGGACCAGGCGGGCCGCGGTCCGGGCGGTGCGGTTGTCGATGTCGAGCCCGGGATTGAGCTCCGCGACGTCGCAGAGCGCCAGCTTGCCGCTGGCCGCCACCCGCTCGCACACGTGCTGGATCGTCTCCAGCGGGACGCCGTAGGCCGCCGGGGCGCTGACGCCGGGCGCCACCGCCGCGGGCAGCACGTCGAGGTCGATCGTCAGGTAGACCACGTCGCAGCCGGTCAGGAACCGGTCCACGAACCCGTCCACGGCGGCCAGGTTCGCCGGGCCGCAGTGGTCGTCGAGCAGGTAGTCCACGCCCAGCTCGTCGGCGGTGTCGAACAGGGCTTTGGTGTTGCTCGGCTGGCTGATGCCCAGCACCGCGTAGTGCAGGTGCTCGCCACGCTGCCGCTCCCGGTCGGCCATCTGCCGGAACGGCGTGCCGGAGCTCGGTGTCTCGTCGGCGCGGAGGTCGAAGTGCGCGTCGAGGTTGAGCACGCCGAGCTTCGCGCCGGAGCGCACCCGCGCCGATTCCGCGATGCCGAGGTAGCTGCCGTAGGCGATCTCGTGGCCGCCGCCGAAGACGACGACGAACCGGCCGTCGTCGAGCAGGTCCGTCACGGCCCGGCCGAGCCGTTCCTGCCCGGCTTCCAGCGCACCGCCGGTGACCTCGACGTCGCCCGCGTCCACGGCTCGCGCCGGCGCGGGCAGCGCCATCGAGGCCAGCGCCTCGCGGATGGCGCGCGGGCCGTCCGCCGCGCCCTGGCGGCCCTTGTTGCGGCGGACGCCTTCATCGCTGCGGAACCCGAGGAACGCGACGTCCGCCGCTCCCCCGGCGCCGACGACGTGGTGCCACCTGAGGTGTTCGGGCCCCGGTCCGTCGTCGCGGCCGCTCCAGCGCTGCGGCGCGCGGTTCACCGCCTCAACGATCACTTTCCCACTCCTGCAAGTCCAATGTGTACCAGGGCCGCACTCAGCGAAGCCGCAGGCCGGCGTCGGGCAAGCGGCGCAGCCGCGGGTTTTCAGAGGTCGCCTCGCGAGGCCAGCCCCGACGCCGCGTATTGGACATACGCAAGTCGGGGATCCCACAGCCGAGGCGGCCTCTGAGGTTCCGCTACCCGCACCGCCGCGCAAAACGAGCCCGGAGACCCTCTTAGAGCATCGGGATCCGCACGCCGCGCTCCCTGGCGACGTCGGTCGCGTGCTGGTAGCCGGCGTCGACGTGGCGCAGCACGCCCATGCCCGGGTCGTTGGTGAGCACCCGGGTCAGCTTCTCGGCGGCCAGCTCGGTGCCGTCGGCGATGCAGACCTGCCCGGCGTGGATCGAGCGCCCCATGCCGACGCCGCCGCCGTGGTGGATCGACACCCACGACGCACCCGAGGCGGTGTTGACCAGCGCGTTCAGCAGCGGCCAGTCGGCGATCGCGTCGGAGCCGTCCAGCATCGACTCGGTCTCCCGGTAGGGCGAGGCGACCGAACCGGAGTCGAGGTGGTCGCGGCCGATGGCGACCGGGGCGGACAGCTCGCCGGAGGCGACCATCTCGTTGAACTTCAGGCCGGCGCGGTGCCGCTCGCCGTAGCCCAGCCAGCAGATCCGGGCGGGCAGGCCCTCGAAGGCGACCCGCTCGCCGGCCATCGTCAGCCACCGGTGCAGGTGCTCGTTCTCCGGGAACAGCTCCATGATCGCCTTGTCGGTGGCCGCGATGTCCGCGGGGTCACCGGACAACGCCGCCCACCGGAACGGGCCGAGGCCCTCCTCGAACAGCGGCCGGATGTGCGCGGGCACGAACCCCGGGAACGCGAAGGCCCGGTCGTAGCCTGCCTTGCGGGCCTCGTCCCGGATGGAGTTGCCGTAGTCGAAGACCTCGATGCCCTTGTCAAGGAAGCCCACCATCGCCTCGACCTGGGCGGCCATCGACTTGCGGGACCGCTCGGTGAACGCCGCCGGGTCCTGCTCCGCCAGCGCGGCCCACTCGTCGAGCTCGACGCCCACGGGCAGGTAGGAGAGCGGGTCGTGCGCGGAGGTCTGGTCGGTGACGATGTCGATCGGCGCGTCCATCTCCAGCAGCTTCGGGAACACCTCGGCGGCGTTGCCCAGCAGCCCGATCGACAGCGGCTTGCGCTGGTCCCGGGCCTCCACCGCGAGCCGCAGCGCGTCGTCGATGTCGTCGGCGCGAACGTCGAGGTAGCGGTGGGCGATGCGGCGCTCGATGCGCGAGGGGTCGCACTCCACGCAGATCGCCACGCCCTCGTTCATGGTCACCGCCAGCGGCTGCGCGCCGCCCATGCCGCCGAGCCCGGCGGTCAGCGTGATGGTGCCGGCGAGGGTGCCGTCGAAGCGCTTGCGGGCGACCGCGCCGAAGGTCTCGTAGGTGCCCTGCAGGATGCCCTGGCTGCCGATGTAGATCCACGACCCGGCGGTCATCTGGCCGTACATCGTCAGGCCCAGGGAGTCGAGGCGGCGGAACTCCTCCCAGTTCGCCCAGTCGCCCACCAGGTTGGAGTTGGCGATCAGCACCCGGGGCGCCCACTCGTGGGTGCGCAGCACGCCGACCGGCTTGCCGGACTGCACCAGCAGCGTCTCGTCCTTCTCCAGGGTCTTGAGCGTCTCGGTGATCGCGTCGAAGGCCGCCCAGCTCCGCGCCGCCTTGCCGGTGCCGCCGTAGACGACCAGGTCGTCGGGGCGTTCGGCGACCTCGGGGTCGAGGTTGTTCATCAGCATCCGCAGGGCGCCTTCCTGCTGCCAGCCGCGGCAGTTCAGGTCGGTGCCGCGCGGGGCGCGGACGGTGCGGGCGTCTTCGTTGGTCATGTGCTGCTCCAGGTTCGAGCCGTTCTCGTTGGTCCCATCAGACCCCGCACCGCGCCCGGCCGACAGCACGGAGCCGGGTCTTTCTCGGATCCGAGACACCTGCTTCCGGCGCTCAGGCGACCGGGCGCGGCTCGCGGCCGGAGATGGCCGCCGTCAGCGCGGCGGCGCCGCCGCGCATCGCCTCGCCGACCACGGCCGGTTCGTGGCGCTCGTGGAACCGGCTCCACGTGGTGCTCAACGCCGCCACCGGCCGTCCACTGTGGTCGAACACCGCGGCGCCCACGGAGCGCAGGCCGGGCGCGACCAGCTCCACCTCCTCCGACCAGCCGCGCTCCCGGTCGACCGCCAGCCCCTCCCCCAGCTCCGCCAGGGTCCGGGGACCGCGGCCGGTGCGGGTGATGAAGTCGCTGCGGTGCGGGAACAGGGCGCGGATCTGCGCTTCGGTGCTGCCGGCGAGGATCGCGCGGCCGTTGGCGGTCAGGTGCGCGGGCAGCCGCACCCCGACGTCGGTGATCAGCGAGACGTCGGCGCCGGAGGTCGGCTGCTCCTTCAGCAGGTACACCGTTTCCGCGCCGTGCAGGATGCCGAGGTGCACGGTCTGCCCGAGGCTGCGGGCCAGCCGGCGCAGGATCGGCGCGGCCCGCCGCTCCAGCGGCTCGTGCCGGAGGTAGGCGGAGCCGATCTCGAACGACACCACCCCGAGCCCGTAGGCCTGCTCCGCCTCCAGGTACACCACGAATCCCTTGTCCACCAGGACGGAAAGGATGTGGTACAGCGACGAGCGCGGAATGCCGAGATCCCGGGCGAGGCTCGCCGCGCGCACGGGCCCGGGTCCTTCGGCGAGCCGGACGAGGACGTCCAGCGCTCGCCCGACGGCCGGTGACGCGCTCGACTCGGCCACCTCATGCACCTCCCGCGACGGGACGGTTCTCGCGGATCCGGTTGCGCATCGCCGCCCAGTAGATCGCGCCGGGCACGACCAGCCCGAGCAGCCACGCGATGTCCGCGCCGCCGAGCTGCGGAACCATGAAGCCGGTGAAGACCTTGTCCACGTTGGAGAATGGGATCTGCACGGCGATGCCGAAGAAGTAGGCGACCAGCGCGGGAACGCACCAGCGGCCGTAGCGGCCGTTCGGGTCGTACATCGCGTCGAGGTCGTAGTCCTCCTTGCGCAGGAAGTAGAAGTCGACCAGGTTGATCGCGCTCCACGGCGTGAGGAAGTACAGCAGGAAGTGCAGGAACAGCACGAAGTTCGACAGGAAGTCACCGCGCCCCAGCACCGCGAGCACGCCGCCGAGGACTCCGACGAACGCGATGTAACCGATCCGGGCCCCTTGCGAGAGCACCGCCCTGCGGGTGAACGCGGTCAACGTGGTGGCGACCGTCATGTAGCCGCCGTAGATGTTGAGCACGTTGATGGTGAGCTTGCCCAGCGCGATGGCCAGCAGCAGCGGCAGCACCAGCGCCTCGCCGCCGAGTCCCACCACGTAGGTCACCTCGTGGCCCTTGAACTCCTTGCCCGCCACCGCGTAGGCGAGCGCGCCGAAGGACATCGCCCACGTCGCGCCGAGCGCGGTGCCGCCGTAGGTCCACCAGAACGTCGCCCGGATCGAGGTGCTCGCCGGCAGGTACCGGGAGGTGTCCGCGACGTACGGGCCGAAGGTGAGCTGCCAGGACGCGGTCAGCGACAGCGCGAGCAGGAACGCGGGCAGGTCGAGTTCCGCGTTCGCCAGCACCGGCCCGAGGTCGTGCGTGGTGACCAGCCGGAACGTCAGGTACACGAACACCACGACCGACACCAGCGACGCGAGCCAGCCGAAGCGGTGGATCAGCCGGTATCCGGCGATCGCGATCAGCGCCGACAGCGCCGCGTAGAGCAGGATGCTGGCGTCCACCGGCAGCCCGGTGATCGCGGCCAGCGCCTGGCCGCCCAGCACGTTGCCGCTGGCGAAGTAGCCGAGGTACATCAGCACGACCAGGACCAGCGGCAGCACCGCGCCGTACACGCCGAACTGCGCCCGGCTCTGGATCATCTGCGGGATGCCGAGCTTCGGCCCCTGCGCGGCGTGCAACGCCATCGGGATGCCGCCGATGGCGTTGCCCAGCGCGATGGCCGCCAGCGCCCACAGCGGGTGCAGGCCCACGAGCACGGTCAGCGCGCCGGTCACGGCCGAGGTGATCTGCATGTTGCCGGCGAACCACAACGTGAACAGGCTGCGCGGGTTGCCGTGCCGCTCGCCGTCGGGGATCGGGTCGATCGATCTGCGCTCGACCTGCAACGATCCGGCCATTCGCCCTCCTCGCACCACGGAATTCGTTCGTTCCATTAGTCGCCGCGCGGGTGCCCGGAGCAATCCCCGGCCGGAAGCAGTTGTCCAGGATGACAGACAGTCCGGGCGCGGGAGGGGTCACGCCCCTCCCGCGCCCGGAAGTGCTGCCTGCGAACGGGTCTCAGTCGAGAGCGCCGACGACTTCCTCGACGGCGTCGACCAGTGCGCCGGACCGGCACAGCTCGACGGCGGCCTCCATCTCCGGCGCCAGGTGCCGGTCGGCGCCGGGACCGGCGACGTGCTGCCGGATGCGGTCGCGCACGGCTGCGGTGGCGGGCGACGGGCTCAGCGGCTGCCGCATGTCCATGGCGCGCGCCGCGGTGAGCGCTTCGATCGCCAGGACGCGGGTGAGGCCGTCGACGGCGCGGCGGAGCTTGCGGGCCGCGGACCAGCCCATCGAGACGTGGTCCTCCTGCATGGCCGAGGACGGGATCGAGTCGACGCTGGCCGGGACGGCGAGGCGCTTGAGTTCGGAGACGATCGCGGCCTGGGTGTACTGGGCGATCATGTGACCGCTGTCGACGCCGGGGTCGTCCGCGAGGAACGGCGTCAGGCCGTGGTTGCGGGCGGGGTCCAGGAACCGGTCGGTCCGGCGCTCGCTGATGCTGGCCAGGTCCGCGGCGACGATGGCGAGGAAGTCCAGCACGTAGGCGACGGGGGCGCCGTGGAAGTTGCCGTTGGACTCCACTCGGCCGTCGGGGGTGACCACGGGGTTGTCCACGGCGCTGGCGAGCTCGACCGCCGCGACCGACTCGGCGTGGGCGAGGGTGTCGCGGACACCGCCGGCGACCTGCGGCGCGCAGCGCAGCGAGTAGGCGTCCTGCACGCGGTTGCAGTCGGGGCCGGCGTGGCTGGCCACGATGCCCGAGCCGGCGAGCACGCGCCGCATGTTGGACGCGGCGGCGGCCTGGCCGGGATGCGGGCGCAGTTCCTGCAGGTCGGCGGCGAAGACGCGGTCGGTGCCGAGCTGGGCCTCCACGCTCATGGCGGCGGTGATGTCGGCCAGCTTCACCAGCTTGCGCAGGTCGTGGCAGGCCAGCACGAGCATGCCGAGCATGCCGTCGGTGCCGTTGATCAGCGCGAGCCCTTCCTTCTCGGCGAGCTCGACCGGGGTGATCCCGGCGGCGGCGAGGGCTTCCGCGGCGGGCAGCGAGCGGCCGTCGGCGTCCCGCACGGTGCCTTCGCCCATGAGGGCGAGCGCGGCGTGCGCGAGCGGCGCGAGGTCGCCGGAGCAGCCCAGGCTGCCGTACTCGTGGACCACCGGCGTGATCCCGGCCGACAGCATCGCGGCGTAGGCGTCGGCGATCTCGGGGCGCACGCCGGTGCGGCCGGTGGCCAGGGTGGACAGGCGCAGCAGCATCAGCCCGCGGACGACCTCCCGCTCGACCTCCGGGCCGCTTCCGGCGGCGTGCGAGCGGACGAGGCTCTTCTGCAGCTGGCGGCGCAGTTCCACCGGGATGTGGCGGGTCGCGAGCGCGCCGAACCCGGTGGAGATCCCGTAGACCGGCTTCGGTTCTTCGGCGAGGCGCTCGATCCGGCCGCGGGTGTCCGCGAGGGCTTGGCGGGCCTCACCGGAGAGCTCGACCCGCGCGCCGCCGCGGGCGACGCGGACGACGTCGGCCGGGCTGACGGGGCCGACTCCCACGACCACCGGCTGGGCGGTGGTGTCCGCGCTGGCTTCAGTGCTGCTGAGAATGCTCAATGTCGTTCTTCCTCGTGAGTTGGGGCGTCGCGCTCGCTTCATCCGGCTGGTGGCGCCAGACGAAGCATAGGGTTGTCTATACAGCTGCCTGTCCGGTGGTCAGCCGGTCCCGGCCTCGGACGCGGCGAGCCGGTCGTCGTCGGAGCTCCCGCCGGCGGCCTTGCGGCGGCCGACGCCGAGCTTGTAGAAGATCGTGAGAACGGCGAGCCACACGGCGCCGACGATGAGCGCCACGCGGGTGTCCGCGGAGAACGCCAGCAGCACGAAGACGAAGACCAGGAAGGCGATCGCCGCGATCTGCGCGTACGGCCACAGCGGCGACGGGAACTTGAGCGCCGACGCCTCGGCCGGGCTCATCTTCCGGCGGGCCTGGAAGTGCGCCAGCATGATCATCAGCCACACCCAGACCGTGGCGAAGGTCGCGATGGAGGCGATGATCGTGAAGATGTCCTCCGGGACGACGTAGTTGAGCACCACGCCGATCAGCAGCGCGCCGGTCATGATGACCACGGTCATCCAGGGCACGCCGTTGCGCGAGACCCGGCCCATGATCGCCGGCGCCTGACCGCGCTCGGCCATGCCGAACAGCATGCGGCCCGCGCCGAAGATGTCGCTGTTGATCGCCGACAGCGCGGCGGTGATCACCACGACGTTGAGGACGGTCGCCGCCGAGGTCAGCCCGAGGCCCTCGAAGATCTGCACGAACGGGCTGCCCGAGGAGCTGATCGACTGCCACGGGGTGATCGACATGATGACGCCGATGGTCAGCACGTAGAACAGCAGCACGCGCACCGGAACGCTGTTCACCGCGCGCGGGATGGTCTTGTGCGGCTCGTCGGCCTCCCCCGCGGTGACGCCGATGATCTCGGTGCCGCCGAAGGCGAACATGACCACGGCGAAGGACATCAGGAATCCCTCGATGCCGTTGGGGAAGAACCCGCCGTGCGACCACAGGTTGCTCACGCCGGTCTCCGCGTGGGCGCCGCTGAAGCCGAAGGCGAGGACGGCGATGCCGCCGAGGATCATCGCGACGATCGCGGCGATCTTCACCACGGAGAACCAGAATTCGAGCTCGCCGAAGACCTTGACGCTCAGCAGGTTCACCGCGCCGATGACGAACAGCGTGGCCAGCACCCAGATCCACCGCGGCACGTCGGGGAACCAGAATCCCATGTAGACGGCCAGCGCGGTGACGTCGGCGATGCAGACGATGATCATCTCGAAGGTGTAGGTCCAGCCGGTCAGGAAGCCCGGCAGGCGCCCCAGGTGCCGACTGGCGTACTCGCCGAACGAGCCGGGCACCGGGTCGGCCACGGCCATCTCGCCGAGCGCCCGCAGCACCACGAAGACCACGGCACCGCCGATCAGGTAGGCCAGCAGCACCGAAGGGCCGGCCTGGCTGATCGCCTCGGAAGAGCCGTAGAAGAGACCGGTGCCGATGGCCGAACCGAGGGCGATGAAGCGGATGTGCCGTGCCGAGAGGCCACGGGTCAGTGCCGCCGCGCCTTTTCTCACCTTTTCCTCCCTGCGGGAACCACGTTGTCCCCTCCGTTGCAACCGGAACCGCCGGCTGTGCTGCCGGGCACAATCCGAGGCGGTGCGATATGTATAGTGCTGTATATACAACTCGTCAAGAGGTCGGCCCGAAATCCGGGCGGAGCGCGCGGAGAAACCGGACAAACGCTGGTGAACAGGGACGATCCGGGGATCAGGTCGCGTCGAAGGTGCCTTCGAGCCGGTATCGCGAACCGGGGTGCAGCAGCCGGGCGGTGCTCACGAGCCGCCCCTCCGACCAGGTGCGCCGGTGGATCAGCAGGCACGGCTCGGCTTCCGCGATGCCCAGCAGCGCGCAGTCCTCGGCGGTGCCCAGCACGGCCTCGACGACGTGTTCGCCCTTGCCCAGCGGCGCGATCCGCGACAGGTAGCTGTTCGGCGTCTGCGTGGCGAAGTCCTGGTCGAGGTAGTCCGGGGCGAGCTCGGGGTTGACGTGGCGGTCCTCGAGCTGGATCGCGATCTCGTCCTCGAAGTGCACCACGACCGAGTGGAACACCGGCCGCCCCTCGGTGATCCCGAACAGGCGGTGCATCCGCAGGTCGGCGGGTTCCTCCCGCAGCAGCACCACGTCGGTCCGGTGCCGGTGCCCGCGCCGCTGGACCTCGTCGGCGATGTTGCGCACCTCGTACAGCGCGGAGCTGCTCTTGCGCTCGGCGACGAAGGTCCCCACGCCGGCGAGCCGGACGATCAGCCCCTCCGAGCTCAGCTCGCGCAGCGCCCGGTTGATGGTCATCCGCGACAGCCCCAGCGCGTTCACCAGCTGGCTCTCCGACGGCAGCAGCTCGCCCTCGGACCACCGCCCGGAGCCGATCTGCTCGATGATCACGTCCTTGAGGCGGCGGTAGGCGGGCGCGGACTCGCGGCGGCTCTCGCGGAACAGCACGGCCACGTCCAACGCATCAATGGCCACCGGCACCGCCCACCTCGGAGATCGATCATCAGCCCGCGCCCAGTTTATCCCGCCCCCGGAACTCGCCGGGAGCTGCGGCTACGGCTTGCGGGCCACTCCGCCGGTCATGAAGCGGGCCGCGATGGACGTGGCGTCGGTGACGGGCGTGTCCGGCCGCCACAGCGGCAACGGCACGATCCCGGGCGTGAGCAGCTCCAACCCGGTGAAGAACCGGGCGAGCTCGGCCGGCGTCCGGACCCGTCCCGTGCCCAGCTGGGACAGCAGCACGCGCTCCAGCTCCGCCGACTCCGGCGCGTCGCCGAGCCGCGTGAAGTTGGTGATGAAGAAGAACGAGCCCGGCGCGACCGCCTCGCGCAAGGCGTCGACGATGCCGTTGGGGTCCTCCTCGTCGAGGAGGTGGTGCAGGATGCCGCACAGCATCACGCACACCGGCCGCTCGAAGTCGATCAGCTCGCGCACGTCGGGGTGGTCCAGCACCTCGCCTGGCCGGCGGATGTCGGCGGTGGCCACCCGCGTGTTCGCGTCGTTGGCCAGGATGGCGCGACCGTGCGCGAGCACGATGGGATCGATGTCGACGTACACGACGCGAGCCTCGGGGTTCGCCTCCTGCGCGACCTCGTGCGTGTTCCGCGCGGTCGGCAGCCCCGACCCGAGGTCCAGGAACTGGGTGATCCCCTCGTCGGCGGCGAGGTGCCGCACCACGCGGTGCAGGATGGCGCGGTTGTGGATCGCGATCTCCTTCAGCTCCGGCATCACCGCGAGGCTCGCCTCGGCCACCGCCCGGTCCGCGGAGTAGTTGTCCTTGCCGTTGAGCATCACGTCGTAGACGCGGGCCGCGGTGGGCACGCCGGTGTCCAGCTCCGCGGAGGGACCGACGACAGCCTCTCGATCGCGTGCCCAGCTCATGTGATCAGAAGACATCGGAACTCCCTCGACGCGAAAAGAACGCCGACATCGTAACCGCCCGGCCACACATGGTCATCAGCGTGTCGATCACGAACAGGGCACGCTCGGCAGAACCTCGAACCGCCCCGGAAACCCGCCAGCCCGTGCGCAGAAGAGCCCGCCGACCGGTGCTTTCGCGGCGGTCGGCGGGCTCTTCGGCGCCTCAGTCGTCCAGGAGGTCCTCGATCGTGATCGGGATGTGGCGGACCCGGGTTCCCGTGGCGTTGTAGATCGCGTTGGCCACCGCCGCCGCCATGCCCACCGTGCCGATCTCGCCCAGGCCCTTCGCCCCGACCGCGTTGTGCAGCGTGTCCGGGTACCGGACGAAGTGGACGTCGGCGTCCGGGATGTCGGCGTTCACCGGGACCAGGTAGCCCGCGAAGTCGCCGTTGGCCAGGCGGCCGCTGTCCTCGATCTCCAGGCCCTCGTGCAGCGCCGCCGACACGCCCCAGATCATCCCGCCGAGCGCCTGGCTGCGGGCCGCCTTCTCGTTGATGATCCGGCCGCAGTCGAACACGCCGAGCATCCGCGACAGGCGGGCCTCCCGCGTCCACTTGTGCACGCGGACCTCGCAGAACTGGGCGCCGAACGAGCTGAACGAGTGCTTCGTCAGCTCCTCGCCGGGCGCCGAGGAACCGATCGCGGAGACCGATGAGCGACCCACCGCACGCAGCAGTTCACCGAACTCCATCGCGCGGCCGTCGCCGGCCAGCACCCGGCCGTCCTCGTAGGACACCTCCGCGCCCTCGAACGGCGCGCCCGGCGACGACGCCACCGCCAGCAGTGCGTCGATCACCTCGGTCGCCGCGATCATGACGGCCGAACCCGCGCTCGCCGTGCCGGTCGAGCCGCCGGACATGCCGCCCGACGGCAACGCCGAGTCGCCCAGCCGCGGCGTGATCCGCTCGACCGGAATCGCCAGCGATTCCGCGCCCACCAACGACAGGACGGTCAGCAGGCCGGTGCCCGGGTCCGAGCCGCTGGTCGCCACCACGGCCGTGCCGTCGGCCCGCAGGGTGATCTCGACGCTGGCCGGGAACCGCAGCGCCGGGAACATCGCGGTGGCCACGCCCATGCCCACGAGCCAGTCGCCGTCGGTGCGTCCGCCGGGCGAGCGGTCCGCCCAGCCGAACCGCTCCGCGCCGGTCTGGAAGCACTCGTCGAGGTGCTTGCTGGACCACTGCAGGTCCTTGCCGGGCGGCGCGATCGAGTTGTTCCGCAGGCGCAGTTCGATCGGGTCCACGCCCAGCTCGACCGCCAGCTCGTCGATCGCGCTCTCCAGCGCGAAGGACCCGGGCGCCTCCCCCGGCGCCCGCATGAACGTCGTCGGCGGGATGTTCAGCGGCACGATCTTCTGGCTGACGGCCAGGTTCTGGGTCGCGTACCACTCCCGCGAGGTGCCGTGCGAGGTCGGCTCCACGAACGACCGGTCCGTCGGCGTGGTGCACCACGACTCGTGGCGCAGCGCGATCAGCGTGCCATCGGAGTCCGCGCCGAGGGAGATCTTCTGCAGCGTCGCCGGGCGGGTCGCCGTCGCGGTGAAGACCTGTTCCCGGGTGAGCGCGGCCTTCACCGGCCGGCCGAGGGCCTTGGCCGCGGCCGCCGCCAGGAATGCCGGGGTAGAGGTGCGGGCCTTGCCGCCGAAAGCGCCGCCCACGAAGGGGTTCAGCGCGCGGACCGACGCGCGGTCCAGGCCCAGCGCCCCGGCGATGTCGGCGGCCTGCAGGTCCGAGCCCTGGTTCCCGCTGTAGATGGTCAGGACGCCGGCGTCCCACACCGCGACCGCGGAGTGCGGTTCCATCGCGGCGTGGTTCTGGGTGGCGGTGCGGTAGGTCGCCTCGATGCGCACCGGGCTCGCCCCCAGCGCGTCCTCGATGGACTCGACGCCGTCCGCGAGGACCGTGATGTCCTCGTTGGACGGTGCGTCCTCGGCCGCGGCGAGGCCGTCCTCGAACGAGGTCAGGGCGGGCCGGACCCGGTAGGAGACCTCGACCAGCATCGCCGCGTCCCGCGCCTGCTCGAAGGTCTCCGCCACCACGAAGCCGATCGGCTGGCCGTAGTAGGTGACTTCGCGGTCCTGCAGCGGAACCCACATCTCGCCGAAGAGCGGGGAATTCGGCTTTCGCAGGTCCAGCGGGTCGAACGGCGTGTACACGCCGAGCACGCCGGTTGCGCTCTTCGCCGCCGTGACGTCCATGGCCTCGACCTCGCCGTGCGCGATCGCGCTGAGCACGACGTACCCGTAGGCCATGCCGGGGAAGTTGTTGTCCGCGCCGTACTTCGCCTGCCCGGTGACTTTCAGCGGGCCGTCCAGCCGACTGGTCACAGGCGGCTCCCTTCGGTCAGTTCGAGCAGTGCGCGGACCACGGTCCGCTTCAGCAGGGAAACCTTGAAAGCGTTGCCGGACAACGGCCGAGCGCCGTCGGCGGCCAGGGACGCCGCGGCCTCGAAGGACTCCGGCGTCGCGGGCGCGCCGCGCAGGGCCTCCTCGACCGCGGGCAGCCGCCACGGCACGGTCGCCACGCCGCCGACCGCCACCCGGGCGTCGGCGATGTGCCCGTCCTGGACGTCCAGCGCGACCGCTGCGGAGCAGAGCGCGAACTCGTAGGACTGCCGGTCGCGCACCTTGACGTACGTGGAGCGCGACGCCCAGTCCAGTCGCGGCACCACGACCTCGCCGATCAGCTCGCCGGGGCGCAGATCGTGCTCCGCCTCCGGCGAATCGCCCGGCAGGCGGTAGAAATCGGCCAGCTTCGCGGTGCGGCTCCCGGCGGCGCTGAGCAGCCGGACCTCCGCGTCGAGCGCGACCAGCGCGACCGCCAGGTCGCTGGCGTGCGCTGCCGCGCACGAGTCGCTGGTGCCCAGGACCGCGTGCATCCGGTTCGCGCCCGAGATCGCCGGGCATCCGCTGCCCGGCTCCCGCCGGTTGCAGGGCATGGTGACGTCGCGGAAGTACGTGCACCTGGTGCGCTGCATCAGGTTCCCGCCGATGCTGGCCATGTTGCGCAGCTGCTGGGAGGCGCTCTGCAGCAGCGCCCGGGAGATCGCCGGGTACACGCCGGGGTGCTCGGCGACGTCGCTCATCCGCTCCAGCGCGCCGATGCGCAGCCCGTCGCCGGTGTCGATGCCCCGCAGCGGGAGCTCGTTGATGTCCTGGACCTGTTGCGGCGCGAGGACGTTGAGCTTCATCAGGTCGACGAGGGTGGTGCCGCCGGCCAGGAACGTGCCGGGCGAGGCGAGCGCCGCTTCGACGGTCGTCGGTGCCGTGAGTTCAAAGGGACGCATCGGCCTGCCTCGCTTGTTCGATCGCCGCGACGATGTTCGGGTAGGCAGCGCAGCGGCAGATGTTGCCGGACATGAACTCCCGGACGTCCTCGACGCCCTGCTCGACCGCGGCGACGGCCGACATGACCTGACCGGACGTGCAGAACCCGCACTGCAGGGCGTCCTGGTCGACGAACGCCTGCTGGACCGGGTGCAGCTCGCCGCCGTCGGAGAGGCCCTCCACCGTCGTCACCGGTCGCTTCACGGTGGCGGCGAGGGTGAGGCACGAGAGCACGGGCCTGCCGTCGACGTGCACGGTGCAGGCACCGCACTGGCCGCGGTCGCAGCCCTTCTTCGGGCCGGTGACGCCGAGGTTCTCCCGCAATGCGTCCAGCAGCGTCACGCCGGGATCGACGTTCAGCCGTTCGGCCCTGCCGTTGACTTCGAGTGAGATGTCCACTTGATCTCTTCCCCGCCGGTCGCCCATGCAGGACGACCGCAGCGGTGTCGCTTGTGGTGGTGGGAGCAGAACTGGGACCATCGCCGAAACCGGATATTCATCCGTTTCGGCCCCTCCTCGACGCTAGCGGATACTTATCCGCTCTGCAAGGACGGCATCACCCCCGAAGGTAGCCGCAGGTCGACGGCCGGTTGTGCACTACATTCCAGGGAAGGACGCGGCAGCCAACCGGGAGGGACGATGACGACGGGCTCGGTCAGTTCCCGACGCGCGGACACCCGGCGCAACCACGAGCGCATCCTCACCGCGGCGGCGAAGTCGCTGGCCGGTTCGGGAGCGGTTTCGTTCAACGCCATCGCGAAGCAGGCCGGCGTGGGCGTCGGCACGGTGTACCGGCACTTCCCCACCCCGGAGGCGCTCGTCCTGGCCGTGTACCGGCGCGAGCTGCAGCACCTCGTCGACGTCGTCCCGAGCCTGCTCCGGCAACACCCGCCGGAACAGGCGTTCCGGATCTGGACGGCCGACCACCTGACGCATTACATGATGACCAAACGAGGCCTGGCCGGAGCCCTCGGCGCGGCCACGTCGTCGCACGGCGAAATGTTCGCGAAGGCCCACGAGGCCATGGTCGGCGCGGTCGCCACGCTGCTGGAGGCCAACGTCGAGGCCGGGACCGTCCGCGCCGACCTGGACCCGGAGACGGTCCTGCGCGGGCTCGGCGGCCTGCTCTACCTCGACCCCCGCGACGACTGGCGGGGCCCGACCGAGAAGCTCGTCGACCTGCTGTGGCGGGGCATGTGCGCGGGAACGTGCCACCCCGATGGCGACGGCCGGCCGGCCTGACTCGCCAAGCGCCTCGCCTTGCGGTCGCCCGACCGATCATCGTCCTGAATGGACATGCGCACCTCCGATCCGCACCCGGCCGACCGCAAGGTCGACAGGCCCTCGGGCACCAACTGGTGCAACGTGGGACAACGGCTGCCATGGCGGACCTGGCACTCCGGTGGCTCGAAGGAGCGCGACATGCTCAGCTCGAACATTCTCTTCCCGGCCGACAAGATCCACGAGCCGTGGACCGGTCACGACACCCAGACCCTCGTCGTGGCGGCGATCGGGATCGCCATCGTGGTGCTGCTGATCGTCGTGGCGAAGATGCACGGCTTCCTCGCGCTGACCATCGGGTCCTTCTTCGTCGGGATCGGGTCCGGCATCGAGCTGGACAAGGTCGCCGGCTCGTTCGAGAAGGGCGTTGGCGACGTGCTCGGCAGCGTCGGCGTGCTGATCGTGCTCGGTGCGATGCTCGGCAAGCTGCTCGCCGACTCGGGCGGGGCCGACGAGATCGTGGACAAGATCATGACCGGGGGTCGCCGCGGGCTGCCGTGGCGAATGGCCCTGATCGCCTTCATCATCGGCATCCCGATGTTCTTCGAGATCGGCCTCGTTCTGCTGATCCCCGTCATCATGCTGACGATCCGCCGGTCCAGGCTGCCCGCGATGTACCTGGCGATCCCGGCTCTCGCCGGCCTCTCCGTCCTGCACGGCTTCATCCCCCCGCATCCGGGGCCGCTGGTGGCGATCGCGAACCTGCACGCCAACGTCGGCGTCACCCTCGCCATCGGCCTGATCATCGCGGTCCCCACCGTGATCGTCGCCGGACCGCTGTACGGCATGGTGGCGGCGCGCCTGGTGCCCATCGGTGCCCGCGGAGCGGGCGGAAACCTCATCGGACCCGGGTCGGGCGCAGGCTCTCCGGGCGGTGGCGAGGACGGCGGCGGGTCCGGAACGGCGCCGGGCGAGCCGGAGCGCACGCGTCGCCCGAGCTTCACCTGGACCCTCATCACGGTTCTCACCCCGGTGGTGCTGATGCTGGTCCGCGCTGCGGCCGACGTGTGGATGAGCGAAACCGCGTGGATCTACCCGTTCCTGCAGTTCATCGGGGAACCGATCGTGGCGTTGCTGATCGCCGTGCTGCTGGCGATGGTGACGTTCGGCATCGGTGTCGGATTCACGCCGGTCACGCTGACGACGAAGCTGGGCGTGAGCCTGATGCCGATCGTCGGCGCCACGATGATCGTCGGGGCCGGCGGCGGCTTCAAGCAGGTGCTCGTGGACGGTGGCGCCGGCACCGCGATCGGGAAGCTCGCCGTGGCAGCGAGCCTGTCCGCGCTGCTGCTCGGCTGGATGGTGGCGGTGCTGGTGCGGCTGGCGACCGGGTCGGCCACGGTGGCGACCGTGACCGCGTCGGGCATCGTGGCCCCCTTCGCCGCCGGTCTGCCGCCAACGCAACTGGCTCTGGTCGTGCTGGCCATCGGTGCCGGCTCCCTGTTCTTCTCCCACGTCAACGATGCCGGCTTCTGGCTGGTCAAGGAGTACTTCGGCATGACCATCGGCCAGACCATCAAGTCCTGGTCGGTGATGGAGACGATCATCTCCGTGGTCGGCCTCGCCCTGACGCTCCTGCTGTCGACGTTCCTCTAGCGCCCTGGGCAGCAGGCGTTCTTCACCCGCACGCGTGGGGCACTGCAACTAGCATGACGGGGGCGACCCTGGGGCCGCCCCCGTCCACCGGTCGTCGCCCCGGCGAAAGCTGGGGAAACCTACCCAGGAAGTGCTCATGTGCCGCAGCATCAAGACGCTCCGCCCGCCGTACGCCGAAGACGTCACCGAAGTGGACATCCGGGCGGCCGCGTTGCAGTACGTCCGCAAGATCTCCGGGTTCCGCAAGCCCGCCGCGCACAACGAGGCAGCCTTCGAGCAGGCGGTGGACGACATCGAGAAGGCCACCGCGAAGCTGCTGGCGTCCCTGGAGGTCCGCGGCTCCCGGTGACGGCCGCCCGTCAGGAGTCGAGCAGGGCGATGTCGGACGGGTGCTGGGCCAGCGGGGTCACCTCGATGGTCATGTACGGGAACAGCGGCAGGTTCCAGAGGATCTCGTGCAGCCGCTCGTTGTCGGCCACGTCGAAGACGCTGAGGTTCGAGTACTGCCCGACGCAGCGCCAGAGGTGCACCCACTCCCCGCCCTGCTGCAACTTCTGCGAGTAGGCCTTCTCCCGCGCGAGCGTGTCGGCCTTCACCGCCGGATCCATCTCGACCGGGAGGTCGACGTCCATCTTCACCGCGAACAGCACGGTCAGTCCTTCCTGAGATTCCTCGCCCCGGTGCGGGGCGCCCTCGACCAAATTACTCGGCGAGGCGGCGCCTCATCTCGTTCGATTGAGCCTTTTTCATCCTGGTCGGCCCGCAGCCGCGGGTCGCAAAGCCACACGTCGATAGGGCACCGCATGCGCCGCAGGCGCATAGCCCACCTACGACGCCGGCACCGCCGCGGGTTCTCAGAGGCTTCCTGGCGAGGACGGCCCCTCCGCCGTGTATTTGGGCATACATCAGGAGGGGCACCCACAGTCCAGGGAGCCTCTGAGGTTCCGCTACCCGCACCGCCACGCAGAACGAGGTTGGAAAAACCTCATTGATCACTGCCGGCGGGTCATCGGGGGTCCAGGACGAAGTCGTAGGTGACCTCGTTCGCCCCGCTGGCAGGGTTGGGCCGGGGGTCCAGGACGAGCTCCGGCTTGACCGCCTGGGCGATGTCGTCGGCGACGTGGGCCCCGCCCTTGAAGTACAGCTGGGTGGTGATCAGCCGGTGGCCGGGGGCGGAGACCTTCAGGTGCAGGTGCGCGGGCCGCCAGGCGTGCCAGCCCGCGGCGGCGATCAGCTTGCCGCACGCGCCGTCGGTGGGGATCTGGTACGGCGCCGGCTGCACGGTCCGGATCTTGAACCGGCCCTGCTCGTCGGCGATCACCGTGCCGCGCAGGTTCCACTCCGGCAGTCCGGGCGCGTACTGCGAGTAGTAGCCGAGGTCGTCGGCGTGCCACATCTCGATCTTCGCCCCGGCCAGCGCCTGGCCGGACACGCTGGTGACCTGGCCCTGGAACAGCAGCGGGGTGCCCGGCTCGTCCGGCCGCATCGGGAGGGTGGCCTCGGCGGGCAGTTCCGGCGAATCCGGCACGTAGTACGGGCCCTCGATGGTGCCCTTGGAGCCCTGCCGGTCCTCGTTGGCCACCTCCTCGACGACGTGCTCGATCCACACGTCCAGGAACAGCGGCCATTCACCGTCCTGGCCGACCTGGATCAGCCACGCCTTGAGCGCGTCGTATTCCGCGTAGGTGACCTGCTGCCGCCGGATCACGTCGTGCACCGCCCGGATGACTTCCGTGGCCAACGCGTCGACCCGCTCCTTGCTGGTGGCGGCGGTCGTCTGCTTCGCCCGGAAGCGCTCGGTGGCCGCCGCGCCCGATGCGGCGGCGGTCGCGGTCTGCTCGGAGAGGTTCGTGGTCATGTCACCGATTCCTTTGCTCAACAGCGTTGTCGATGCGGTTCCCGGCTCAGCCGTCCTGGCGGTAGTGCGCCAGCTTCCCGGGGTCGATGTCGATGCCGATGCCCGGCTGCGCGCGGACCTGGACGGTGCCGTCGCTGATCCGGACCGGCTCGGCGAGCAGGTCGTCGCTCATGTCCAGGAAGTTGGACAACTCCCCGGGCCGCTGCGACGTCAGCTGGTACGCGGCGCCGAAGGCGACGCTGCACATGGTGCCGATCTGGCCGTCGATCTGGTTGCCCATCACCACTTCCACGCCCAGCCCCTCGCACTGGAACAGCACGCGCTGCGACGTGGTGAAGCCGGTGCGGGCGGTCTTGATGCTGATCGCGGTGGCCGCGCCGGCGAGCAGTTCCCGGGTCACCTCGCCCGGGCGGGTGGCGCTTTCGTCCGCCACGAAGGGGATTTCGCTGTGCTGCACCAGCCAGCGCCGCCCCAGCACGTCGTCGGCCGGGCAGAGCTCCTCGGCGAGGGTGAGGCCGAGATCGGACATCTCGCGCAGGGCGCGGGCGGATTCCGACGCGGTCCAGCCGCGGTTGCCGTCGACGTAGAGCTCGACGTCGTCGCCGAGCCCGGCCCGCAGCGCCCGGCAGGCCTCGACGTCCACTGTGTACGGTTTGCGGCCGACCTTGACCTTGAAGGTGGTGATGCCGTACTCGGCCCGGATCCGCTCCGCCTCGGCGACCATCTGCTCCGGCGCGGCGAACCCGACCATGTGCGCGACCCGCATCCTGTCGGTGTAGCCGCCGAGCAGCTCGGTCACCGGCAGCCCGAGCGACTTGCCGATGAGATCCCACAGCGCCATGTCCAGCGCCGCCTTGGCCGCGGGGTTGCCGACCGTCCGGTGCAGCCGCGCGTGGATGGCCTCCCGCTCCAGCGCCGACATGCCGACGACGTCGGGCGCGAACAGCTTGTCGATCACCGCGACGATGGATTCCTGCGTCTCGCCGTAGGTGAACGGCCGCGGCGGCGCCTCGGCGACCCCGATCAGCCCGTCGTCGGTGTGCACCCGCACCAGCACGTGCTCGGCCACGTGCACCTCGCCGCTGGCGAAGCGCAGCGGCTTGCGGTACGGGATGGCGAACGGGATCGCCTCAATTCGCGTGATCTTCACGTGCTTCCTCGATGTCCTGGGTGTCGTCGTGGCCGACGAACACGTCGTTGGCCGCGAGCGCGGTCAGCAGGTTGCGCAGCAGCGGCGAATCGTCCTCGGCGCGCCACGCCAGTGCCAGTTCGACGCTTTCGGCGTCGGGCACCGGCACGAACACCACGCCCTCCAGCGGAAAGGCCTGCACCGAGGCCGGGGCGAGGGCCACCCCGAGGCCGGCCGCGACCAGCGCGACCTGGGTGGAGGCCTCCCCGATCTCGTGCGCGCAGTTCGGGTAGAACCCGGCCGCCAGGCAGCTGCGCACCACCGCGTCGTTGACCACCGAACGCGACGAGGCGGAGTACATGATGAACTGCTCCGCCCGCAGTCGCGCCATCCCGACCTCGGGTTCCCCGGCGAGCGGATGGTTCTCCGGCAGCACGAGCACCAGCGGCTCGCGCGCGATGGTGCGGTGCGCGATGCGGTCCTCGCGGGTCGGCGGGCGCAGCATCCCGACGTCGATCTCGTTGCGCAGCAACGCCTTCTCCTGCGCCGGGGTGAGCAGGTCCGGATGGATCTCCAGCTCGACCCCGGGCAGGTCGCGCTTGACGATGTGCGCCAGCCGCGGCAGCTGCCGGTAGGACGCCGACCCGGTCAGCCCGAGCCGGAGCACGCCATGACACCCGTCCGCGAGCCGCTTCACGCGGCGCGCCGCGTCGTCGATCGACTTGAGGATGCGCAGCGCGTCGTCGTGGAAGACCGCGCCCGCAGGCGTCAGCTGCACCTGCCTGGTCGTGCGGGCGAACAGCTCGGCGCCGAGTTCGGTTTCCAGCTGCCGGATCGCTTGGGACAGCGGGGGTTGCGCCATGTTCAGCCGCTTGGCCGCCCGCCCGAAGTGGCGGGTCTCGGCCACCGCGACGAAGTAGCGCAGGTGTCGCAGCTCCACTGCCGCACCTCCTCCCGCCAGGCCGGGTGGCCGCGGCCACAACGTCGTTCGTCCAGGTCAGCCTAGGTCCGCCATTCAGCTCGAACAAATACTCATTCCCAATCGATTGGTATGTCGCAGATATCAATCGGCCCTAGGTCGGGACTGGGGGTTTTCCCGGCGTGATCCAGGCCACGGCCATGCCAGCGTCTTCGGCAACCCGGACACCGAAGTCCGATGGCGGGCACCGCGGCCCGCCGGGAGGAGGCACCATGTCCGAAGCGCTGGACCGCATCCGGACCGCGCTCGCCGACGCGCTGGTCGAAGACCCCGAGCGCGGCGTGCACCGCGCCAAGCGCAGCATCTTCACCGACCCGGAGCTCTTCGAGCTGGAGATGGCGCACATCTTCGAGGGCAACTGGATCTACCTGGCGCACGAGAGCCAGATCCCCGAGGTCGGCGACTACTTCACCACCCACATCGGCCGCCAGCCCGTGGTCATCACCCGCGACAAGCAGGGGCGGCTGAACGCGCTGCTCAACGCCTGCAGCCACCGCGGGGCCATGCTCTGCCGCCGCAAGCGGGACAACCGCACCACGCTCACCTGCCCGTTCCACGGCTGGACCTTCAGCAACAACGGCAAGCTGCTGAAGGTCAAGGATCCGCGGGGCGCCGGGTACCCGGAGCAGTTCAACACCGACGGCTCGCACGACCTGACCCGGGTCGCCCGGTTCGACGACTACCGCGGCTTCCTGTTCGGCAGCCTCAACCCCGACGTCAAGCCGCTCGCCGAGCACCTGGGCGAGGCGGCCAAGATCATCGACATGGTGGTGGACCAGTCCCCGGAGGGGCTGGAGGTCCTGCGCGGCGCCTCCACCTACGTCTTCGACGGCAACTGGAAGCTGCAGGCCGAGAACGGCGCCGACGGCTACCACGTCTCCGCGACGCACTGGAACTACGCGGCCACGACCGCCCGCCGCACCTCCGGGGAGTCCAGCAACGACACCAAGAACATGGACGCCGGCACCTGGTCCCGGCAGAAGGGCGGGTTCTACTCCTTCGAGCACGGCCACCTGCTGCTGTGGACGGAGTGGGCCGATCCCAGCAACCGGTCGCTGAACGAGATGCGCGACGAGCTCGTGGCGCGGTTCGGCGAGGACCGGGCGAACTGGATGATCGGCTACTCCCGGAACCTGTGCCTGTACCCGAACGTCTACCTGATGGACCAGTTCAGCTCGCAGATCCGGCACTTCCGGCCGATCGCGGTGGACAAGACCGAGGTCACCATCTACTGCATCGCCCCGAAGGGCGAGAGCGCCGAGGCCCGCGCGAACCGGATCCGCCAGTACGAGGACTTCTTCAACGCCACCGGCATGGCCACCCCGGACGACCTGGAGGAGTTCCGGGCCTGCCAGCACACCTACCGGGCCACCGCCGCCCCGTGGAACGACCTCAGCCGCGGCGCGGTGCACCAGATCGCCGGCGCGGACGAGGACGCGAAGCGGCTCGGCATCTCGCCGATCGCCAGCGGGGTGCGCACCGAGGACGAGGGCCTCTATCCCATCCAGCACGGCTACTGGCTCGACACGATGCGCGCCGCCGTCGATTCCGCCGCAGCCCGGGGAAACCGGTGAGGACCGTGATGACCACCGCGATCGAGACCGAAGCAGTCCGGCAGTTCCTGTACCGCGAGGCGCGCCACCTCGACGACCGCGAGTTCGAGGAGTGGCTGGAGTGCTACCACGAGGACGTCGAGTTCTGGATGCCCGCGTGGGACGACGATGACGAGCCGACCACCGATCCGCAGACCGAGATCTCGCTGATCTACTACCCCAACCGCGGCGGGCTCGAAGACCGGGTGTTCCGGATCCGCACCGACCGGTCGGCGGCGACCAGCATCCCGGAGCCGCGCACCGGCCACAACATCACCAACGTGGAGATCGTCGAGCAGCGCGGCCGGCTGGTGGACGCGCGGTTCAACTGGTTCACCCTGTACTACCGCTACCACCACGTCGACACGTACTTCGGAACCTCGTTCTACACCATCGACTTCGGCGGCGAGCGGCCGCTGATCACCAGCAAGCGGGTGGTGCTGAAGAACGATTACATCCACCACGTCGTCGACATCTACCACGTCTGAGGGGCCGGAGATGAGCTATCAAGTCGCGTTGAGCTTCGAGGACGGCGTCACCCGGTTCATCACCTGCGGTCCACATGAGACGGTCGCCGAGGCGTCCTACCGGTCGCGGATCAACATCCCGCTGGACTGCCGCGACGGCGCCTGCGGCACCTGCAAGTCGCGCTGCGTCGCCGGCGAGTACGACGGCGGCGATTACATCGAGGACGCGCTCACCGACGACGAGGCGGCGGCGGGATTCGCCTTGCCGTGCCAGATGGTGCCGCACAGCGACCTCGTGCTGGAGATCCCGGCGACCGCGGAATTCGCCAAGACGGGCGCCGCGGTGCACGCCGGCTCGATCACCGAGGTACGGCGGCTGTCGGCCAGCACGGTCGCCTTCGCAGTGGAGCTGGACGACCGCGATCAGCTGGCGTTCCTGCCCGGCCAGTACGTGAACGTGGCGGTGCCCGGGACCGGCGTGACGCGGTCGTACTCGTTCAGCACCGGGCCGGCCGAGAAGGCCGTGTCGTTCCTGGTCCGCATCACCGCCGGCGGCGCCATGTCGGGCTACCTCGCCGACCGGGCCGAGGTCGGCGACCGGGTCGAGTTCACCGGGCCACTGGGGAGCTTCTTCCTCCGCGACCTGGTCCGCCCGGCGCTGCTGCTGGCCGGTGGCACCGGGTTGGCGCCGCTGCTGTCCATGCTGGAGCGGCTCACCGACACCGAGGTGACCCACCCCGTGCACCTGATCTACGGGGTCAGCTCCGACACCGACCTGGTGGAGCTGGACAGGCTGCGCGCCTACGCCGACGCGATCCCGCAGTTCAGCTTCGACCACTGCGTCGCCGACGAAGCGAGCACCGCCGCCCACAAGGGCTACGTGACCAGCCTGCTCACGCCCGAACGCCTGCACGGCGGCGATGTCGACGTCTACCTGTGCGGGCCGCCGCCGATGGTCGAGGCGGTGCGCGGCCACCTGCGGGAATCCGGGATCGATCCGGCGAACTTCTACACCGAGAAGTTCACCGTCGCGGCGGAGGTGGGCAGGTGAACCGCTTCGCCGGGCAGGTCGTCGTCGTCACCGGAGCCGCGCAGGGCATCGGCCGGGCGGTGGCGGAGCGGTTGTTCGCCGAATCCGCCGAGGTGGTCCTGGCCGACCGGTCCGAGCTGGTCCACGAGGTGGCCGCCGGGCTGGTCTCGGGCGGCCGCAAGGCGCACGCCGTGGTCGTCGACCTGGAGCGGTTCGCCGGTGCGGAGCGGGCGGTGGCCTGCGCCCGCGAACTGCACGGCGGCATCGACGTGCTGATCAACACCGTCGGCGGCACGATCTGGGCGAAGCCGTTCGAGCACTACCCGCCGGAGCAGATCGAAGCGGAGCTGCGGCGATCGCTGCTGCCTACCCTGTGGGGCTGCCGGGCCGCGTTGCCGCACCTGGTCCGGCAGGGGCACGGCACGATCGTGAACGTTTCGTCGGTGGCCACCCGCGGCGTCAACCGGGTGCCGTACGCGGCGGCGAAGGGCGGGGTCAACGCGCTGACCACCGCCCTGGCGATGGAGGCCGCGCGGCACGGGATCCGGGTGGTGGCCACGGCCCCGGGCGGGACCGACGCGCCGCCGCGCCGCATCGCGCGCGGCCCGGCCGCCGAGACCGACCAGGAGAAGCGGTGGTACCGGGAGGTCGTGGACCAGACCGTCTCGTCGTCGCCGATGCGGCGCTACGGGACGCTGGCGGAACAGGCGGCGGCGATCGCGTTCCTCGCCTCACCCGAGGCCTCCTACATCACCGGGACGGTGCTGCCGGTCGCCGGCGGTGACCTCGGGTGAGGGCGCGCCGTCCGATTACATTGGGCAGATGACCGGGCATGCGGAACCGATCGGCCGGCAGCGGGAGCTGGCCGAGCTGGACCGGTTGCTCGCCGCCGCACCCGGTTTCGCGGCGGTGGCGGGTCCGGCCGGGATCGGGAAGACGGCCGTCGTCGAGCACTTCCTGTCCCGGCATCCGCAGATCCGCGTGGCACGAGCGGTCGGCATGCCCTGGGAGCAGTCGGACGCCTTCGCCGTGCTGGACCAGCTGTTGCGCAGATCCGACGCGCCCCGCGACGCGGCGGGGCTGCTCGCCTGGTGCTCCGCCGGCCCCGGCATCGTGGTCGTCGACGACGCGCAGTGGGCGGACGTCGAGTCGCTGGAGGCGCTGCTGTCGGCCTTCCGGCGCCTGACCTCGGAACCGGTCCTGATCGTCCTGGTCGCGCGCGAACTCCCCGCTGCGGTGCGACCAGGCGCGACGGTCCGAATAGGACCATTGGTGGCGGCCGAGGTGCGGACGCTGGCGATGCTGCACGCGGGACGCGACCTGAGCACGCCGACGGCCCACCAGCTCGCCGCCCACACCGGTGGAAATCCCCGCCACATCAAGGATCTGCTCGACGAGCTCCCGCCGGAGACCTGGTCGCGATGGCACCCGGCGCTGCCCGCGCCCCGCGCCGTCGCCGCCGACGTCACCCGGAGGCTGCACGCCTGTTCCGCCGCGACGCGGGAGTTCATCGAGGCGGCTGCGGTGCTGGGCCACACGGTCCCGGTCGCCGCGGCCGCCGAACTGGCCGACATCAAGGACCCCATCACCGCGCTGGACGCGGCGTGCGAAAGCGGGCTCGTCGGCACCGTTGCCGGGCACGGCCTGATGACCTTGGCGTTCCCGGATCCCCTGGTGCACGCCGCGATCTACCACGACGTGCCGCCGCTGGTGCGGTACGGGCTGCACGGCACGGCGGCGCAGCTCGCCGAGGACGAGCACGCCAAGCTGAAGCACCTGGTGGCCCAGACCCCCGCGCCGGATGCCGCGCTGGCCGACGAGCTCGACGACTTCGCCGCCCGGCAGGCCGGGCTCGGCGCGTGGTCGGTGGCCGGGCAGGCGCTGATCGACGCCAGCCGGCTCAGCCCGGCGAAGGCGGACCGCGAGCACCGGCTGGTCCGGGCGGTCGACGCGCTGGTGGGCGCCGGGGATCTCGCCCAGGCGAGCGCGTTCTCCGCGCAGATCGAGAGCTTCCCCCCGGGGCCGCTGCGCGATGCGGTGCTGGGCTACCTGGCGATCCAGCGCGGCCGTCCGGCCGAGGCCGAGCTGCTGCTGACCCGCGCGTGGGAGGCCTGCCGCCCCGGCCGCGAGCCGGAGACCGCGGCGCTGATCTGCCAGCGGCGGGTGCTGCACTCGCTGAGCCGCTGGCACGGCACCGACCTGGTCGCCTGGGGGCGTCGCGCCGTGGCGCTGGCCGACCCGCAGGACCCGTCGGCGGTGGAGTCCGAAGCGATCATGGGGCTGGGTCTGGCGGCGACCGGGCGGATCCGCGAGGCGCAGGACACCTACCGGGACGTGGTGGCGCGGGTGAGCCGGGGAGCGCAGTCGCAACGGGTGCAGATGGGCAAGGGCTGGCTGGACCTGGCGCTGGACGACCCGCAAATTGCGCGCCGGGAGCTGGAGATCGCCGTGCCCACCGAGTACCGGATGGGCGCGCTGCGGATCTCCCTGTGGGCGCAGGCGTGGTTGGCGCGCGCCGACTTCGCGCTCGGCTCCTGGGACGAGGCACTGCAAACCGTCGACCGCGCGGCCGTGCAACTCGCCGAGACCGGCCTGGAACTGGTGCGGCCGCTGGTGCACTGGACGGGCGCGCAGATCCACGCGCTGCGCGGGGATCCCGACGCCGCCCAGCACCACCTGCGGCAGGCCTCGGCTTCCACGCACAACTACGAGATCATGCTGATCCCGGCGTGCCTGGCCCGCGCGCACTGCGCCGAGGCCCAATCCGATTACGAAGGCGTGCTGCGCGCGCTCGAACCGGTGGCCCAGTCGTGGCCCCGGGAGGGCGTGGACGAGCCGGGTTTCTGGCCGTGGCCGGACATCTACGGCAACGCGCTGGTCATGACCAACCGGGTGGCCGAGGCGGACGAGTTCCTGCGGCCGCACGAAGCCCTGGCCGCCGAGCGCGGGCACCGGTCGGCGACGGCCAGGCTCGGCTACGTTCGCGGGCGGATCCTCGCCGCGACGGGCGACGTCGATGCCGCGCGGGAATCCTTCGAGGCAGCGCTCGCGAATCTCCGGACGCTGCCGCTGCCCTACGAACGCACCCGGGTCCACTTCGCGTACGGCCAGACCCTGCGCCGGGCCGGGAAGCGCAAGGAAGCCGACGTCGTCCTGCAACGAGCGCGGGACGGCTACGCGGCGCTGGGCGCCACCGCGTACGTGGTGCGCTGCGACCGCGAGCTCAAGGCTGGCGGGCTGCACCCGAAGCGCGGCGGCGTGGACCTCACCGAGCTCACCCCGCAGGAACAGGCGGTGGCCAAGCTGGTGGCGGCGGGCATGACCAACAAGCAGGTCGCCGCCGAGCTGTTCGTGTCGGTGAAGACCGTCCAGTTCCACCTGACCCGGATCTACGCGAAGCTCGGCATCCGCTCCCGCAGCGAACTCGCCGCCCGCGGCCACGTCTCACCGGCCGGTGGTTGATCAGCGCCGCTGCCTGCCGACCGGGGTGAGCCGCACGCCGTCGCGGCGGACGAAGGCCCGCTTCAGGGCGGCGACGTTCATCGACACGTCGACCTGCTCGATGCCCTCGCGCGCGCCGACCACCTCGGTGAGGAACCGGTACAGCGCGGCCCGGTGCGGGAGCACCACGTTGGCGACCAGCTGGAAATCTCCGGTGGTGGCAACGAGGTAGCGCACGTCGTGGTGCGCGGCGAGGCTCTCGCCGACCGCGGCGAGACTGCCCGGTGCGACGCGCAGCCACAGCAGCGCTTCGACCGCCCGGCCCAGCAGCGCCGGTTCGATGTCCGCGCGGATGAACACCAGTCCCCGCTTGCGCAACGACTCCACCCGGCGCCAGGCGGTGGACGCCGAGATGCCCGCAGCGGCGGCGATCTCGTCGTTGCCGGCGCGCCCGTCGACGGCCAGCAGGTCCAGGATCGCCGTTTCGTCCGGTGCCAGCTGCACCGTGCCCGGCTCGAACTCGGCGGTCAAGTCCAGGTCCGGGCGCACCAGTTCGGCGGCCTGCGGTTCCGCCGGCACGTCGAGCCGCCATTCGTGCACGGAGCGGAAGTACCGCAGTATCGCGTGCGTCCGCAGCGATACGATCCCGGGGATCTTGGCCAGCCGGTCCAGCAGGGCCGAGGTCAGGTCGTCCTGGCGGATGTCGATCTCCACGAAGCAATCGGACGAGCCGTGGACCACCGCCACCCAGCGCGCTTGCGGCAGCTCGGCGAGCCGCCGCGCGGCGTCCCGCAGCCCGGCCGGCTCGCACTGCACCCGCAGCAGGTACGGCTCGCCCCAGCCGACGCGCTGGTAGTGCACGATGCCGACGATCGCGAGGTGCCGCTCCCGCAGCAGCCGGGTGGCCCGGCGGGCCACGGTGCGCTCGGTCTCGCCCAGCACCCGCGCGATGCGGCCCCAGGAGGCGCGCCCGTCGATCTGCAGGGCCGCGACGATGCGCCGGTCGAGCTCGTCCAGCACCGGCAAGCGATCGGTCATGTGTCTGATTCTTTCAATATCCGGGATTTTCTTGTCTGTTCAATTCCCATGGTGCCAGGCTCTCAATCCACTTCCCCAGCACGTCTCCCCTAGGCAGGCACCATGGTCCCCCGCACCGGACTGGAGTCCAGACAACCCACGCTGCGCCGGCACCGCCGCGACCTGGTGGCCGCCAACATCGGCAACGCCCTGGAGTGGTTCGACTGGAACGTGTACGCGATCTTCGCGCCGTTCTTCGCCGCCCAGTTCTTCCACGCCGACAACACGCTGTCGGCGCTGCTGTCCACGCTGGCCGTCTTCGCCGTCGGGTTCCTGATGCGCCCGCTGGGCGGATA
This sequence comes from Saccharopolyspora sp. NPDC003752, assembly GCF_053605825.1. NCBI lineage: Bacteria > Bacillati > Actinomycetota > Actinomycetes > Pseudonocardiales > Pseudonocardiaceae > Saccharopolyspora > Saccharopolyspora sp. NPDC003752. The sequence continues at coordinate 32,478 of NZ_JBSGJZ010000002.1, read as the reverse complement.
CCTCTTCGGGCGGCTCGCCGACCGGCGCGGGCGCAAGATCAGCCTCGCGCTGTCGATGACGCTCACGGCGGGCGGCAGCCTGCTCATCGCGGTCTCCCCCACCTACACCACCGTCGGCGTGCTCGCCTCGGTGCTGCTGGTGGTCGCGCGGATGGCGCAGGGGCTCGCGCACGGCGGCGAGGTCGGCGCGTCCTACACCTACGTCGCCGAGATCGCGCCGCCGAGCCGCCGCGGGCTGTGGTCCAGCACCGGGTACGTGAGCATCACCCTCGGCACCATCCTGGCCACCGGCACCGGCGCGCTGCTGACCACTGCGCTCAGCAGCGACCAGATGCGCTCCTGGGGCTGGCGGATCCCGTTCCTGCTGGGTGCGATGCTCGGCGTGTACGCGATCGTGCTGCGCCGCCGCCTGACGGAATCCGCCGCGTACCAGCAGAAGAACACCGCGCAGCCGCGGACGTCGGTGCTGGCGCAGCTGTGGCGGCACCGCAAGGCCGCGGCGCTGAACATCGGGCTGACCATGGGCGGCACCGTCGGCTTCTACACCTGGGTGGTGTTCGCGCCGAGCTACGCGTCGTCGGTGAAGGGCATGGACCCGTCGGCGGCGCTGATCGCCGGCGTGCTCGCCCAGTGCGTGTACCTGGTGGCGCTGCCGATCGCCGGGCACCTCTCCGACCGGTTCGGGCGCAAGCCGGTGTACTACGTCTTCGCGATCGGCTACGTCGTGCTGCCGTTCCCGCTGGATTGGCTGGTGCAGGGCGAGTTCTGGCAGCTGCTGCTGGCGATGAGCATCGCGCTGGCCGTGATGGCGTGCTCCAGCGCGATCATCGGCGCGATGGTCTCCGAGCTGTTCCCCACCTCGGTCCGGGCGACCGGCGTGGGCCTGCCCTACTCGATCGCGGTCGCGCTGTTCGGCGGCACCGCGCCCTACCTGAACACCTGGCTGACCGGCATCGGGTACCACTCCGCCTTCCTCGGCTACCTGGTGGCGATGTGCGCGCTGACCGTGGTGTGCCTGTGGCGGATGCCGGAAACCCGGGGCAAGGACCTCACCTGACGAAGAGGGAGCTGTAGACCACTGTGGACGCCCAAGACCTGTGGACCTCGGATGCCGTGCGGCTGCGCGATTTGCTGGTGCGCAAGGAAGTTTCGAGCCGTGAGGTGCTGGCCGCCTTCCTGGCGCGCATCGAGGAGACCAATCCCGCGGTCAACGCGATCGTGACGACCTGCCCGGAGGAGGCCGAGCAGGCGGCCCGCCGGGCCGACGACGCCCTCGCCCGCACCGGCGAGCCGCTCGGCCCGCTGCACGGGCTGCCGGTGGCGCACAAGGATCTGCTGGACACGAGGGGAATCCGCACCACCTACGGGTCGCGGGCCTTCGCCGAGCACGTGCCGCAGGCCGACGCGCTGACCGTGGAGCAGTACCGCGCGGCCGGGGCGATCATGGTCGGCAAGACGAACACGCCGGAGTTCGGCGCGGGATCGCACACCCGCAACGAGGTCTTCGGCACCACCCGCAACCCGCACGACCTGACCAGGAGCGCAGGCGGGAGCAGCGGCGGCGCGGCGGCGGCGCTGGCCGCCGGGATGCTGCCGATCGCCGACGGCTCGGACATGGGCGGTTCGCTGCGCAACCCGGCGTCGTTCTGCAACGTGGTGGGCCTGCGGCCGACCCACGGCCGGGTTCCGTCCTGGCCCGCCACCTTCCCGCAGTTCCCGTACGTCACCAACGGCGCGATGGGGCGCTCGGTGGACGACGTGGCGTTGCAGATGCGGGTGCTCAACGCCGCGGACCCGCGCTGCCAGGTCGCGGCGCCGGTGACCTCCTTCGGGCTGGATGCCGGCGCGGCGGTGTCCGGCACGGTGGTGGCGGTCGACGCCGACCTCGACGGCCTGCCGGTGGATCCGGCCGTGCGGAAGGTGTTCGCCGGGGTCGCCGGGGTGCTGGCCGGGCTCGGCTGCGAGGCGCGGGAGGCGACGCCCGGTTTCGCCGGCGCCGACGACGCCTTCGAGACCTGGCGCGCCTGGTACCAGGTGCTGTCCTTCGGCGAGCTCGTCGAGGAGCAGCGCGACGTCCTCGGCCCGAACATCGTCTGGAACGTCGACCGGGGTCGTGAGGTCTCCGGCGCGGATCTGGTGCGCGCGGAGCGCAACCGGATGGCGGTGGTCGAGCGGGCGCGGGAGTTCATGACCGACCACGAGTTCCTGGTCTGCCCGGTGAGCCAGGTGCCGCCGTTCGACGCCGGGCTGCGCTACCCGGCGGCGGTCGACGGGGTGCCCAGCCGCCACTACCTCGACTGGATGCGGGCCTGCTCGCGGATCACCGTCACCGGACTGCCCGCCGCGTCGGTGCCGTTCGGGTTCACCGACGACGGCCTGCCGGTGGGCGTGCAGGTGGTCGGCCGCCCGGGCGCCGACGCCGACGTGCTCCGCTTCGCCGGGGTGCTCCAGGAAGCCGCCACCGGCTCCCGCATCGCGCCGGTGGTGCGCAACCCGCGCTAGAAATCCGAGGCCGAACCGGCACACCGAACCGGCCGCCGCACGGGGTCTGCACCGATCAACACCCGTTCGGCGGCCATGGTTTCGCCCTATTCGTCCGTTCGCCCAGGGCTATTTGATTCTGTGATCCAGCTCTCCTTGAATAGGGCGACCGATCACGAGATCTCCGACTCGGGCCGCACCACCAGGCGTGCTCGCGCAGGACAACCGCCGACGCCGTACTCGCCGAAGAGCCGGAGGTCCGGGTGCCCGCACATCGCAAGTTCCTCGCCGCAGCAGCCATTTTCGCGCTGCTCGCGCTCACCGCGGCGTGCGGGGGCATCAACACCGAGGCGACCGGATCGGCCTCCGGCGGTGCCGGCAGCACCTTCCGGTTCGCCTACTCCGTCGGCCCCAGCCGCTACGACCCGCACCGCGCCTCGTCCAGCTTCGACAACGCCTCCCTGTTCCCGGTCTACGACCGCCTGGTGCACCTGACCACCGCCGCCGAACCGGTGCCCGGCCTGGCCACCGGCTGGCAGTACACCGACGGCGGCAAGCGGCTGGTCTTCGAACTGCGGCCGGGCGTGCGGTTCCACGACGGCGCCCCGTTCGACGCCGCCGCCGCGAAGGCGAACCTGGACCGCGCCCGCACGCTGCAAGGCTCGACCGTCGCCTCCGAGCTGAAAGCGGTGGAACGGGTCGACGTGCTCGGACCGCTGACCATCGCGCTGGCGCTCACCGCGCCGGACAGCTCGCTGATCGGCGTGCTCTCCGACCGGGCCGGGATGATGGTCAGCCCGGCGGCGTTCGACGACCCGCAGCTGGACCTGCGGCCGGTCGGCGCCGGGCCGTACCAGATCGTCAGCTACAGCCCGAACGACCGCGTCGTGCTGAGCCGCTTCCCCGGCTACTGGGATCCCGCCGCCCAGCAGGTCGAGACGATGGCGGTCGTCATCCAGCCCGACACGACGACGCGGATGAACGCGCTGCGCGCTGGCGAGGTCGACGCCGCGCTGCTGCAGGGGAACCAGGTCGCCGAGGCCCGGCAGTACGACCTCGGCGTCGTCGGCGACGTGACCCTCGCCTTCTACCACCTGCAGCTCAACCGCACCCGCGCCGAGTTCGGCGACATCCGGGTGCGGCGCGCGCTCAACCACGCGATCGACCGCGACGCCATCATCCACGGCGTGCTGTTCGGCAACGGGAAACCGGCCTCGCAGCCCTTCCCGCCCGGGTACTACGCGCACGACCCGGACCTGCCCGATCCCTACCCGTACGACCCGCAGAAGGCGCGGCAGCTGCTCGCCGAGGCCGGGCTGGCCGGCGGTTTCGAGTTCGAGGCGATCGTGCCCAACACCGATCCCGGCACCGCCGTCGCCGTGCAGGAACAACTGGCCGACATCGGGGTGCGGATGAAGATCCGCGAGGTCTCCTCCGGCGAAGCGGCCGACCTGTTCTACGGCAGGCAGCAGGGCGACGCGATGGTCGCGCCGTGGGGTGGGCGCGCCGATCCGATCCAGACCCTCGGACTGCTCTACTCCAGCAAGGGTTTCTCCAACCCCGGCGGGCACACCACGCCCGAGCTGGAGCAGTTGATCGGGCAGGCCCGGCGGACCATCGACCCGGCGGCGCGCACCGGACTCCTGCACCGCATCGACCAGATGGTCCTGGACCAGGCGCTGGACGTGCCGGTGGTCTTCGCCGACACCAACTACGGGCACGCCGCGCGCGTCACCGACCTGCGCAGCTGGTTGTCCAACAAGCCCGAGTTCCGCGGCGTCGGCGCGGCCGGAACGGGGAGGTGACCGGGTGCTACAGCTCGTTGTCCGCCGCCTGGCGGCGATGGTTCCGCTGCTGTTCCTCGTTTCGCTGATCGTGTTCGGGCTGGTGCTGCTGGTGCCCGGCGACCCGGCCATCACCATCGCCGGGGAGAACGCCACCCAGGCCCAGATCGAGGCGACCCGCGAACGCCTCGGGCTCAACGACTCGCTGCTGGAGCAGTACTGGCGCTGGGCGAGCCACGCCGTCCAGGGCGACCTGGGCACGTCGATGTTCAGCAACCGCAGCGTTTCCGGCGCCATCGCGGAGCGCTTCCCGGCCACCGTGTCGCTGACCGCGGTCGCCATCGTGATGGCGTTGCTGATCAGCGTGCCCGCCGCGGTCGCCGCGGCCACCAGCCGGGGCCGCTGGCTGGACCGGTTCGCCACGGTCGGCACCTCGGTGGGCGTGGCCATGCCGAACTTCTGGCTCGGGCTGCTGCTGGCCACCGCGCTGGCGCTGAACCTGCGGCTGCTGCCCGCCACCGGGTACGTGCCGCTGGACGACGATCCGGTCGCCTGGCTGGCGCACCTCCTGCTGCCCGGTTTCACGCTGGGCCTGGCGGCCGCCGCCGAACTCACCCGCCAGCTGCGCAGCTCGCTGATCGACGTCTTCGACCAGGACTACCTGCGCACCGCCCGCGCCAAGGGCCTGCGCACCACCAGCGTCATCGCCAAGCACGCGCTGAAGAACGCGGCCACGCCGGTGGTCACGGTGCTGGGCATGCGGATCTCGGTGCTGCTGGGCGGAACCGTCGTCGTCGAGCAGATCTTCGGCATCCCCGGCCTCGGCCAGCTGGCGATCACCGCCGTGCTGCAACGGGATCTTCCGATGGTGCAGGGCGTCGTCGTGGTCACCGCCGTGATGGTGATGCTGGCCAACCTGGCGGTCGACCTGTCCTACGGCTACCTCAACCCGAAGGTGCGAGCGCAGTGAGCGCCGGCGAGGGAGGAGCGGAGTTGACCGACACCACGCAGCGGTGGACGCGGCACGTCGCCGCGGAGACCACCGCGGACGACCTCGGCCCGCCGCAGTCGCCGAGGCAGCGGTTCTGGCGCCGCTTCCGGCGGCAGCGGCCGGCGGTGCTCGCACTGCTGTTCTTGCTGCTGCTGACGGCGGTCGCGGTGTTCGCGCCGCTGCTGGCCCCGGCCGATCCCGATGACCAGAACCTGCGCAATGTGCTCGCCGCGCCCGGCGCCGACGGGTATCTGCTGGGCACCGACCAGTTCGGCCGCGACATGCTCAGCCGGATGCTGGTGGCCAGCCGCATCTCGTTGCTCGCCGCGGTGGAAGCCGTCGGCGTCGCGGTGGTGCTCGGGGTGCCGCTCGGGCTCGTCGGCGCGTACCTCGGCGGCCGGTTCGACCGCTGGGTGGTGCGGTTGGCGGACGCGTTCATGAGCTTCCCGCCGCTGATCCTGGCGGTGGCGATCGTCGCCGCCCGCGGCCCGGGCCTGACCAACGCGATGTTCGCGGTCGGCCTGGTCACCGCGCCGCGCCTGCTGCGCCTGGTGCGCAGCTCGGTGCTGTCGGTGCGGGAGGAGACCTACATCGAGGCGGCCCGCAGCATCGGCACCCCGGCGGGCCGCATCATCCGCCGGCACGTGCTGCCCAACGTGCTGTCGCCGCTGCTGGTCCAGCTCTCGCTGGTCGCGGCGTTCGCGATGCTCGCGGAGGCGACGTTGAGCTTCCTCGGCCTCGGTGTGGTGCCGCCGCAGGCGAGCTGGGGCTCGATGTTGCAGGAGGGCGCGAGGTTCGTGTCGCTGGCGCCGCACCTGGTCGTCCTCCCCGGCGTCGCCATCGCGCTGACGGTGCTGGCGTTCAACGTCCTCGGCGACGGGCTGCGCGACTCGCTGGGCCGGGAGATCAGGAGCGGTCGATGAGCGTGCTGCAGGTGTCCGACCTCGACGTCCGGTTCGCCACCGACCGCGGCTGGGTCACGGTGGTCGAAGGCGTGTCGTTCGCCGTCGAAGCGGGGGCGACGCTGGGCCTGGTCGGCGAATCCGGCTCCGGCAAGACCGTCACCAGCCTGGCGATGCTGGGCCTGCTGCCGCCGCGGACCAGCCGGGTGTCCCGCGGCAGCATCCGGCTCGACGGCACCGAGCTGGTCGGCATGCCGCAGAAGCGGCTGGCCGACATCCGCGGCAACGACATCGCGATGATCTTCCAAGAGCCGATGTCGTCGCTGAACCCGGCGTTCACCATCGGCGACCAGATCGCGGAAACCGTGCGGCGGCACCGGAAGGTGTCCCGCAAGGCGGCGATGGGCCGCGCCGTCGCGGCGCTGGACCAGGTCGGCATCCCGAACGCGGCGCGCCGGGTGCGCAGCTACCCGCACGAGTTCTCCGGCGGGATGCGGCAGCGGGCGATGATCGCGATGGCGATCTGCTGCGAGCCGAAGGTGCTCGTCGCCGACGAGCCGACGACGGCGCTGGACGTGACGATCCAGGCCCAGATGCTCGACCTGCTGCGGCAGATGCGCGACGAGCTCGGCATGGGGATGGTGTTCATCACCCACGACCTGGGCGTGGTCGCCGACATCTGCGACCGGGTGGTGGTGATGTACGCCGGGCAGGTGGTGGCGGCCGACGACGTCGACCACCTCTTCAGCCACCCGCCGCACCCCTACGCCGAGGGCCTGCTGGCCGCCATGCCGCAGGTCGGCGGCGCGGAGCGGCTGGCCACCATCCCCGGCCAGGCCCCGACGCCGGGCGCCGTGCCCGACGGCTGCCGCTTCCACCCCCGCTGCCCGTACGCCGCCGACCGCTGCGCCGCCGGCGCCCCGGAGCTCCGGCCGTTCGACCTGCACCGCGCCACCCGGTGCGTCCGCTCCGACGAACTCCTGTTGCGAGGCCCGGCATGACCGCACTGCTCGAAGTCGAGGACCTGTCGGTGAGCTTCCCGTTGCAGCGCGGCCTGTTCCGGCGCGGGGCGCGGCTGCGCGCGGTGGACGGGGTGTCGTTCGAGGTGGCCGCCGGGGAGATCCTCGGGCTGGTCGGCGAGTCCGGCTCCGGCAAGTCGACCACGGGCCGGGCCCTGATGCGGCTGGTCGAGCCCGACGGCGGCGCGGTCCGGCTGCGGGGCACCGAGCTGACCGCGCTCGGCGGCCGCGAGCTGCGGCGACACCGCAGGCACATCCAGATGGTGTTCCAGGACCCCTACTCGTCGCTGGACCCGTCCATGGTGGTCGCCGAGAGCGTCGGCGAACCGCTGGAGGTGCACGAGGGCCTGCGCGGGAAGGCCCGCGACGAACGGGTCCGGGACCTGCTGGTGCGGGTGGGCCTGTCGCCCCGCCACCTGGAGCGCTACCCGTACGAGTTCTCCGGCGGGCAGCGGCAGCGGCTGGCCATCGCCCGCGCGCTGGCGGTGGACCCGGACGTCGTGGTCTGCGACGAGGCGGTGTCCGCATTGGACGTTTCGACGCAGAACCAGATCATCAACCTGCTGGAGGAACTGCGCGCCGAACTGGGCACCTCGTACCTGTTCATCTCGCACGACCTGTCGGTGGTGCGGCAGCTCGCCCAGCGCGTGGCGGTGATGTACCTGGGGCGGCTCGTGGAGGAAGGCCCGTCGCAGCGCCTCTACTCCCATCCCGCCCACCCGTACACCGAGGCGCTGCTGTCGGCGGTCCCGGTGCCCGACCCGAAGGTGCAGCGCCGCCGCGAACGCATCGTGCTCCCCGGCGATCCGCCGGACCCGACCGATCCGCCCGGCGGCTGCACCTTCCACCCGCGCTGCCCGTACGCGATGGACGTCTGCCGCTCGGTCGTCCCCGAGCCGACGCCCGTCGACGGCGGCGGCACGGTGCGCTGCCACCTGCACACCAGCGGGCCCGCGCTGGCGGGCGGTTCCGTCCTGGAACTGCGTGCCGCAGAATCGAGGGCGGCAACCGACACCGGGAGTTGATGGGCTTGCAGACCGCGACGGCCGCGCTGAACGACATCAAGACGCACTACTGCGCAGGCGGTTCCGGCCCGGCCGTGGTGTTCGTGCACGGCCTCGCCGAGGACCACCGCAGCTGGCGGCACCAGCAGGAGGAGTTCGCCGACCACCGCACCTACGCCTACGACGTGCGCGGGCACGGCGCCAGCACGGTCGGCGACGCGAACGGGACCCTGGCTCAGCTGCGGGACGATCTGCTCGCGTTCCTCGCCGAGGTCTCCGGGCCAGCGGTGTGCGTGGGATTCTCCCTCGGCGGCACGGTGGTGCTCTCCGCCGCGGCGCACCGACCTGACCTGGTCACCGGCGTCGTCGTGCTCGGAACGTCCTCGGTGGTGGGGCGGGCGGCGGCCGAGATCAACCTGCAGCGGGCCGCGGAAACCGGCGACGCCGTGCTCGACTCGCTGCGCGCGGACACCGCGATGATGGTCTCGAACTCCACAGTGGACATCGACGAGGTGGTCGCGCGACGCGCGGAGTCCCTCGGCGACGGCCGCGGCTACTCGAACGCGGCGACCGCGATGGCGGGTCTGCGCGGCAACCCGCTGACCCCGGAGCTGGCGGCGATCAAATGCCCGGTGACGGTGATCGGCGGCGAGCACGACGTTCTCTGCCCGCGCAAGGCGGCCGACATCCTCCTCGAAGCACTCCCCCGGGCCACGTACCAGGAAATCGCCGGCGCGGGTCACCTGATGAACGTCGATAACCCGGAGGCCGTCACAGCCGCGCTGCGCGATGCCCTGGCCGTGCAAGGGCCGTGAGCCTTTCGAGCCGGCGTAGCGATCCGAAAGACCCACGGCCCGCCCGGCTCAGAACAGGAGGGCCATGAGCTGGATCGGGACCATGGCGATGACCGACGCCGCCGAGACCGTCAGGGTCACCGACTTCAGCGCTCCCCGCGTCGTCTGCGGCAGCAGGGTCTGCAACAGCCAGAACGTGTTGCTGGTCGCGTGGATGACGAACAGCGAGCCCGCGCCCGCCGCCAGGGCGACGAAGATCGGGTCGATGCCCAGCAACGGCATCACCGGACCCAGCACACCCGCGGCGGTGATCGACGCCAGCGTCACCGAGCCGATCGCGATGTGCAGCACCGCGGCCACCAGCCACACCAGCAGCAGCGGCACGACCGTGCTGGTGGAGAAGTAGCCCTTCAGCAGCTCGCCCAGGCCGACGTCCTTCACCGTCTGCGCCAGCGAACCGCCGACACCGGTGAGGATGAGGATCTGGCCGCTCTCGTGGAAACCGCGCTTGAACGCCGCCGCGGTCTGCTCCGCCGGGAGCTTCCAGCGCGCGATGAGCACCGCCCCGATCAGGCCGATGAGCAGCGCGATCACCGGGTCGCCGAGGAAGTCGACCCACGGCGAGGAGAACTCGGCCATCTCCGCGATGGCGCCGAAGGCGATCAGCGCCAGCGCGAGCAGCAGCGGGGCCAGCAGCAGCGGCAGCGGCGGGAGTTCGCGCGGCGACCGCTCCTCCTCCTCCGCGACCTCGGCGACCGGCAGCTCCTCGGTCTCGTCCAGCTTCGGGTTCCACAGGCCGCGCTTGGCCAGCGCGGTGAACAGCGCCAGCGTGACGACGATGGTGAAGACCGCGGTGATGGTGCCGAAGAGGAACATCTTGCCGAACGGCAGGTCCAGCACACCGGCCAGCGCGACGGCCCCGACGCCGGGCACCACGAACACCAGGCCGACCTCGATGCCCAGCGCCATCGCCGCGCACATCCGGGCCGCGCCGTACGGCCCGATCTGCCGGGACAGCCGGCTGGCCAGCGGCGCGGTGATCACCAGCAGCACGTCCGCGAAGATCGACTGCAGGACCGTGCCGACGGTGACGCCGAAGGTGTAGGGCAGGCTCCGCGGCCCGAAGGTGCGCACGAGCAGGTCGACGAGCTTCTCGATCGCGCCGAGCGAGGCCATCAGCGAGCCGAGCAGCACGCCGAACGCGATCAGCAGCCCGACCTCGGTCATCAGGTCGCCGAAGCCGGTGGTGATGGACTTGATGGTCTGCTCGGGGCCCAGCCCGGAGACCAGGCCCAGGTAGATCGCGCCGAGGACGAGCGCGATGGCCGGGCTGATCTTGGCGCGGAGGATGAGCACGACGACGCCGACGATGGTTATCGCGGCGTTGGCGAAGACAACGATGTCCGACATCTATGGGTCCGATTCGTCGGGGTCGGCACGAGCCGACTCCTGAGTTCTGCGGCGAGCAGCGCTTTTCCCGCCGGATCGGGTTTTGCCCAACCGGCGGCTACGAAGACGGACCGGCGAAGCATACACATCATCGTTGCGTGATCAAGGTCTTGTGAATCCTCATTCGGGTGATTACGGTCCTGTCTTGCCGAATAAAGGCATCAGTTTCCCAAATATTGAAAAGCAGGGGCTTGCGGAGACGGACACCTCCACGCCCCGGGCGCTCACATCGCCCTCGCCGCAACACCGTGAAACAGGAGAAGACCGATGGCGTCCAACGGACACGGGCCCCTCACCGGGGTCCGGGTGGTCGAGCTCGGCAACTTCATCGCCGCCCCGACCGCGGGCCGGATCCTCGCCGAGTTCGGCGCCGACGTCATCAAGATCGAACGCCCCAAGACCGGCGACGAGCTGCGCAACTGGCGGCTGCACGGCGGCGACGTGTCGCTGCTGTTCCGCACCATGGCGCGCAACAAGCGCTCGATGACCCTCGACCTGCGCTCCGCGCCGGGCCAGGACGTCGCGCGGAAGCTGATCGCCGGCGCGGACATCGTGCTGGAGAACTTCCGGCCCGGCACGCTGGAGAAGTGGGGACTCGGCCCGGCGGAGATCCGCCGGGCCAACCCGGGAGCCGTGCTGGTGCGGATCTCCGGGTTCGGGCAGACCGGGCCGTACCGGGAGCGCCCGGGCTTCGGCGGTGTCGCCGAGGCCTTCGGCGGCGTGCGGCACCTGACCGGCTACCCGGGCATGCCGCCGGTGCGCACTGGCGTCAGCCTGGCGGACTCGGTGGCCGGGCTCTACGCGGTCATCGGCGCGTTGATGGGATTGCTGCGCCGCCGCTCCGGCGAGCCCGGCGAGACCATCGACGTCGCGCTGTACGAAGCGATCTACTCGCTGATGGAGTCCTCGGTGCCGGACTTCGACGCCTTCGGCGTCACCAGGGAGGCCACCGGGGCGACGATCCCCGGGGTCGTGCCGTCGAGCACCTACCGGTGCGCCGACGGCAAGTACGTGGTGGTCGGTGGCAACAACAACGCCATCTACGCCCGGCTGATGAACCTGATCGACCGCCCCGACCTGGCCGGCGATCCCGCGCTGCAGACGAACGTGGGCCGGGTCGAGCGGGGCGCGGAGATCGACGAGGCGATCAGCTCCTGGACGGCGCGGCTGGACAGCCCCCGGGTGCTGGAGCTGCTCGCCGGGGCGTCCGTCCCCAGTGGACCCATCTACGACGTGCCGGACATCGTGGCCGATCCGCACTTCGCGGCCCGCGGGATGCACGAGCGGCACCCGGTGCGCATCGAGGGCGACGAGACCCGCGAGGTGCTGTTCCCCGGCATCGTCCCGAAGCTGACCGAAGAACCGGGCGGCACCCGCTGGCTCGGCCCGGAACTGGGCGAGCACACCGACGAGGTGCTGGCCGAGCTGGGGCTCTCCCCGACCGAGACCGCCGGGCTGCGGGCCGAAGGAGTGATCTGAATTGGTACTCATCACCGAGGTGTCGCTGCGCGACGGGCTGCAGATCGAGCCGGTGATCGTGCCCACCGCCGACAAGGTCCGCTTCGGCGAACTGCTGGTCGACGCGGGTTTCAAGCACCTGGAGATCGGTTCGTTCGTCAACCCGGAGCGGGTGGCGACGATGGCCGACACCGCCGAGGTCGTCGCGGGCCTCGCCGACCAGCCGGCGACCTTCCACACGCTGGTGCTCAACGAGCGGGGCGCGCAGCGCGCCGTCGAGGCGGGCGCGAAGAACGTGCGGCTGGTGCTTTCGGCCAGCGAGGGCCACAGCGTGTCGAACGCCGGTGTCGGCACGGCGGAGGCGATGCAGCGCATCGCGCGGGCCGCCGAGATCGTGCACGACGCGGGAATTCGCACCGAAGGCTGCATCGCGACCGCGTTCGTCTGCCCCTTCGACGGCGACACCCCGGTGGAGCGCGTCGTCCGGGTCGCGCGGCACTACGCGGACATCGGCGTCGACGTGCTGCACCTCGCGGACACCATCGGCGCGGCTTCGCCGGGCGACATCAACCGCGCCGTCACCGCGGTGCGCGACGTCTTTCCCGTGGAGCGAACCGGTCTTCACCTGCACAGCACCTACGGCATGGCCGACGCCAACGCCTGGGAGGCCTACCGCTGCGGAATCCGGCGCTTCGACGCCGCGCTCGGCGGGCTCGGCGGCTGCCCGTTCGCGCCGGGCGCGACCGGCAACATCGCCGCCGACGACCTGATCCACCTGTTCCACCGGGAAGGCATCGACACCGGGATCGACGTGTCCAAGCTCGGCGCGCTGCGCGAGCACCTCGCCGGGCTGGTCGGGCACGCGCTGCCGTCGGCGCTGGCGAAGATCCCGGCCGCTCCCGCGGAAGTCCGGCGCTAGCCGTGGCCGCGGAACCGTTCACCACCGGCGTCGGCGTCCTGGACCGCTCGGTGGCCATCCTGGACTGCGTGGAAAGCCACCCGATGGGCACCAGCGAACTGGCCAGGACGCTCGGCCTGACGGTGTCCACCGCGCACCGGCTGGCCACCGCCCTCGTCGCGCACGGCCTGCTGCGGCGCGACGCGGCGGGCTGCTTCCACCTCGGCCCGCGCTTCGCGACCTCGGCGCTGGCCGAGACCGCGCAGCCGGTGCTGGAGGAATTGTGCGCGGCGGCGGGGGAATCGGTGCAGTTGTGGGTCCGGCGGGCGGACCACCGGCTGTGCATCGTGAGCGTCGAGTCGCCGGAGGAACTGCGGGCCAGCCAGCCCGTGGGCACCCTGCTCCCGTTCCCGCACGGATCGTCCGGCCAGGTGCTGCTCGGCGAGCGGAACCCGGACGGCCACGACTGGGTCGAGAGCGTCCAGGCCCGCGCGCCGGGCGTCGGTTCGGTCAGCGCTCCGGTGCGCCTGCACGGCGACACGATCGCGGCGGTGTGCCTTTCGGCGCCGACGCAACGACTCCTGCCGAGCCCCGGCCGGCGCTTCGGCGCCCAGGTCGCCGCCGCCGCGGAGCGGATCGGAGCGGCCCTCGGCGGCTAGTGCACGGCGGTCGGCTCGGTCTCCCGGTCCGGCGTCGTGGCGGTCACGCCGATCCGTGCCGCGTCCCGTTCGGGATGCGCGAAAGCCAGCGCGGCCAGTCCGCCGACCACCATCAGCACGCCGGGGATGGCGAACGCGACGCCGAACCCGGTGCTCGGGTCGCCGGCTGCTTCGACGATCCGGCCGGTGACGTACGGCGCGGCGAGTCCGGCGAGGGTGACCAGGCCGACGGTGGTGGACAGCACGGCACCGCGCTGCGCCGGCGGGCTGATCTCGGCGTTGACGGTCTGGCCGATGGCGAACGTGACCGCGCCGAAGCTGAAGGCGACGGCGATGAGCACGATCCGCAGGCCCGGGTGCGCCACCACCGGGATGAGCAGCATGGCGGTACCGGCCATCAGCAGGGCGCATGCGCCCAGGACGCTGCGGGCGACACGGCTGGACAGGCCGCGGTGCATCATCCACTGCGTCAGGGCCCCTTGCCCGAAGGTCAGGATCGTCTTCAGCACCCAGGGCGCGGTCACGATCGCGCCGGCCGCCACCGCGCTGTAACCCAACGCGGTTTCGGCATAGGCCGGAACCCAGGCGAGCAGCAGCGTCGACGCCCAGTAAGCGCCGAAGGCGCCCACGAATCCGGCGAGCCAAGTCCGGCTGAGCAGGATCCGGCGGTACGGCACGCGCAACTCGGCCGCCGGTTCGGTCGCCTCCGCGCCGCGTGGTTCCGCTGCATCCGCCCGGCCCTCCCGGCCGATCAACGCCCACGCCACGCACCACGCGACGCCGACGAAGAACAGCGACAGGAACGCCCAGCGCCATCCGAAGTGGACGATGATCAGCGTGAGCAGCGGCGCGGCGAGCATGCCGCCCAGCCCGCCGCCACCGACGACCAGCGCACCGGGGATGCTGCGCTTCTCGTTCGGGAACCACTTGAACGCGGCGTGCAGGGCGACCGGCTGGGCCGGGCCTTCCGCCGCGCCCAGGACGATCCGGCTCACCAGCAGCAGGCCGAAGCCGGCCCCGGCGGCGACCGGGAGCTGGGTGACCGCCCAGATCAAGGCCAGGGCGAACAGGATCCACTTCGCCGCGATCCGGTTGGCGAGGAATCCGATCGCGACGGCGGAGACGTTGAACAGGAAGAAGAACGAGCTCGACAGCAGGCCGTACTCGGCGGGCGTCAGGCCGAGCTCGCGCATGATGGAATTCGCGGCCAGTCCCAGCACGGCCTTGTCCGCGTAGTTGATCAGCATGAAGATCAGCAGCAGGGTCATGACCGCCCAGGCGCGGCGGTCTGCGTTCGGCGACTTCATCGGCGCTCCAACGGGTTCAGGTGGCGAGCAGGGCCTTCGCGATGCCGTTCTTCTGGATCTCCGAGGAACCGGTGAGAATGCGGAACATCCGCAGCCGGCGGAACAGCCACTCGACCTCGGCGCCGCGCACCATCCCCGCCTTGCCGTGGATCTGCACCGCTTCGTCGGCGATGTGGAACGCGTTCTCCGCGACGAAGAGCTTGCACATGAACGCCTCGGTCCGGGGCTTGCTGCCCGCGTCGAGCGCGGCAAGCGCGTCGTAGGTCATGCTGCGGGCCGCGTAGTACGCCGTAGCCATGTCCGCGATCTTGTGCTGGATGGACTGCAGCGCGGCCAGGGGCGCTCCGAAAGCCCGCCGCTCGCCGACGAATTCCACGGTCAGCTGCAACGCCCGGCGGGCGTGCCCGAGCACCGTCGGGCAGTGCAGCAACCGGTTGGTCGTGACCCGGCCCAGCCCGACGCGCAGGCCGTCACCGACGTGCCCGAGCAGCTGATCGGCGCCGACGTAGCAGTCGTCCAGGACGATGTCGCTTTCGATGTGCTGGCCGGACATCGGCGTCTCGCCGTCGACCACCGTGCACCCGGGGGCGTCGAGGTCGACCAGGAACGCGGAGTACGACTCCTCCGTCCCGGCCATCCGGGCGACCAGCACCGAGAAGTCCGCGAACGGCCCGGCCGAGGAGAAGACCTTGCGCCCGGTGATCCGCCAGCCGTCCCCGTCCGGGGTGGCGGTGGTGCGCATCGCCCGCACGTCCGAGCCCGCCCCGGATTCGGTCAGCGAGAAGCAGCAGGCGCGTTCGCCCCGGATGACCGGGAGCAGGTACTTCTCCAGCTGGGCGGCGGTGGCGTGCTCGAAGATGGCGCCGGCCCGCAGCGGGCCGCCCATGTCCCCGAGCACCGAGTGGTAGAGGATGCGGCCGGAGGCGCCGACCTCCTCCTTGAGCGCGGCCAGCTCGGTGTGGGACAGGCCCTGCCCGCCGTACTCCGGCGGCAGGTGGATCCCGTAGAAACCGAGCTCGCGGCAGCGCTTCCAGACCGGCTCCAGCACCTCTCTGCCGAGCCTCGTCTCCGGCGTGAGCCCGAGGGAGCGCTCGTAGTCGGCGAGCTCGCCGTCGAGGTAGTCCCGCAGCCGCGCGACGAGCTCGGCCAAGCGGGGATCGTCCGCGTATTCCGGGGTGAGCGTGAACGACATCGTGCTTTCCTTCCTCAGTGGACCTTCCGGGCACCGGTCGGCCAGTACCGGTCGCGCACCGCGCGGCGGTCGATCTTCCCGTTGCGGTTCACCGGGAGTTCGGCCACGAAGTCGACGGACTTGGGCAGCTTGGTGCGGGCCAGCCGCTGGGCGCAGAACTCGATGAGTTCGCCGTCGCGCACCCCCGTCCCGGGCCGGGCCACCACGACGGCCTTGACGGCCTCGCCCCACTTCTCGTCCGGCACGCCGACGACGCAGGCCTCGGAGACCGCCGGGTGCTCGTAGAGCGCCGCCTCCACCTCGCTGCAGTAGACGTTGAAGCCGCCGGAGATGATCATGTCCTTCTTGCGGTCCACGATGAACAGGTAGCCGTCGGCGCGCAGGTATCCGATGTCGCCGGTGTGCACCCAGCCGTCGCGGAACGTCTGAGCCGACAACTCCGGCTCGTGCCAGTACTCGCGGACGCAGTCCGGCCCGCGGACGACGACTTCCCCCAGCGTGCCGGCCGCAACGGGTGTGCCGTCCTCGTCGACCACGCGCACTTCGGTGTCGAAGACCGCGCGCCCGCAGGACGACAGCAGCTCGGGGTCCTCGGCGACGCCCCGGGCCACGTCCTCGCAGGTGAGCACGGTGACCCCGCTGGTGGTCTCGGCCTGCCCGTAACCCTGCATCACGATCGGCCCGAACACCGCGACGGCCTCGCGCAGGCGTTGCGGCGAGACCGGCGCTCCGCCGACCCGCAGGCAGTTCATCGTGGACAGATCGGTGGCGCCGACCGACGGGTGCGAGAGCACCATGTTCAGCATGGTGGGCACGAGGAAGGTCGAGGTGATGCGCTCGGCTTCGACGGCGCGCAGGAACTCCCCCGCGCCCCACTTCGGCAGCACGACCACGGTGGTGCCGCGGGCGAACGCCGCCAGCAGGCCCATCCCGGTGGCGTGCGTGATGGGCCCGGCGGCGAGGTAGCGCTCCCCGCCGGGGTCGCTCCGCTCCGGCGTCATCAACCGCTTGCGCATGTTCGCCAGCCGGTTGCCGGTCGTCTGCAC
Source organism: Saccharopolyspora sp. NPDC003752 (assembly GCF_053605825.1). NCBI lineage: Bacteria > Bacillati > Actinomycetota > Actinomycetes > Pseudonocardiales > Pseudonocardiaceae > Saccharopolyspora > Saccharopolyspora sp. NPDC003752. The sequence continues at coordinate 15,494 of NZ_JBSGJZ010000002.1, read as the reverse complement.
GGCGGCCTTCAGCTTCCCGGTCGATCCCGAGGTGAAGTTCAGCACCGCCGGGTCGTCGGCCTCGACCTCCACCGCGACCGGCTCCGGATCCCCCTCGCCGAGCAGGGCCGCATAGCCGTCCGCGTCGTCCTCGTAGTCGATGACCTCGCACGGCAGTCCCGCGCGGCGCACCACGTCGCGCGCCTGCTCGGCATGGGCCCGGTCCGCGAACAGCACGCGGACCGCGGCGTCGGCGAGCACGTGCTCGACCTCCCCCGCCGCCAGCCGGGCGTTGATCGGCACCCGCAGGAATCCGCCCTTGTACAAGGCCATTTCGGTTTCCACCAGCTCGGCGCAGTTCCCGGCGTAGGTGGCCACCGCCTCGCCCGGCGCGATCCCCCGCGCGAGCAGGGCCGAGGCCAGCCGGTTGGTGCGCTCCTCCAGCTCCCGGTAGGTCCACCGCCGGTCTCCGCAGGCCAGGGCCTCGCGGTCGGGCCAGAACGTGCTGCTGCGGGTGAGGTAGCAACCCAGGTTCACACCGACTCCCATTTCGTCGCCAACATGACCACTAGTAGACAGACTGTCTACTAGCATCCGGGATGTCAATGACCGCGTATACTGCCCGCACAACGGTGAACCGAGCAGTCTCACGAAGGGTTCTTCCCGATGTCGACCGAGGATCGGCGCAGCCGCCGGACCCGCCGCCTCCTGCGCGACGCCCTGGTCGCACTCGCGCTGGAACGCGGCTACGCGAACGTGAAGGTGGAGGACATCACCGAGCGCGCCGACCTTGGGCGGGCGACCTTCTACAAGCACTACGCCGACAAGGACGCGCTGCTCAGCCAGGTGGTGTCAGACCTGCTGGAGGAATTGCACGCCCGGCTGCTCCCGCTGGTCCCGGCCTCGTCGGTCGGGTTCACCGGCAAGCCGGTGCTGGAGATGTTCCGGCACGCCCTGGAGGAGCGGGACCTGTACCGGGTCATCCTCCGCGGCGAAGGCGATGGGCGCGCATTGCGCGAGTTCATGGAGGCGCGAACCGCCGCAGCCGCCAAGGTCTTCCAGGCGCGCGCCGACTACCGGGGCGTGTCGCCGAGGATCGACATCGAGGTGCTCGCCCGGGCGTGGGTCGGCGAGCAGACCGCCGTGATGCGCTGGTGGCTGGAGGCCGACCAGCCGGAGCTGAGCCCGGAGGAGATCACCGGCATGCTCCACGACCTGTCCTTGCGCGGCCGCCACTGGGCGAACGGGTTCGACGGCGATCCCGCGGACGGGTAGCGCAGAACCCCCGGCACCTCCGTCCACATCGGACGGCGATGCCGGGGGTTCGCGGCCGGTTCAGCGGGGCAGCTGGGACTCCAGCTGGTCCGCCAGCTTGTTCATGATCCCGGCGTAGCTGGCGTAGCTCATCGGCGCGACCGCGTCCCATTCCACGAAGCGGTTCGCGGCGGCGGCCGGGTGCGAGGCGAACACCGGGTTCTCCTTCATCTGCTCCGGCTTCATCGAAGCGGACCGGGCGTCCCACAGCAGGACGTCGCCGGGATAGGCGTTGGCCTTCTCCCAGGACAGCCGCTCGAAGTAGCCGCCGCCGGCCACGTCCGGGTTCTTCGGCGTCGTGATCGGCAGGCCCAGCTCCTTGACGTAGTAGTCCAGGTCCGGGTTGCGGGCCGGGACCACCACGAAGTACTCCTCCTTGGTGCCGCCCACGGCCAGGATCGACTTGCCCTCGGCGCGCATCCGCGCCCCGATGTCGCGCAGGCGCTGGGCGGCCGCGTTGAACCGGTCCTCGTCGGCCTTCACCCGCTCCGAGTCGACGTCGCCGCCGAGCGCGCGGGCCAGCTCCTTGTACTTGCGGATGGCCTCGGGCAGCGCGATCCCGGACTGCTGGACGCCGACGGTCGGCACGATCCGCTTGACCGCCTCCTCCTGGTCCTGGACCAGGTGCCAGAGGCCCTCGAACTCCGCGTACTTGCCGCTGACCAGCAGATCCGGGTCGAGGGAGGTCAGCCGCTCCATGTTCACCTCGCCGTAGCCCGGCCCGGTGACGTCGGTGACCTGGCAGGGATCGATGCTGCCCGCCTCCGGCTCGGTGGAGCCGTCGTCGCGCACCAGCGGCCCGAAGGTGCCGGCCACGTCGACCCCGAAGTCCTTCAGCGCGCCGGCCGCCGAGACCTGGGCGACGACTCGCTCCGGGCGCTTGTCCGCCGTTACGGTGATCCCGCGATCATCGGTGTAGGACCACCCGGCGCCCGCCTGATCGTTCTGACCAGGCGAAGCGCATGCCGCCAGCGAGCCGGCGGCGACGAGCAACGCGGCAGCCGCTCGGATCTTGTGACGCAAACCAACCTCCCCATTTTCGTAAGGCTAGGCTAACCTAGCACTCGATCTCGGGAGGTTACGGATGCCAGGTACGCGGACCGCGCAGTTGACCGAGCACAAGCCCGTCTACCGGACGTTCCCGGTCGAGGTCGCGCGGGTGCAACGGCTCGGCCCGAGCTTCGTCCGGATCACCTTCACCGCCGGGTGCCTGCGCTCCTTCGGCGCCGGCGGGCACGACCAGCGGATCAAGCTGGTGCTGCCGCGGCCGGGCCGCACCCTCGCGGACTTCCCGAGCGGCCCCGACTGGTACCAGCGGTGGCTGGCGATGCCCGACGAGATCCGCCCGAACCTGCGCACCTACACGGTCCGCGCCTACCGCGGCGAATCCGCCGAGCTCGACGTCGACTTCGTGCTGCACGGCGGCCCCGGCCACGGCGGCCCCGCCTCGAACTGGGCGGCGCAGGCGCGACCCGGCGACGAGATCGGCCTGCTCGGCCCCGACCGGCCGGGCACCGGCCGCATGTGGGGCTGCGAGTGGGCGCCGCCCGCGGCGGCCAGCCACTTGGTGCTCGCCGGCGACGAGACCGCCGTGCCCGCCGTCGCCTCCATCGTCGAATCGCTCCCGCCGTGCGCCCGCGGCATCGTCTGCCTCGAAGTGCCGGAGGAGCACGACCGGCAGGACTGGAACCTGCCCGACGGCGTCGAGGTGCGCTGGTTCCCCCGGTGCGCGACGATGCCGCACGGCCAGCTGCTGGAGGAAGGCGTCGCCGCGGCGCTGAACGAGCTGCGCCCGACGTCGCGCGGCGGCGCGGCCGACCTGGACGACGTCGACGTGGACACCACGACGCTGTGGGAAGTGCCCGACACGCCCACCGACGCTGCCTCCCCCAACGCCTTCTACGGCTGGCTGGCCGGCGAGGCGAACGTGATCAAGCGGCTGCGGCGAATGCTGGTGAGCGACTACGGCATTCCGAAGCAAGCGGTCGCCTTCATGGGCTATTGGCGCGAGGGCCGCTGCTGACCTCCTGATCTGTCGGTGCCTTCGGTTACTGTGCTCTGCGACACCAAAAGTCCAGGACAGGTAGCCGAAGGGGCGCAGTCATGGCCGCCACGACCACCATGGCCACCGACGATTTCGTCGCTCAGGCCGACCCGTACCGCCGGGAACTGCTGGCGCACTGCTACCGGATGCTCGGCTCGCTGCACGACGCCGAGGACCTGGTGCAGGAGACGTACCTGCGCGCCTGGCGCGCCTACGACCGGTTCGAGGGCCGCTCGTCGCTGCGCACCTGGCTCTACCGGATCGCCACCACCACCTGCCTGACCGCGCTGGAGAACCGGAAGCGCCGGCCGCTGCCGACCGGCCTGGGCGGCCCCACCGACGACCCCGGCGGCGAGCTGGTCGAACTCCCCGAGGTGGCGTGGCTGGAACCCATCCCCGACGGCATGGTCACCGACGAGCACACCGATCCCGCGGCGATCGTCGGCGCGCGGGAGAGCACCCGGCTGGCGTTCATCGCAGCCCTGCAGCACCTGCCCGCCCGGCAGCGCGCGGTGCTGATCCTGCGCGACGTGCTGAAGTGGAAGGCCGCCGAGGTCGCCGACGCGCTCGGCATCAGCACGGCCGCGGCCAACAGCGTCCTGCAGCGCGCCCGGGCCCAGCTCGACCAGGTCAGGCCGTCCGAGGACGACACCCCGCAACCGTTGTCCGCCGAGCAGCGGCAGCTGCTGGAGCGCTACGTGGCGGCGTTCGAGGCCAAGGACATTCCGGCCATCGTGCAGATGTTCACCGACGACGCGGTCTGGGAGATGCCGCCGATCGCGACGTGGGTGCGCGGCGCGGAGCACATCGGCCGGCTGGTCGACCTCAAGTGCCCGGCCGGTCCGGGCGAACTGCGGCTGCTGCCGGCGCGGGCGAACGGCCAGGTCGCCTTCGGCGTGTACCGGCTCGAGCCCGACGGCGTGTTCCGGCCGTTCCACCTGCAGGTGCTGGACTTCGACGGCACGAAGGTCAAGCACACCGTCGCGTTCTTCGACGTCAGCCTGTTCCCCAAGTTCGGCCTGCCCGACACCTGCCCGGCGTGATCCCGCGCAGGGCGGCTAGCTCAGCGGGTGCGCGGCGAGGAACCGCAGCACGGCGCCGGAGGATTCGGCTTGCTGCTCCTCGAAGTAGGCGTGGCGGGCACCTTCGAGGTAGTGCAGTTCGGCACCGGCGATGCGTTCGGCGAGGATCGCGGCGTTCTCCGCCGGGCTGAAGATGTCGTCGGTGCCGTGCAGCACCAGCGTCGGCGCCGTCACCCGGTCCAGCTCCGCCCAGCTGTCGTGGCCGTTGCTGGCCCGGAGGTGCCCGCGCCGGGCGTGGTGGGGCATCGGGCCGCCGAGCGTGACGTACGGGCCGGGGTGGGTCCGCACCCATTCCGGCGTGTACATCAGGTCGATCAGGGCTTGCCGCGCCGCGTCCGCCGACGGCTGCGCCAGGGACCGGGTCACCTCGGCGTCGGCGCGCAGCCCGCGGGTACCGCCGACCGAGGTGCAGCCTAGGATCAGCGCACCGACCCGGTCCGGGTGGTCGATCGCCACCCACTGCGCCACCTTGCCGCCCATCGAGGTGCCGTAGACGTGTGCTCGCGCCAGGCCCAGGTCGTCGAGGACGGCGATCACATCGCCCGCGAAGCGGCGGACGCCGTACTCCGCGTCGGCGGGCTTGTCGCTCTGCCCGGTGCCGAGGTAGTCCAGCACGATCGTCCGGTGACCGACCTCGAAATCGGCGTGCACGTTGTCCCACCAGTGGTGGGTGTTCGCCTGCCCGCTCAGCAGCACCAGCGGTTCGCCGGAACCCCGGACCTGGTAGTAGATCTTGGCTTGGTCAGCTGTCGTCGCGAACGGCACGCGAACATCCTAGAGTGGCCGGCGGAGACGTCTGGGCGCCTGGTGGCCCCCTCGGCCTTCAAAGCCGATGGCACCGAGCACCTCGGTGCGGCGGGTTCGATTCCCGTCCGTCTCCGCCAGTGAACCCGTCGTCGACGTGCTGCAATGGGGCCATGACCGGGACCGCGGCGATTCGCCTGACCCAGTACGCGCACGGCGGCGGCTGCGCCTGCAAGATTCCGCCCGGCGAACTGGAGTCGGTCGTCGGCGGCCTGGCGTCCGCCGTCGAACGTCCGAACGCCGAACTGGTCGTCGGCCTGGACACCGGCGACGACGCCGCCGTGGTGCGCGCCGGCGGCGGGCCGGCGATCGTGGCCACCACGGACTTCTTCACGCCCGTCGTGGACGATCCCTACGACTGGGGCCGCATCGCCGCCACGAACGCGCTGTCCGACGTCTACGCGATGGGCGGGACCCCGATCGTCGCGGTCAACCTGCTCGGCTGGCCGCGCGACGTCCTGCCGTTCGAGCTGGCGGCGGAGGTGCTGCGCGGCGGTTGCGACGCCGCCGGGGCGGCGGGCTGCCACGTCGGCGGCGGGCACAGCGTCGACGATCCCGAGCCGAAGTACGGCCTGGCGGTCACCGGCCTGGTCGAGCCGGATCGGTTGCTGCGCAACGACACGGCGCGTCCCGGCCTGCCGCTGTCGCTGACGAAACCACTGGGCATCGGCGTCCTCAACACCCGGCACAAGAGCACCGGCGAACGCTTCGAGCAGGCGATCGACGCGATGACGACGCTGAACCGCGATGCCGCCGTCGCGGCGGCGCGGGCGGGGGCGGTGTGCGCGACCGACGTCACGGGATTCGGCTTGCTGGGCCACCTGTTCAAGACGATGCGCGCCTCCGGCACCGCCGCCGAGATCGACGTGGCCGCCGTGCCCTACCTCGACGGCGCGCGGGATGCGGTGCGGGCCGGGTTCGTCAGCGGCGGCACCCGCCGGAACCTCGACTGGGTCCGGCCGCACCTCGATCCTGGTTCGGCGCCGGAAGAAGACCTGCTGCTGCTCGCCGACGCGCAGACCTCCGGCGGGCTGCTCGTGGTCGGCGAGGTGCCCGGCGCGGCGGTGATCGGCCGGGTGATCCCCGCTGGCGCCGCGACGATTTCGCTGCTCTGAAACGCATCCGCCCACATCGTGGGCAGCCGCGATGATCCATTGACGCTTCCCCGGGACGCTTCTAGCGTTCTAGGCATGGCTCAGTCGGTGCAGTTGGTCACCAGGGACCACGTCGACCTCCTCCGGGTGAGCTCCGCCGCCTGTCCGCGGCGCTGAGCGCCCGCGGTCCCGCGCTTCTCCCGGCATCGTTCGCCGGTCCCACACGCCGCTTCCCCCGGCGCCGTTCCCGCGCGCCTCCGGCGCGCTCGCCCTCCTCAATCCACTGTGGAGTCAACTCCGCCCGGCAGCAAGGACCTGCAGATGGCACCACGACCGAACCTGCACCTCGCGGTGGCGCTGGACGGCGCCGGCTGGCATCCCGCCGCGTGGCGGGAGGAATCCGCCCGTCCCGCCGAGCTCTTCACCGCCGACTACTGGGTCGACGTCGTGCGGGAAGCGGAGCGCGGACTGCTCGACCTCGTCACGATCGAGGACTCGCTCGGCCCGCAAACCACCCTCGACGAGGGCCCGGACGACCGGACCGACCAGGTGCGCGGCCGGCTCGACGCCGGGCTGATCGCCGCCCGCGTCGCGCCCCGCACCACGCACATCGGACTGGTGCCCAGCGCGGTCGTCACCCACACCGAGCCGTTCCACATCTCCAAGGCGGTCGCCAGCCTGGACTACATCAGTGCCGGTCGCGCGGGTTGGCAGGCGCAGGTTTCGGGGCGCCGCAGCGAAGCCGCGCACTTCGGCCGTCGCGAGGTCGACCCCGTGGAGCTGTTCGACGAGGCCGCGGACTACGTGGAGGTGGTCCGCCGGCTGTGGGACAGCTGGGAGGACGACGCGGAGATCCGCGACGTCGCGACCGGCCGCTTCATCGACCGCGACAAGCTGCACTACATCGACTTCGCCGGGAAGTGGTTCGACGTCAAGGGACCGTCGATCACGCCCCGGCCGCCGCAGGGCCAGCCGCTGGTGACGGCGCTCGCGACGGACGCGGCCGCGCACCGGTTCGCCGCCCGCGCCGCGGACATCGCCTTCACCACCCCGCACGACGCGGAGCAGGCGCGGATCATCGTCGAGCGGATCCGCGCCGAACAGCTCGACGCCGGGCGGGAGCACGACGCCCTGCACGTCTTCGGCGAGCTGGTCGTGTTCCTCGGCGAAGGCGCGGCCGAGCGCAAGGCGCGGCTGGACGAGCAGGACGGTTCGGTGTCCACATCGGACGCGCCGGTTTTCACCGGCACCGCGACCGAACTCGCCGACCGGCTGCTCGCCTGGCGGGAGTCGGGGCTTTCCGGATTCCGGCTGCGGCCCGGTGCCATCCCGCACGACCTGACCGCGATCACCCGGGACCTCGTCCCGGAACTGCAACGGCGCGGGACGTTCCGCACCGCGTACGAGGCCGACACGCTGCGCGGCCTGTTCGGCCTGCCCCGGCCCGCCAGCCGCTACGTCACCGCCGGAGGACACCAGTGAGCAAGCAGATCCACCTGGCAGCGCACTTCCCGGGCGTGAACAACACGACGGTGTGGAGCGATCCGGCTTCGTTGAGCCAGATCGAGTTCTCCTCGTTCGCGCACCTGGCGCGCACCGCCGAGCGCGGGAAGTTCGACTTCCTGTTCCTCGCCGAAGGGCTGCGGCTGCGCGAGCACGCCGGGAAGATCTACGACCTGGACGTGGTGGGCCGCCCGGACACCTTCACGGTGCTGGCCGGGCTGGCCGCCGTCACCGAACACCTCGGGCTGGCGGGCACGATCAACTCGACGTTCAACGAGCCCTACGAGGTGGCCCGGCAGTTCGCCAGCCTCGACCACCTCTCCGGCGGCCGGGCGGCCTGGAACGTCGTCACGTCGTGGGATGCGTTCACCGGCGAGAACTTCCGGCGCGGCGGCTTCCTGCCGGAAGACCAGCGATACGAACGCGCCGAGCGATTCCTGCGCACCGCGTGGGAGCTCTTCGACTCGTGGCACGGCGACGAGATCGTCGCCGGCAAGGAATCCGGGACCTTCCTCGACGACCCGCTGGCCGGTTCCTTCGCGCACCGCGACGCGCATTTCGACATCGCGGGCCGCTTCAACGTGCCGCGCAGCCCGCAGGGCCGGCCGGTCATCTTCCAGGCCGGCGATTCAGACGCCGGCCGCGAGTTCGCCGCCTCGGCAGCCGACGCGATCTTCACCGGACACGGAACCCTGGAGGCGGGCAAGGCGTTCTACGCGGACGTCAAGGGCAGGCTCGCCCGGCACGGCCGGTCCCGCGACGAGCTCCTGGTGCTCCCGGCGACGACCGTCGTGCTCGGCGACACCGACGCGGAGGCCCACGAACGCGCCGCGCACATCCGGCGTCAGCAGGTCAGCGGGCAGACCGCCATCCGGTTCCTGGAACAGCTCTGGAACACCGACCTCAGCGACTTGGACCCGGACGGACCGCTGCCGGATTTCGACCCGGCGGTCGGCACCGACACGATCACCAAGGGCCGGGCCAGCACCCGCCGGCACCGCGACCCGATCGCCATCGCCCGGCAGTGGCGCGAGCTGGCGGAGGCCAAGCAGCTGTCGATCCGCGAGCTGATCATCGAGGTGACCGCCCGGCAGTCGTTCATCGGCACCGCGGCGAGCGTGGCCGAGGCGATGAACCGGTCCGTGCAGGAAGAGGCGTCGGACGGCTTCATCCTCGTCCCGCACCTCACCCCCGGCGGCCTGGACGAGTTCGTCGACACCGTGGTGCCGCTGCTGCAGGAACGCGGCGTGTACCGCACCGAGTACCCGGGTGCCACGCTGCGCGAGAACCTCGGGCTGCCGCCGCTGGAAAACCCCCGGCAGAGCGCGAAGACCGCATCATGACCGAGCCATCCCGGAGGTCGCCGGTGTCCACTCCCCTCTCCGTCCTCGACCTGTCGCCCATCGTGTCCGGGCAGGGTCCGGCGGACGCCCTGCACAACACCATCGACCTCGCGAAGCGCACCGAACACCTCGGCTACCGGCGCTACTGGGTCGCCGAGCACCACCTCACGCCCGGCGTCGCCTCGGCGGCGCCGGCGGTGCTGATCGCGCTGATCGCGGGCGCGACCAACCGCATCCGGGTGGGTTCGGCGGCGGTGCTGCTGGGCCACCACGCCCCGCTGGTGGTCGCCGAGCAGTTCGGCACGGTCGCGCAACTGCACCCGGGCCGCATCGACCTCGGCCTGGGGCGCTCGGGGCTGGTGCGCGGCCGGGACTTCGTGCGCCGGTTCGCCGATCCGGCCGACGGCCCGGCGCCCGCGGGGAAGGTGGTCGACGGACTGCTGATCCCGCCCAAGCCGCGGGCGCTGGCCAAGTCGAAGCGGTTCCTGGCCCGCATCGAGGAGCAGCAGCGGCTGCTCAGCACCGGTGATCCGGCGGAAGCACCGCTGGACTACCGCACCCAGGTCGAGCACGTCCTGCAGTTCATCGGAGGCGACTTCCGGTCCTCCAGCGGCGAACCGGTGCACGCCGTGCCCGTCGAAGGTGCCGATCTCGACGTCTGGGTCCTCGGCTCCAGCGCAGGTGAGAGTTCGGCCGCGGCGGGGTCGCTGGGCCTGCCGTTCGCGGCGAACTACCACGTCAGCCCGTCCACGGTGCTGGAGGCGGTCGAGTCCTACCGGGCCGGCTTCGCGGCTTCCGCGAAGCCGGCCCGGCCCTACGTGGTGGTGTCGGCGGACGTGGTGGTCGCCGACACCGACGAGCGGGCCCGGGAACTCGCCGACCCGTACGGGCCGTGGGTGCACAGCATCCGCACCGGGGAGGGCGCGATCCCGTTCCCCAGCCCGGCCGAAGCCGCCGAGTTCCGGTGGACCGACCAGGCGCGGGAGATCGTCGCAGACCGGGTGGACACGCAGATCGTCGGCGAGCCGGAGGCGGTGGCGCGCAAGCTGGCGACGCTGCGCGACGCCACCGGCGCCGACGAGCTCGTGATCACCACGGTCACGCACGACCACGCCGACCGGGTCCGCTCCTACGAGCTGCTCGCGAAGGCCTGGCAGGCGGCCTAGCCGCGGCCGATGAACGGCATCGCGGTGGCGGTGACGGTCAGGAACTGCACGTTGGCGTTCAGCGGCAGGCCCGCCATGTAGAGCACGGCGTCGGCCACGTGCCGGGCGTCGAAGGTCGGCTCGGGGCGCACCGAGCCGTCCGCCTGCACCGCGCCGGTGGCGATGCCCGCGGTCATCTCGGTGGCGGCGTTGCCGATGTCGATCTGCCCGCAGGCGATGTCGTAGGGCCGGCCGTCCAGCGAGATCGACTTGGTCAGGCCGGTGATGGCGTGCTTGGTGGCGGTGTAGGCGACGCTGCGCGGCCGCGGGCTGTGCGCGGAGATCGAGCCGTTGTTGATGATCCGGCCGCCCTGCGGGTCCTGCTCCCGCATGACGCGGAAGGCGTGGTGCGCGCACAGGAACGAGCCGGTCAGGTTGGCCTGCACGACGGCCTGCCAGTCCGAATAGGACAGTTCGCCGACCGAACCGGCGGCGCCGAAGGTGCCCGCGTTGTTGACCAGCAGGTCCACCCGGCCCCAGGCGTCGCGGACGCCGTCGAACAACGCGGCGACCGAATCCGGGTCGCCGACGTCGGTCGGCACCACGAGGGCGGCGTCCGAGCCCTGCGCGGTCTCCTGCAGCGGCTCGGGCCGCCGCCCGGCCAGCGCGACCCGGTAGCCCGCGCCGAGCAGCGCCCGCGCGATCTCCCGCCCCACGCCCGATCCGGCCCCGGTCACCACCGCGACTCGCATGTCGCTCATCAGCCCTCCCGTCGGTCATTGCCAGCGGGCTCATTGATACCCCACGGCCGCGCACGGGTACCCCGGCGCCATGAGCATGCGTCCACGAAGCGCGCGAGCGGCGCTGTGCGGCCCGGCGTTGCTCGCGGCGCTCGCCGCACCGGCGGGCTGCGCCGAAGCACCAACGAACTTCCCGGTCGCGCCCGTGCAGGTGCAGAGCGGGGAGGTGACGGTGCGCGGCGTCGTGCGCAGCGGGGTCGAGCAGGGGTGCCTGGTCCTCGCCACGGCGGACCGGGAGTACCTGCTGGTGCATCCGCCGTCGACGTTGCGTCCGGGTGTGACCGCCGTGGTCCGCGGCAGGATCGAGCCGGGCATGGTCACGACCTGCATGCAGGGCACGCCGCTGGTGGTCTCGGAGGCGCACACGGGGTGAGCCGGCATCAGCGGATGCCCTTGACCTCCTTCCCGTGCAGGGCGAGCGCGTAGATGACGATCAGGTCCAGCACGATGACGATGCTGGACCAGACCGGGGAACCGAGGAAGAACGCGATGTTGGTGAGCAGGCTCAGCACTGCGAAGGCGATCGCGACCATGCGCGCCCACATCCAACCGGACATCACCCCGACGCCGGCGGCGGCGAAGACGACGCCGAACACGACGTAGGCCCAGCCCACGTGGACGAGCGCGGGGGTGCCGACCGGTGTGGCGAGGCTGTTCCCGGAGCGGGTGAAAGCCGTGATGCCGTAGATCACCTGAACTACGCCGACGATCAGCAGGACGACGCCGGCGAAGATGACCCACCCCAGCCACCGGGTGGGAAAGCCGCGATGCGGCACGTTGTGGGACGTCATGGTTCGGCTCCCTCCGCGGACTCCACCGCCAAAGGGTTGCGACGCTTCCCAAGACGATCCAGGGCCGAATTGCCTCTAATCCGGCGTGCCCACCGCCGCGTCGGCCCACACGGTGGAGTCGCGCGGGGTGTCGATGCGGTAGTCGGTGGCGCGCGCCTCGAACAGCCGGACGCCCAGGTCGAAGGCCTTGCCGAGCGGATCGCCCGGATCCCGGGCGACTTCGCCGCGCGAATTGCCGAAGCCCTGCACGACGCCGACGAAGTCGTGGTGGAGGTAGCGCGCGAGTTCCTGCAGGTGCGCGGTGACGCCCACCAGCGAGCCGGGGTAGGTCTCCTCCGAGCTGACGACGGCGGCCAGCCGCTTGTTCACCAGCCGCCGCTTGACGTGCTCGTGCTCCGGGTAGCCGGCGGCCTCGTAGCAGAAGATCCGGTCGATGAAGACCTTCAGCTGCCCGGAGATGCCGTACCAATAGAGAGGCGTGGCGAGCAAGAGCGCATCGGCGGGGAGGACCTTGCCCACCAGGAGGTCCTCGTAGTCGTCGTCGATGGAGCAGCGCCCGGCGGCGTTGCGGCACACCCGGCAGTCGCGCAGCGGCGCCGAGACAACGTCGGAGAGATCGACGATCTCGACGTCGTGGCCGGCCTGCGCGGCCCCGGCGAGCACCGCCTCGGCGAGCATGCGGGAATTTCCGTCCTTGCGCGGACTGGAGCTCAAGGCAAGAACTTTCACCGGGAAAGACACCCCCGTTGATCGCGGCGTATTTGCAGCTCAATGCTCACCAGGAACAACCATGAAGACAAGCAGGACATTAAGGCCAGTACTGGTAAGCTTTTGTGCATGTTCGACCCGACCCGGCTGCGCCTCCTGGTCGCCCTCCACGAACAAGGAACGCTGCACGCCGCAGCGGCAGCACTGCACGTTTCACCGTCCGCCGCCTCACAACAGCTGGCGACCCTCACGAAGGAAGCGGGGACACCGCTGACAGAGGTAGACGGTCGCCGCCTGCGCTTCACCGAAGCCGGCCGAGTCCTGGTGGACCACGCATACGCGCTGCTCGCCAACCTGGAGCGCGCGTTCGGCGACGTGCAGGCGGCGACCCAGGGCGACCTGGGACAGCTCTGCGTAGGCGGTGTCCCGTCGCTGATCCCGACGGTGCTTATACCGGCGGCGCAGGCCATCCGCGAACAGCACCCGAGACTGAGGGTCGGCATCCACGAGATCGCGGTGCCGGACTGCCTGGACCAGCTCTGCAGCGGCGACCTGGACGTGATCGTCTCGGTGACGGCGGACGTGGCGCTACCCGACGACGACCCGAGGTGCACCCGCATCGAACTCGGCACCGACGACTGCCACCTCGTGGTCCCGGCAACCCACCCGATCACCGACCACGAAGCGGCCGACCTGAAGCGGCTGGCCGAGGAGGACTGGATCAGCACGGCGGCGGGAGACGCCTGCGACCAACTGCTGCACTCGACGTGCGCAGCAGCAGGCTTCCGACCCAACGTCCGGCACCGGGCCAGCGACTGGGCCGCGATCGCCGCCCTGGTCGAGGCGGGCCTGGGCATCGCCCTCGTGCCGAGCCACGCCCGCCTACCGACCACGGCGGTGCTGACCGCGATCGACATCGAGGGCGGCCCGGTACAACGACGAATCCACGCAACGATCCGCCGAGGAACAGAAACCCGGCCAGCGGTGGCCCACTACCTCACAACCCTGAAGACAGCCGTCGCCCAGCACTGCGCATCCGGATAGCGACGAACGCTTTCGAGAGGCCACCCCAAACGATCAGAGGGCATCACGATTCGCCCGCCGGGTCCCGTGGTGCGGGGATGAGCTCCCGGAGGTACTCGCGGTGTTGGGCGGGCAGTGCTCTGCCGCCTGGTCTGGGTGTTCGTCTGGGGTCCACTGTGGTCGGTGGGATGAACTCGGGCCTCCCACCGCGCATGGCGATGTCCCAGCGTTGGTTGTGAAGCGTGCGGTGGTGGTGTGCGCAGAGCATCACCATGTTGTCCAGGTCGGTGGCGCCACCGTCGGCCCAGTGCCGGACGTGGTGCGCTTCGGGTGTCCCCGGCGGCCGGTCACACCCGGGGAAGGCGCACACGCCATCGCGGCCGAGTAGTGCGGCTCGAATATGGGTGGGCGCGGTGCGTTTCGCCCTGCCCACATCCAACGGGAGGCTGTCACCGTCGAGGACGATGGGCAGGATTTCGGCGTCGCAGGCGATGCGGCGTGCGTTGTGGGCGGTGATGGCGCGTTCGGTGTTGAGTGTGCCGGGCATGCCGTCCTCGCCGATGACCTCCAAGCCCCGCTTGAGGTCATCGAAGTCGATCGCAATCGTCAACTGCGGCCGCTGCCCACCGGCGCGGGGCATCCCGTCATGGTCCAGCGCCAAATCCAGCAACGCGGAGAACCCATCGGCATTCCGCTGCCCGGCCGTGCGGGGGTCTTTCTCCCCGTCGGTCTCGGGTCGGGGTGCGGCCAGCGGTTGCATGAGCGCGGCGAATTTCGCCCCGGTCTCGCGGTCCAGTCGGGCTTTGATGACTGTCATGCCGTCCCGGGTGGTGCCGTAGTGCAACTCGCGCGCCTCGTGCTGGGTTTCCTCGTCGCGGTAGGCGCCGTCTTGGTCGAGGAGGTAGCGGATGCGTTCGGCGAGTTTCTCCAGTTCCCTCGGCGGCATCGTCCGCGCATACCCGGCAAGCGTTGTTTCGACCTCGGCGACTTGGTGGCAGCGGGCGTACTCGGGCAAACGGCGGATTCCGTTGACGATGACGCGCGCGTGTTCCAGCCCGATCGCGCCTTCGGCCAGGGCGGCGGCGGTGTCGGGGAGGTCGGGAGGCATGAGCTCGCCGTGGAAGGTTTGCCGGTCTTCGACGTTGCGGGCGACTGTGACGCGGGTTTTCGCGTCACGCGGGTCGATGTTGAGCAGCCCCTGCAACCAGGCCTGCAGCGATCGGGCGGTGGTCTCGGTGTGGATGGCCCGATGGTCGGCCTCGGCGATGTGCTGCAGTTGCTCCCACATCAGTACCCGCATTTCCTTTTCCAGTTCTTGGATGCGGGCCGCGAGTTCGGCATCGGTGCACGACACCGCCGACTGTTGAGGCAAGGCCTGCACAGTCGAGTCCTGGATGTTCAGCAGCGGTGTCATGCCACAATTGTCCCGCACTCGAACACGCGTTCGCACGTTTTTTATGGTCGCTTGATCAGGTGAAACACCCCGCCACAATCCGCAAAAACCCGGCCGCCCAACGAAATTCGTGCACGACACGCCGAAGGCGACCCCATCCACCACCAAACCCGCGCCACCATCGGCAATGCGCACCGTGCCCGGAGACCAGGGATCAATTTCCCGCGAAGTCGAGCCATCCCACAACGGCCCGACCCCTGCGACGGATCAACCCGAAACCAAACCCCCACCAGCCCCGGCAAACCCGAAAACGCCCACCCGGCAACGCAAGCCGCGAACGGACCAGCCCACTCCGGGCCATCCCCGCGATACAAAGCCGAACCGGGGCTGCGGGTCGGATGTCAAGCCTGAAACCCCGAAGGGGCGGCCGCCAGGCCGGGCTTGACCTCCGACCCGCAGCCCCCACAATCC